>JAQSWV010000094.1 GCA_029266455.1 Nocardioidaceae bacterium
AGAGCGGGTGACGGGAATCGAACCCGCACTGTCAGCTTGGGAAGCTGATGTTCTGCCATTGAACTACACCCGCGTGCGCCGTCGACGACATCGGCTCGACCGGTACTCGTCGCAGCGAGCGGCACCATACTAGGTGGCCGGACGAGGCCCTCGTGCAGCCGGAGCCCTGCGCTAGGTTGCGCAGGTGCTCCTCTCCGACCGCGACATCCGGGCCGAGATCGACGCCGGACGGGTCGGCTTGGATCCCTTCGACGCCGCCATGGTGCAACCGTCGAGTGTCGACGTACGACTCGACCGGATGTTCCGCGTGTTCGAGAACCACCGATACCCGCACATCGACCCGTCGGTCGAGCAGTCGGAGCTGACCCGCCAGGTCGAGCCGACCGGCGACGAGCCGTTCATCCTGCATCCCGGTGAGTTCGTACTGGGATCCAGCCTGGAGATCATCACGCTGCCCGATGACGTCGCCGCGCGGCTCGAGGGCAAGAGCTCGCTCGGCCGGCTGGGGCTGCTGACGCACTCGACCGCAGGCTTCATCGACCCGGGATTCTCCGGGCATGTGACACTCGAGCTGAGCAACGTGGCGACACTGCCGATCAAGCTGTGGCCGGGCATGAAGATCGGGCAGCTGTGCTTCTTCCGGCTGTCGTCACCGGCAGAGCATCCCTACGGCTCGGCGGTCTACGGGTCGCGGTACCAGGGTCAGCGGGGACCCACGCCGTCGAGGTCGTTCGCAAACTTCCACCGCACCCGCACCACCTGACTGATCATCCGCGCAGTACGACGCCCGCCCGGGGTGTGGGGGCATCATCCGCGCAGTACGACGCCCGCCCGGGTGTGGGGGCATGATCCGCGCAGTACGACGCCCACCCGGGTGTGGGGGCATCATCCGCGCAGTACGTCGGCGTAACGCGCGGATGACCGGGGGGGAGGTGCGGGGTGGACCGGTGGTGCCGTCCAGGTCGTCGGCGAGGCGCCGAAGGGTACGGGCGGCACGGACGCGGCGCGTCAGGTGGCGAGGGGGCGGGGGTGGCCGGGGCCGCCGGCGGGCGGCGCGGTACTCCACCTCATGGAGAGCCAGGTCATAGGCGGAGTGGTGGGTCATGGCGTCTCCTTCGTCGTGAGGCGGTGCTCGCCGGGCTCAGGCCCGGGCCAGCGAGATGTCTCCGGACACCCACGTCGTGCGCATGTTCGATTCGAGTGTCGCCGGAGTCGGCCTTGACCTGCACCTCACCGAGCAGTCCGGCGGCGTTCAGCGCCGGCACCATCAGCCCTCGGGTGTCGTCGGGGTCGGGTCGAGGGTAGGACCAGGGACGCACCCGATGTCCGTTGAGCCGTCGAACGGCGACGGTGGGGGCATGAATCCCATCGCCATAGAGGCTCGCGGCCTCGCCAAGACCTACGGCTCGACCACGGCCGTGGACTCCGTCGACTTCACCGTCCGGCCGGGCCTGGTCACCGGCTTCCTTGGCCCGAACGGTGCCGGCAAGTCCACGACCATGCGCATGGTGCTCGGCCTGGACCGTCCGAGTGCCGGTGCCGTCACCGTGGGCGGTCGCGACTATCGCGAGATCGGCGCTCCGCTGCGGACGGTGGGCGCCCTGCTCGACGCGCACGCGGTACACCCCGGACGTACCGCCCGCGACCACCTTCGCTGGCTCGCCGCCAGCAACAGCATCCCCCGGCGTCGGGTCGACGACGTGCTCGGACTGGTCGGTCTGGAGTCGGCCGCTGGCGTCCGGGCCGGCAAGTACTCGCTCGGGATGGGGCAGCGGCTTGGCATCGCCGCGGCGCTGCTGGGGGACCCCGCCGTGGTCGTCCTCGACGAGCCGGTCAACGGCCTCGACCCTGAGGGGATTCGCTGGATCCGAAGCCTGATGCGTCAGCTCGCCGATGAGGGCCGTACCGTCTTCGTCTCCAGCCACTTGATGTCGGAGATGGCTCTTACCGCCGATCATCTGCTGGTGATCGGCCGCGGCTCGATCCTCGCCGACACCAGCATGACGGAGTTCATCAACTGCTACGCGCGCACCCATGTCCGTGTCCGGGCTCCCCGCGCCGGCGAACTCGCCGACCTGCTGCGCCGCGAAGGTCTCGAGCTGGCGCCTGCTGACACGGCGCGCGACGAGATCCAGGTCCTGACCGACAGCACCGCCGCGGTGGGGGATCTCGCCGGCGCCGCCGGATTGCGGCTGCACGAGCTCACCCTCGTTCGCTCCTCGCTCGAGGACGCATTCATGTCCCTGACCGCGGCCAGCGTGGAGTTCTCCACGCAGGCGCCGCCCGGCCCGTCCGCGGGTCCGTCCGCGCACCTGACCGCCACCCCGGCCGCTCCACCCGAGAGCGTCCGATCCATCAGCCAAGGAGACGCAGCATGAGCACCGTCCGTACCGAGGAACCGCAGGTGCCGGCTGCTGCTTCCGCTGCTCTCTCCCTCGATGCGCCGCCGCCAGCCGGTTCAATCGGCTTCCGGCAGGCGCTGACCGCTGAGTGGGCGAAGCTCTGGACCGTCCGCTCGACGACCTGGACGCTGGCCAGCCTGTTCGTCCTTGGCGTCGGGCTGACCGTGATCATCTGTGCGGCCAGCGCGGACTGGTTGGCCAGTGGGGATGCCGACGAGTCACCCGGCTCCTTCGTGACCTGGGGGATGATGTTCGCCCAGATCCCGGCAGTCGTGCTGGGCATCGTCGTGGTCACCAGTGAGTACGCCCGTGGGCTGATCACGGCGACCGTGGCGGCCGTTCCACGCCGTACGCACGTCGTGCTCGCCAAGGCAGTCGTCGTGGCCGGCGTGCTGCTTGCCGTCGCCACCGTCACGGCCTTCTTCGGCTACTGGGGCGGCAACGCGTTCCTCGAGTCGACCGGCGTCGGGTTGACCCTGGGTGACGACGGCGTCATCCGCGCCCTGATCGGCTGCGGGCTCTACGCCGCCGTGCTGGGTGTGTTCGGCATGGCGCTCGGGTTGCTGATGCGGCACACCGCCGCCGCGGTGACCACGGCGCTCGCGCTCGTGTTCGTCGTCGGCAACCTCGTCATGCTGGTGCCCGGTGCCGTCGGGGAGTGGCTGGCCAAGCTGATGCCGGGCAACGCGGGCTCGTCCATCGCCATGGTGACGCCCTTCGAGGGGATGCTGCTCGGTCCGTGGACCGGCTTCGCGGTGTTCTGCGCCGAGACCGCTCTGCTGCTCGGGGTGGCGACATTACGCTTCGTCCGACGGGACGCCTGATTCACCCGTCCGGGCGTGACGTCATCGCTGCGGTCGCGTACTGGCCGCGTGACGTCATCGCTGCGGTGGCGTACTGGCGGCGTGTTGGATGACGTCCGGCCCGGCCCGGCGTGACGTCATCGCTGCGGTGGCGTACTGGCGGCGTGTTGGATGACGTCCGGACGGGAGTCAGGCGCGGTACGAGGCGTCGGAATTGCCGTCGTCGTCGGGGGCTGCGTGGTCTGGGTCGGGTTCACCGGTGGCGTCGGCACCGGCGGGGTCGGACCTCGCAGCCGCCGCCTCGTCGGGCGTGGTGCCGGCCAGGGCGCCCACGTCACTCGTGCGGGTCAGGGTCTCGCTGCCGCGGTCAGCAGCAGCCGGCTCCGCCGCGGTCGTTCGGGGTGCGGGGTCACGGGTCACCGCGGCGAGCAGCAGCTGGGCGACGTCCAGCACCTCGACTTCGTCTCGCGCCTGGCCGGCCGCCTGCTGTGACGTCAGGCCGTCGGACAGCATCACCCGGCAGAACGGGCAGCCGACCGCGATCTGGTCGGCACCGGTCGCGACTGCCTCCGCCGTGCGGGCGCTGTTGATCCGGGTGCCGGTCTTCTCCTCCATCCACATCCGGGCCCCACCGGCGCCGCAGCAGAACGACCGCTCGGAGTTGCGGGGCATCTCCGCGAACGTGGTGCCCGGAAGGACGTCCAACAGCTCGCGCGGCGGCGTGTACACCTGGTTGTGCCGGCCGAGGTAGCACGGGTCGTGGTACGTGACCGTCCTGCCGGCCACGGACGCATCCGTCTCGGCCACCGGGGTGAGCCGCCCCTCGCGTACGAGCCGGTTGAGCAGCTGGGTGTGGTGCACGACCTCGAGCTCGACCCCGAGCTGCTCGTACTCGTTCTTGAGGGTGTTGAAGCAGTGCGCACAGGTGGCGACGACCTTGGTGGCTCTGGCCTCGCTGAGCACCTCGGCGTTCTGCATGGCCAGCACCTGGAAGACGAACTCGTTGCCCGACCGCCGGGCGGGGTCGCCCGTGCAGGTCTCACCCTCTCCGAGAACCGCGAAGTCGACCCCCGCGAGGTGCAACAGCTCAGCCACTGCCCGGGTGGTCTTCTTAGCGCGGTCCTCGTACGCGCCGGCGCACCCGACCCAGAACAGCCACTCGACCTCGGTCAGGTCGGCCGGGTCCTCCGCACCCGCGCCACCGACCTGCTTGACGGGAAAGGGCAGATCCTTGGCCCAGTCCATCCGCGCGCTCGGGGCCATGTTCCAAGGATTGCCCTTGGTCTCCAGCCCTTTGAACAACTGGTTGAGCTCGGCCGGGAAGTTGGACTCTACGAGTACCTGGTAGCGACGCATGTCCATGATGTGATCGACGTGCTCGATGTCGACCGGGCACTGCTGGACGCAGGCCCCGCAGCTCGTGCAGCTCCACAGCACGTCCGGGTCGATGACGCCGTAGGCGGCCTCGTCGCCGATGAGGGGACGCTCGATCTCCCTGGCCAGCGTGTCCCCGCCGGCGGTCAGCACCTGCTCGCGTTCCGGCTCTGCCACCCGCAGGTACGGCGCCTTCTCGTACGCGTGCCCGCGCAGGGCGGTGATCAGCAGCTTCGGGGACAACGGCTTGTCGGTGTTCCAGGCCGGGCACTGGCTCTGGCAGCGTCCGCACTCGGTGCACGTCGAGAAGTCGAGCAACCCCTTCCAGGTGAAGTCCTCCACCTTTCCCACGCCCAGTGCCGCGTTCTCGTCGAGGTCCTCGAGATTCTCGAAGTCGAGCGGCTTGCCGTCGACCATGATCGGCTGCAGCGGGCCGAGAGCGGTTCGCCCCGACGCATCGCGCTTGAACCAGATGTTCGGCCAGACCGTGAACCGGTGCCAGGCCACCCCCATGGTCGCGTTGAGCCCGAGCACGATCGCCCACGTCATCGAGACCACGATCTTGACCGTGGCGATGGCGATGATCCATGCCTCGAGTGCGTCCACCGACAGCCCGTCGAGCCCGCTGCCGATCCACGCCGTCAGCGGGAAGTGCGCGACGGTCGCCCACTCCTCGCCCTCGGCCCGGCCCAGCGCGTACTCGAGTGCGCGCAGGGCCACGATGCACAGACCGACGATCGCGATGACCGCCTCGACGAAGTAGCCCTGCCACATCGTCGACCGGTAGAACCTGCTGCTGCGCCCCTTGCGGCCCGGCCGGTTCGCGAGCCGGACGGCGATCAGAGCGGCGATTGCGCCCAGCATCGTCCAGGCGAGCAGCTCCGACAGCCACTCGAACAGCACCCAGTGACCGATCAGCGGCAGGGCGAACATGGGGTCGAAGACCTGGCCGTACGCGGTCAGCAGCGTGAAGAAGAGAAATCCGAACCCGATGAACACCACCCAGTGCACGGCGCCCACGCCGCTCCACTGAAGCATGCGGGTGTGGCCGAGCGTCTCGACCAGCATGTTCTTCCAGCGCTGCCCCGGTTCGTCACGGCGCCCGACGACCCCCTGCCCGACCCGTACGGTGCGCACGATCTCGGTGGCTGCCCGCGCGAACAAGGCGATGGCGACCAACGTGATCGCCACCGTGAGGACGGCGGCCACGACCTGCATCTGCACTCCTTCATGTCCCGACTCCACGGACCCTAGTCGTGTCTGGCCGGTACGGAACGACGACGGTCCCCAACCTGATCCCAGCCCCTCACCCCTGCGCCGATCCGCGAGTTGTGCAGGCGGCAGCCGCCCCCTTCCCCCGCTGCCTCCTGTTGCGACGATCCGCGAGTTGTGCGGCCGGCTGTGGTGCTCGCCTCGCTCCCGTGCGCCGATCCGCGAGCTCTGCAGGCCCAGTCCTGCACAACTCGGGGGGTCCTGCACAACTCGCGGATCGTGGGGGAGGTGGCGGGGATCGGCTCCCGGGGTGTTCGCTGGCACGATGCAGCCCGTGAACTCCGGCCAGCCGGACCGACCCGGCCAGCCGGACCGACCCGACCAGCCGGACCGACCCCGCCAGCCGGACCGACCCGACCAGCCGGACCGACCCGACCAGCCGGGGCAGCCGGTGGACCTGGTCACGGTGGGAGTGGGTGCGGTCGGCCCGGACGAGGTGGTGGCGGTCGCCAGGGGCGGGTCGGGCGCGTGGCTGGCCGACGACGCGGTCGCGGCGATCGAGCGGGCCCGCGAGGCGGTGGCCGTGCTGGCCGACGACGACCTGCCGCACTACGGCGTCTCGACCGGCTTCGGCTCCCTGGCGACGGTGCACATCCCGGTGGAGCGTCGCGCTGAGCTGCAACGCAGCCTGATCCGCTCGCACGCAGCGGGGACCGGGCCCGAGGTGGAGCGGGAGGTCGTGCGGGCGATGATGCTGCTGCGCCTGTCAACGCTCGCTACCGGCCGGACGGGCATCAGGCTCGAGACTGCCCGCACGCTGGCCGCATTGCTCACGGCGGGCATCACGCCGGTCGTGCCCGAGTACGGGAGCCTCGGCTGCTCCGGCGATCTGGCACCACTCGCCCACTGCGCCCTGGCGTTGATGGGCGAGGGCGTCGTCCGCGGCCCCGACGGCTCGCGCCGTCCGGCCGCCGAGGCGCTCTCCGCAGCGGGCGTACAGCCCGTCCAGCTCGCCGACAAGGAGGGGCTGTCTCTCATCAACGGCACCGACGGAATGCTCGGCATGCTGGTCCTCGCGCTGCACGACCTGCGCCTGTTGCTGCGCACCGCCGATGTCGTCGCCGCGCTCAGCGTGGAGGCGCTGCTCGGTACGGACCAGGTCTTCGCCGCCGACCTGCAGGAGCTGAGGCCGCACCCGGGGCAGGCCCTGAGCGCTGGCAACCTGCGTGCGCTGCTGTCGGGCTCGCCCGTCGTCGCCAGCCACCGTGGCCCCGAGTGCACCAGGGTGCAGGACGCCTACTCGCTGCGCTGCGCACCGCAGGTGCACGGGGCGGCCCGCGACACGGTGGCCTTCGCCGCGGACGTCGCCGAGCGTGAGCTCGCCGCCGCGATCGACAACCCCGTCGTGCTGTCCGACGGCCGGGTCGAGTCCAACGGCAACTTCCACGGCGCGCCGCTGGCGTACGCGCTGGACTTCCTCGCCGTCCCGGTCGCCGACCTGGCCGGCATGTCCGAGCGGCGGACCGACCGCTTCCTCGACGTGGCCCGCAGCCAGGGGTTGCCGCCGTTCCTCGCCGACGACCCCGGCGTCGACTCGGGTCACATGATCGCGCAGTACGCCGCGGCCGGCGTCGTGGCCGAGCTCAAACGGCTGGCGACACCGGCCAGCGTCGACTCGCTGCCGTCCAGTGCGATGCAGGAGGACCACGTGTCGATGGGGTGGCACGCCGGCCGCAAGCTGCGACGCGCCGTCGACGGGCTCACCCGTGTGCTGGCGGTGGAGCTGATCACCGCGACACGAGGGCTGGACCTGCGGGCGCCCCTGCAGCCGGCTGCGGCCACGGCGGCAGTGCGCAGCATCGTGCGCGAGCACGTGGCCGGACCCGGACGCGACCGCCACCTCGCGCCGGAGATCGACGCCGCGGTCGGTCTCGTGCGGTCGGGTGCGGTGGTGGCCGCCGCGGAGCAGGTGACTGGTCCGCTGCCGTGAGAACCTGAGCCGACAGCCGTGGAGGTGTCATGAGCAGGACCATCCGTGCCGCGCGCGGCGCCCGGTTGACCGCGCGCTCGTGGCAGACCGAGGCCCCGCTCCGCATGCTCATGAACAACCTCGACCCCGAGGTGGCCGAGCACCCGGAGGAGCTGGTGGTGTACGGGGGCACCGGCAAGGCGGCGCGCGACTGGCCCAGCTTCGACGCGCTGTGCCGCACACTGGTCGACCTGCACGACGACGAGACGATGCTGGTGCAGTCGGGCCGGCCGGTCGGGGTGCTGCAGACACACGAGTGGGCACCGCGGGTGCTGATCGCCAACTCCAACCTGGTCGGGGAGTGGTCGACGTGGGAGGAGTTCCGACGGCTGGAGGCGCTCGGGCTCACGATGTACGGCCAGATGACGGCCGGCTCCTGGATCTACATCGGCACGCAGGGAATCCTCCAGGGCACGTACGAGACGTTCGCCGCCGTGGCCGCGAAGCTCGCTGGTGACGGCAAGGGTGTCGACGGGCGGGGCGGGAGCTCGCTGGCGGGTACGGTGACGCTGACGGCAGGCCTCGGCGGCATGGGCGGCGCGCAGCCCTTGGCGGTGACGCTCAACGGCGGGGTGGCCATCTGCGTGGAGGTGGACGCCTCTCGGATCCGGCGCCGGATCGACTCGCGCTACCTGGACACGGCGGCCGACTCGTTGGACGACGCACTGCGACTGGCCGAACAGGCCCGGAGCGAGCGTCGCCCGTTGTCGATCGGGCTGCTGGGCAACGCGTCCGAGGTGCTCCCCGAGCTGCTGTCGCGCGGCGTCGCGATCGACGTGGTGACCGACCAGACCAGCGCTCACGACCCGCTGGCCTATCTGCCACGGGGCGTGGCCTTCGACGACTGGGACACCCTGCGCCGCAGTGACCCCGCCGGCTTCACGATGCGTGCGCGCGAGTCCATGGCGCGCCACTGCGAGGCCATGGTGGGCTTCGCCGACGCCGGTGCCGAAGTCTTCGACTACGGCAACTCGCTGCGCGCCGAGGCCCGTACGGCCGGCTTCTCCCGGGCGTTCGACTACCCGGGCTTCGTGCCGGCGTACATCCGGCCGCTGTTCTGCGAGGGGAAGGGCCCGTTCCGGTGGGCGGCTCTGTCCGGGGATCATGCCGACATCGCCGCGACCGACCGGGCGGTCCTGGAGCTGTTCTCCGACGACGAGCCCCTGTCCCGCTGGATCACCGCCGCGCGGGACAAGGTCGCCTTCCAGGGCTTGCCGGCACGGATCTGCTGGCTCGGCTACGGCGAGCGGCACCTGGCCGGGATGCGGTTCAACGACATGGTCGCGAGCGGGGAGCTCAAGGCCCCGCTGGTGATCGGACGCGACCACCTCGACTGCGGGTCGGTCGCGTCGCCGTACCGTGAGACCGAGGCGATGCGTGACGGGTCGGACGCCATCGCGGACTGGCCGCTGCTCAACGCCATGGTCAATGTCGCCAGCGGCGCCAGCTGGGTGTCGATCCACTCAGGAGGCGGCGTCGGAATGGGCCGCTCGATCCACGCCGGGCAGGTGGTCTGCGTCGACGGTACGCCGCTGGCCGCGGCCAAGGCCGAACGAGTGCTCACCAACGACCCGGCCACCGGGGTGCTGCGGCACGTCGACGCCGGCTACCCCGAGGCAGTCGAGGTGGCGGGCTCCAGAGGCGTGCGCACCCCGATGCGAGAGGCGGGAGGGCAGTGACGGGCACGCTGTCCCCACAGGTGCGTCCCGCCACCGCCGACGATGCCCTCGCCCTGGCGATGATCGAGGTCGAGAGCCTGCGGGCGACGTCGCCCGCGTTGCTCCCGCCAGGCCGGCCGGAATCCCCGTCGGTCGAGGAGCGCATGCGCGAGTGGAGCGACTGGCCTGCCGATCATCCCGACGACGTGCTGCTGGTGTACGACAGCGATGACGGGATCGATGGCGGGAACGATGGCGGGAACGATGGCGCGACCGGGTCCGGCCGCGACGATGCCGACACCCGTGCGGTCGGGCCGGTCGGGTACGTGCTGGCCCGGTGCGTGCCGTGGCACGAGATGGACGCGCGGGTGTGCGCCCTGCACGTGCTGCCCGGCCACCGGCTGCGGGGACACGGTCGGGCGCTGCTGCATGCGGCGACCACCGAGCTGTGGGCGCGTGGCTGCGGGCCGGTCGGGCTGGAGGTCCTCGAGCACCACCCGGTCCGGGACTGGTACGACGCGATCGGCGGGACCCCTGTGGCGGACACGGTCGAGAAGGTCGATGGCACCCCGGTGCGGGTGCTCGTCTACCGCTGGGACGATGCCAGGGAGCTGGCCCGCCGGCTGGCCGTTGCCTGACCGTCCGCCGACGTGCCGGCAACAGCCCGGCGTACCCGCTCTCCCGACGGTGGAGTCATCGGGTCGACGCAGCCGCAGGGCGGGTCACGGAGCGGGATGCTGCCTCAACCAGTCGACGAACTCGTTCACCAGGGCCTCCACCGACTGGTCGAGGTCGGTGGTGAGTCCGTACTCGTCGTCCTCGAGCGGCTCGAGGGTGTCGTACTGCGACCGCAGCAGCGACGCCGGCATGAAGTGGTTCTTCCGCGCCTCCATCCGCCGCTGCACCAGCTCCTGCGGACCGGCCAGGTGCCAGAAGGTGGCCCCCGGCACCTTCTCGCGCAGGCGGTCGCGGTACACCCGGCGCAACGCGGAGCAGCTCACGATCGCGCCGGTGTCGGTGTAATCGGCGAGCCAGTCGCCGACCGCGTCCAGCCAGGGCCACCGGTCCTCGTCGGTCAGCGCCTCGCCGGCCTGCATCTTCTCGACGTTGGCGTCGGGGTGGAACCCGTCTGCGTCGGAGTAGCGCAGGGCCAGCTTCGCGCCGAGAGCCTCACCGGCCGTCGTCTTGCCCGAGCCGCTCACACCCATCACGACCACCAGCGGCGTCATGTCGTCGGAAGCCATGCTCCGAAGGTCTATCACCACTTCCCGCGGTGCACCACGTCGGCCGTGGTCAAGCGCTTCCTGGTACGGGGCGATCCGGCGATAGCGTCGGGAGCCGGATGGCCGATCGTGATGGCACCGATCGGGTGCCGGTCGTCCGGCACGCCGAAGGACCCCCGGAATGCGTCGACCCGCTCGGGGGGCACACCGAAGAAGCACGCACCGAGACCCTGGTCGACCGCGGTGAGCAGGATGAGCAGCGCGGCCATGCCGGTGTCGATGTCCCAGTACGGCGCCGGCCAGCGTGCCTCGTCGCGGTCGGTCCACCCCTTGTCCGGCTCGGCGTAGCGGTCGAGATAGGCCGCCTTGCAGGACAGCGCGACGATGAGAACCGGCGCCCTGCTCATGCCGGCGAGCCAGCGATCGGGCGCAGACCCGCCGTCCGGCGCGGTGACCGACCAGAACTGCCGGACGTCGGCAGGGCGGTCCAGCAGCAGGAAGGCCCAGCCCTGGGTGAACCCCGCGCTGGGTGCCTGCACCGCATGCTCCAGCGCGGTCCGCACCACGCTCGCGTCGACCGGCTCGTCGGTGTAGGCGCGCACCATGCGCCGGCGGCGGATGACCTCGGACAGCTCCATCGGCCCATTCTGGCCCGACGGCACGGGCGCGGGCCCGGTCCGCCGGCTCGCGGCCTGACCGCTGTGGCTCAGGGAGCGAAGAGCAGCAGCAGACCGCCCACGGTGTAGACGATCATGACGACCAGCAGCGGAAGCTGGCCCCGGACTGCGGCGCTGGCCGGCAGCACCCGCACCGCACGGTCGTGTGCGCTGATCACGCCGAGCACGTGGCCGGTCACCACGGCGACGACCTGGAAGCTCGCAATCGCGGTCGGATGCGTGAGCACGGTGTTCGAGACACCGAGGTCAGCGGTCCCGAAGACGTTCCACCCCCGCGACAGCGGGTCCGAGAGCCGAACCAGGGTCTGCTGGCCGACGATCACCAGGAACGTCAGATAGTGCGCGAGCACATAGCCGACGACGATGGGCACCAGGGAGTGCGCGTAGAGGTCGGGCAGCGATGTCCAGCGCGACTCGGAGGTTCGGCCGACCACGCCGGACAGCACCGTGGCCAACCCATAGCTGAGGTACACGAACAGGATGCAGGCGCACAGGCCGAGTGTCTGCAGCAGCATCGGGCTGAGCGACGAGGACTGTACGGACGTGACCCAGGTCGTGGTGCTCTGGACGCTGTCGTAGGCGGTGGATCCGAGCAGCACGGCCATGGTGGCCGCCAGCCCGGGGGCGGGCGGCAGGGAGTCGAGGTTCTCCAGCGGGTTTCGGACCACCAGCTGGCCGTCCGTGCGCCGCCCCCAGGGAGACAGCCTGCCGACGATGCTCGAGTACGTCTCGAAGGGGTCCGCGGAGGCGAACAGGCCCCGGCCGTAGACCGACGCCCCCACGAGCAGCACCGAGGCGTAGAGCGCGAACCACAGGCGCACCGCACCCAGGCTCGCGGGGTCGGGGGAGGCGAGCTCGAGCCAGACGAAAGCGAGCAGGGCGGCCGCCGCCGGCCAGTGGCCCAGCCGGGGCGGCAGGCTGCGGACGCTGGCGTCCGGGTCGGTGCGCGACACGAGGGCCAGCACCCAATGGACCGTGCGCAACGGGTTCACCCTCCGCCACACCGGGCCGAGCACTATCGACACCGGGACGATGCCGACCCACAGCAGGACATAGACCACGCCGAAGGTGGGGTTCTGGAGGGAGTCTGGACCTCGCGCGGCCGCCAGGACCACGTAGAGCGCGAAAGCCAGGACCACCAGGCTCAAAGCGCCACCCGTGACGGGGGAGTCGACAACTCGGGTCACCGCTGTCGGAAGGGGACGCCCCGACTCGGCGCCCTCGAACCGGGGACGGCTCCAGGCGAAGCCCAGTACGACGAACGAGACCACCAGGGCCAGCGCGGCACCCGTCACGGCGAAGCTCAGCGGGATGGGCAGCGGCTGCACAGCGGGGACCCCGTGCGCCAGGAGCACGTCACCACCACCGCTGCGCGGCATCACGACTCCTCGCGGCGTTCACCGAAGGCGCGCGCCCGCCTTCGGCCGTCGGACCTCAGCCGGCGGGCCTGAGGGCGACGAGGTGGCCGATGTTGGGAGCGCTGAGGGTGGCGGTGGCTGTCTTCGCGCCGGTCGGGCCGGGCTGGCTGAGTGTGTAGTCGGCGGTCTCACCGGTCGCGATCGCGCCGGTGCCGCCGTTGACGCTGGCCTCGCTGCGTTCGGTCATGCCGGTGGGCGGTGCGACGGCGGCGTCCTTGGCGATACCGAACAGTCCCACCACCGTCGCGTTCGCTGAGGTGGTGGTCAGCGAGGGTGCCGGGATCGACTTCGACGCGGCGTTGGCCTGCCCGGA
>JAQSWV010000035.1 GCA_029266455.1 Nocardioidaceae bacterium
CGACGGCTTTCCGGTGCTCGGGCACGGTGATCGGGTGCCTGCAGGACACGTCGTAGTGCGCGGATGATCACGTGTGGGCGGTGTTCGGTGCCCGCCGGACTCGTCGTAGTGCGCGGATGATCACGTGTGGGCGGGTGGGTGGGGGGTGTGGGTGGGTGATCGGGTGGGTCAGCTGGCGTGCACCGGGGACGCCGCCTCGCTGTCGGTGGCAAGGTCCTCGTGCCTGATCTTCAGGCCCACGAGGGTGAGGACCGTGCCGACGGCCATGATGACCATGCCGACCGTGAACGCCTGGGTGTAGCCGTACGTCTGGGCGACGAGCGGTGCCAGCTCTCGCGGCACGCCGGCCGCCCCGGCCAGGGCGTCGCTGCCCGTGGCGGCGTTGGCCGCAACGGTGCCGAGCACAGCCAGGCCGAGCGAGCCGCCGACCTGCTGCACGGTGTTGAGCACCGCGGAGGCCACGCCCTGGTCCTCGTTGCGGACGCGGCTCACGGCGGTCAGGGTCAGCGGCACGAAGATCAGGCCCATGCCGAACGCCTGAACGACGATCCAGGGGAACAGGTGCACCCAGTAGCTGCTGTCGTACTCCAGCTGCGCATAGCCCCACATTGATGCCGTGGCCAGCACGCCGCCCACGCCGGAGATCCATCGCGGGTCGACCCGGCTGATCAGTGCGGAGGCGGTCTGCGCGGCTGCCACGATGCCGACGGTGAACGGCAGGAACGCGACGCCGGCCCGGATCGGCGAGTAGCCCAGCACCTGCTGGATGTAGAGGCCGAGGAAGAAGAACATCGCGAACATCACGGCGCCGACGACCAGCATGACGAGGAAGCTCACCGCGCGGGTGCGGTCGGCGACGATGCGGACCGGGAGCAGCGCGTGCCTGGACCTGGCCTCGGTGAGCAGGAACAGGACGAGCAGGGCCGCTCCGGCCAGGATCGGACCCATCGTCCACAGCTCGGTCCAGGTGGCGCCGGCGTGCGCCTTGTGGCTCAGCCCATAGACCAGCGAGACCAGGCCCAGGGTGGCGGTGACAGCGCCGGGCAGGTCGAAGCGGCCGCGCTGGGGCTCGGACTCAGCCAGGTAGCGGGGGGCGAGGAAGGCCACCAGTACGCCGATCGGGACGTTGACGAAGAACGTCCAGCGCCAGTCGATCTCGGTGAGCACGCCGCCGAGAATCAGCCCGACCGCCGCCCCTGCACCGGACATCGCGGCGTAGACGCCGAATGCCTTGTTGCGTGCCGGTCCGGCCGGGAACGTGGTGGTGATCAGGGCGAGCGCGGTTGGCGAGGCGGCCGCGGCACCGACACCCTGCAGGGCCCGGGCGGCGAACAGCAGCTCCTGGTTGGCGGCGAGGCCACCGAGCAGCGAGGCGAAGGCGAACAGCAGCACACCACCCATGAAGACCTTGCGTCGCCCCAGCAGGTCGCCCATCCGACCGCCGAGCAGCAGCAGCCCCCCGAACGCGATCGTGTACGAGGTCTGCACCCACGACAGGTTCGAGAGCGAGACGCCCAGATCGGTCTGCAGCTCGGGCGTGGCGATGTTCACGATGGTGGCGTCGAGCACCACCATGAGCTGGGCAGCGCTGATCAGCACCAGGGCGAGCCCGAGATGCCGGCTGCGGTTGCCGATCCTGTCGTCCGGCGGTGGCTGCGTAGCAGCAGAGAACTCGGTGCTCATGTGTTGTCCTTCGACGGTTCGGGTGTCGGTGTCCTGGGTGTCGGCGCCGGTGTCGCCGGGGGTGATGTTCCGGGTGTCGATGTCGCGGGTGTCGGTGTTGCCGATGTCGGGGGCGCAGGTGGTCGCGCCGCCGGCAGTACGACCGTGTCGACCACGGATGCCACGAACTCGACGTCGACGTCGTGGCCAAGAACGGTCTGCCGGAATGCGCACATGCTCGGGAGGACGGTCTGGAGCACGTCGAGGTCGGCGTCGGGAGCCACCTCGCCGCGGTCGCGGGCGCGGCGGAAGATGTCGGTGGCCACCGCCATGCGTGGCGCCAGGAACCGCTCGCGCCAGACCGCCGACAGGGCGGTATCGGTATGCAGGGCCGTGAGCAGTCCGGCCTGCACCGACATCGGGAGCCGCTGGGTGACGCCGGCTGGGCCGCAGAACACCGCCAGCAGGTCACCGCGGAGGGACCCGGTGTCCGGAGGCGCAGCCTCCGGCAGCCCCTTGGCCCGGCTGACGGCGTCGACGACGAGGCTCGCCTTGTCGTCCCACCGGCGGTAGAGCGTGGCCTTGCTGGCATGGGCCTCGGCTGCCACCTGGTCCATGGTCAGCCGGTCGTAACCGACGTCGGCCAGCACGCGGACGGTGGCCTCGAGGATCTCGTCCTCGCGGTCACCCGTCACCCGGGGGCGGTGCGGCGTCATCAGATCGGTCCTCGCGAGGGTCAGACGGAAACGAAACTGTTTCGTTTCATCGGAAGCGTACGCAGGAGCCAACCGCTGATCCAGGGATTTTCTTCCGGGGTCTGCTCCGAGGGTTGTCCAACCGGGATGTGCCTCGTCGCGTCAGTGCGTGTGCGGCGGCAGGATGGGACCCTCCGAGGGCTGCACCACCACGAATCCCGGTCCCGAGAAGGAGTACTGGATCGCCTCTCCGCTGCCTCCGCGCAGCATCGAGCCGACGTTCATGCTGCTGACGACGTCCGGCGTCAGGTTGGCTGACCAGCAGACCGCCGCCTGGGGGTCGACGAACGTGGGCTGCTGCGAGCAGTCCAGCAGCATCGGCTCTCCGTCCGACGTCAGCGCCACCGTGCCCTGACCCTGCACGAGGGTGTTGAAGAGTCCACCGGTCATCACCCCCACGCCCTTGGTGCGGTGGACGTCCCACTCCAAGGTGGCGTCGAACGCGAGCAGGCTCCGGCCGTTGATGCTGATGCCGTCGCCCTCCAGCGCAACCAGGAAGACCGACGCGGACTCCCGCGCGAAGAACACCTCGCCCCGGCCGGCCACCCGCATCAGCGGGGTGTCCTCGCTGGTCAGCGCGCGGCGCATGAGTTTGCCCAGGCCACCGGAGGACTCGTGGTTGAACGTCACGCTGCCCTGGTAGGCCACCATCGCGCCCTTGGCCGAGAGCACGTCGTCGCCGAGCGAGACCCGCAACATGCGCTTGCTCTGCAGCACCCACCGCTCGGTGGTCTGCTGCTCCTGGTGGTCCTGGGCGAAGAGATCGGAGCGCATGGCGACATCCTGACTCATTGCTCAGGCGGGTGTTCCCGTGGCAGCCTCCCCGGCGTACAGTGCGCGGGGGTCGTTACCGGATCGTGACGTCTGCTTGGTCCGGGGGCTGCGAGAGGAGAGCACCCGTGCAGGTGTTCGTCACCGGCGCCACCGGCGTCATGGGCAGGTCCGTGGTCTCGACCCTGTTGGGCGCCGGCCACGACGTGCTCGGGCTGGCCCGCTCGGATGAGGGGGCCCGGTCGCTGGCGGACCGCGGGATCGAGGCGGTGGTCGGGGGGCTGTTCGACCCGGACGGCCTGGTCGAGGCCTTCACGGGCAGCGACGTCGTCTGCAACCTGGCGACCCATGTGCCCGTCGGGTACGCCGCGTTGCGTCCCGGTGCCTGGCGGGTCAATGACCGGATCCGCGCCGAGGGCTCACGACTGGTCGCCGAGGCCGCCGCCGCAGCGGGCGTGCGCCGGCTGGTCCAGGAGTCGGTCAGCCTGGTCTACGCCGACGGGGGCGAGACCTGGCTGACCGAGGACAGCCCGATCGTCGTCAACCGCGCGACCGAGCCGATGGTGCTGGCCGAGACGCACGCCCAGGAGTTCGCCAGCGGCCTGCGCGAGAGCGTGGTGCTGCGCTTCGGCGGGGTCATGGGCGACGACGACTACACCCGGTGGCGCCTCGCCCGCGCGCGGGCCGGGCACTCGGTGGCATTCGGAGGGCCCGACGGCTGGATGCACCTGATCAACGCCGAGGACGTCGGCACGGCGGTGCTGGCGGCGCTGACCTCGCCCGGAGGCGTCTACAACGTGGGTGCCGAGCCCGTACGGCGCCGCGAGCTGGCGCAGATGCTGGCCGCCGCCGTGGGACGCGACCGCTCACCGTGCTCGCCGCGGCCGCTGGTCCGCCTCGGGGGTGAGCGGATCGAGCTGCTCACCCGCTCCCAGCGCGTCAGCTCGGAGCACTTCGTCCGGACCACCGGATGGAAGCCCCGGCATCGCGAGCTGACCGCTGAGTGGGTGGCCGGGCTGCTGTCCGACGTGGCATGACGCCCCAGGACGGATCCGCGGAACCGGCCGACGACCCGGCCGCGCGCGCCCGCCGCAGGCGGCTCGACGCGCTCGGTGACGTCTCGCTCGAACGGTCGGGCGACGACACCGACGAGGGCTGGTCCGATCGGGACGTACCCGACGCGGACCCGGACCGGGAGGACGAGCTCCGCCGCGAGGTGCCGCCCCACCACGGCTGAGCCCGGTGGTCACGCCGGGGGTGGGGTGCCCGGGCCGGACGATCCGCCACCGGCTGTGTCGAGCTTGCGGTGGAGCGCGTCCCGGATCTCGGTGAGCAGCTGCACGTCGGGCGGAACGACCTCCGGCTGCGGGCCTGCGGCGAGGCGGTCCGTCACCCGCTGCATCGGCACGACCACGACGAAGTACACGACCGCGGCCGTGATCAGAAACGTGATGATCGCAGTGAGAAACGCGCCGATGTCGACGAACGTGGCCTCGTTGCCGTCACGCAGGGTGAAGCCGAGGCCGAGGGAGTCCGAGCCCCCCGCGGCGGCGATGACCGGGTTGATGACCGACGTGGTGAACGCCGTCACCAACGCCACGAACGCGGTGCCGATGACCACGGCGACCGCCAGCTCGACGATGTTCCCCCGGAGCAGGAAGTCCTTGAAGCCCTGGAGCATGGGTGCCTCCTCGTGACGCGGGATGCCCCGCCACCTCGTGATGCTAGTGACGGGCGAGGCTCGTCACCGCCACCCCACCGCCCCCGCCGCCCCACGCCGCCAGCCCACCGCCCCCGCCGCCTGCGCTGGCCGGGCGCGGGCGTCGCCGTCACGGCGGACGCACCACCACCTGCAGCGGCGCCACCAGCGCGGCCTGTGCGACCGACAGCGCCGCTGTCTCGTCGACGGCCAGCATGACGGCACGGGTCTGGGAGTCGCCGCCGGCTCTCGGCACCGCGATCACGGTGGCCGAGCCGGCCACGACCTCGGCCACTGCGCCCGCGCCTCCGGCGATGACGTCGACCAGGTCGCCCGGCCGGACGAGCAGTGCGGTCGTCGCCGCCACCTGGATGCTGGTGAGCACCTGCCCGCTGGGCAGCGAAGACGCCAACCCGGGTCCGACGACGGCGGCGTCCGTCAGTGGCTCCCCACGCCGCACCGGTGCCGCCAGCAGCCGACCCACCGGTTCGTCCGACGGTGCGTAGGCGCCGTCGGGCACCGCGGCCGGCGGCAGGTCGACCATGCCGATGTCCGCGGCGGTCAGCCGCGTCCCACCCCGGAGGTCCTGCGCGGCCACCGCCACCCTGTCGCTGTCCGGTGGCGCCGGGCGCAACGTCGACAGCGCGCTGAGCACCGCCAGCCCGGCGGCGATCGCGGCGAGACCGCGGCGGTGCCGGGCGACGGCGCGCTTGACGGGGCGGGCAAGGTCCTGCGACCAGGCGGACCGACGTCGGGCTTCCACGGCCGGACCCTAGGTGTGGCCCCTGGTCACCGGCCCCGGTCATCCACCGCTGGGAGAGATCAGGCAGCCGACCCGCTGGAGGAGGAGGTGGAGGAGGAAGTGCTGCCGGCGCCCCCACGGGCCCCACCCCCGCCGGGTGTCTTCCTGGAACCGTTGCCTGACTTCGGGCCGGAGCCCTTGGCGGAGTCGCCGCTCGCCGCCTTGTCACCGGAGCCGCCGCCGGAGCCGCCGGACTGCTTGCCGTCCCCGCCCGTGGAGGCGGGCGTGGAGCCGGGCGTGGACCCGCCCGTGTCCGCCGTTACCGAGTCGCCGCTCGCCCCGTCGCTCCCCGAGCCCGCCCCGTTGGCCGCGGCTCGGCTGTCGTTGCGGTAGAAGCCCGAGCCCTTGAACACGACTCCGACCGCAGAGAACACCTTGCGCAGGCGACCCCCGCAGGCCGGGCACTCGGTCAAGGGATCGTCGGCGAAGCTCTGCTGTGCTTCGAGCGGCTGCGCACAGGCAGTGCAGACGTACTGATAGGTGGGCACGACTCGGTCTCCTCATCTCGGCGGGATCTGGCGCTCCCCACCTTCGACTGCCAAGTGTGCCATTCCCTCGTTCGGGGACGCTGTTCCGGACGCTCCGCACCTCAGGGGCACAATTCCCGGGTGAGGCGCGCCCGCAGGATCACCGCCTGGGTGGCGGCCGGGCTGACGGTCCTGCTGGTCGCGGCGACGGTCTGGAGCGGGTGGACCGTGCGTCGCTCCTTCCCGCAGACCTCCGGAGAGGTCGTCGCCGCCGGCCTCGACCAAGAGGTCGAGGTGCTGCGCGACCAGAACGGCATCGCGCAGGTGTACGCCGACACGGCCTCCGACCTGCTGTTCTCCCAAGGCTTCGTGCACGCCCAGGACCGGTTCTTCGAGATGGACTTCCGCCGGCACGTGGTCTCGGGAGAGCTGGCCGAGCTGGTCGGCCGCGCCGCCCTCGACACCGACATCTACGTCCGCTCGCTGGGGTGGTACGACGTCGCAGGTCAGGAGCTGGCACAGCTCGACGCGTCGTCGCGGTCGTACCTGCAGGCCTACGCCGACGGGGTCAACGCCTACCTAGACGACAGGACCGCGTCCGAGCTGTCGCTGGAGTACGCGGTGCTCGGGCTGACGGGTCCCGACTATGCGCCCGAGCCGTGGACCCCCACCGACTCGCTGGCCTGGCTGAAGGCGCTGGCGTGGGACCTGCGCAGCAACATGAACGACGAGATCACCCGCGTGCTGGCGTCGACCGCGGTACCGGCGGAGCTGGTGGAGGAGCTGTATCCGCCGTACCCGGTGGACGAGCACCCCCCCATCCTCGACCGGGGTGCCATCGTGTCCGGGCGGTTCGACCCCACCGCCCGTCCCCGCTCGGCAGCGGCCCGCCCGCCGCTTCCCCGCTCCGTCACCCGGGCGGTCGCGCCGGGACTGCGAACGGCGGCCCGGCTCGACGCAGCAGTGCCCGCGCTGCTCGGCACGGGCTCCGGCATCGGCAGCAACTCGTGGGTGGTCTCGGGTGAGCACACCGCCGACGGGGCCCCTCTGCTCGCCAACGACCCGCACCTCGCGCCGGCGATGCCGGGCATCTGGGCGCCGATGGCCCTGCACTGCCGAGAGCTCGGCCCCCGGTGCCCGTTCGATGTGACGGGCCTGACGATGTCCGGCGTCCCCGGCGTGCTCGTCGGCCACAACGACCGGATCTCCTGGGGACTGAGCAACATGTACGCCGACGTGAGTGATCTGTACGTGGAGCGGGTCGACGGCGACCGCTACCTGTTCGACGGGCGATGGGTCCAGATGCGCGTCCGCGAGGAGGAGTTCTCCATCGCCGGCGAGGACGAGCCACTGACCCGTACCGTCCGGAGCACGCGTCACGGCCCGCTGCTGTCGGACCTCGACGACGGGGCTGCGCTGGCTGCCGGCGCCGCGCCGGTGCCACGGCCGCCCGGCGAGGGCGAGTACGCGGTGTCCCTGCAGTGGACCGCGCTCCAGCCGGGCCGCACCATGGAGGCGGTCTTCGGGATCAACGCGGCCCGGTCGTGGGAGCAGTTCCGCACTGCGGCCCAGGGCTTCGCGGTGCCCTCGCAGAATCTCGTCTACGCCGATGTCGACGGCCACATCGGTTACCAGGCCCCCGGTGCGATCCCGGTCCGGCGGCTGGGCGAGGGTCGGTGGCCGGTCCCCGGCTGGGACGCGCGGTACGGCTGGCGGGGAACGATCCCGTTCCGGGAGCTGCCCTGGGCGCTCGACCCGCCGTCGGGTGTCATCGTCACGGCCAACCAGGCGGTGGTCGACCCGAACCGGTACCGCTACACCCTGGGTGCGGACGGCTCCTACGGCTACCGGTCCCAGCGCATCCTCGACCTGCTGGCCGACCGGGACGACTGGACGGTCGACGGCATGGCCAGGCTGCAGACCGACACGCTGCACCCGATGGCCGACCCGCTGGTACCGCTGCTGCTGCGGCGGCAGCTGCCCACGCCGTACGACCGTGAGGGCCAGCAGCTGTTGGTGGGATGGGACGGCACGCAGCCGGCGGACTCGGCAGCGGCCGCCTACTTCAACGTCGTGTGGCGTGACCTGCTGGCACTGACCTTCCACGACCAGCTCCCCGCGCGAGTGTGGCCGGACGGTGGCGAGCGGTGGTTCGCCGTCGTGCAGCGGCTGCTCGACGAGCCGCGCTCGGTCTGGTGGGACGACGTGAGCACCGAGGTCGTCGAGCAACGCAACGACATCCTCGTCGCGGCCATGGAGCAGGCGCGAGACGACCTCACCAGCATGCAGGCCGAGGATCCCGGCAGGTGGGGCTGGGGCGGCCTGCACGAGCTGGTGCTGGAGAACCGCACGCTGGGGCAGGCCGGCACCGGTGCCGTCGCGGCGTTGTTCAACCGGGGCCCCTACCCGCTGGGAGGTGGCAGTGGGGCGGTCAACGCCACGTCCTGGATCGCGGCCGACGGATTCGTCGCGACAGCGGTGCCGTCGGCGCGCCTGGTGGTGCCCATGAGCGACCTGGACTTCGCCGAGTGGGTCGTTCTCGGCGGCGCGTCCGGGCATGCCTTCTCGACCCACTACAACGATCAGACGCAGGCCTGGCTCGACGGCAGACTGCTCGACTGGCCCTTCACCCGAGACGCGGTTCAGCGGTCCGCCGACGACGAGCTGGTGATCAGGCCGGACCCGTCCGCTCCCTGAGCGCCAGACGGACGGTGCGGCTCGGGGTGACGGCGACGTGCACCCTGCGATCGTGGAGGTCGCGGGGCAGCTCGTCGACCAGCTCGTCGTCATGCACGAGGGCGACCACCAGGCCCTTCGCACGCGGCAGCGCCCGGTCGTAAGAGCCCCCACCGTGTCCGAGCCGGGTGCCGTCGAGCGCCACCGCAGCGGCCGGGACGACCACCACCGCCGCCTCGGCCACCGCATCCGGCCCGAGCCGGGGGCCGGTCGGCTCGAGCACGGCGGGCCGCCGGCCGGGCGCCAGCGCGCCGTCGTCGACCGCCCAGTCGAGGTCGTCGTCGGGCTGCAGGACCGGGAGCAGCACCCGGACGCCTCGCTCGCGCAGGGCCGCGCGCAGCGGCTCGGTCCCCGGCTCCCCGGTGATGGACACGTAGGCCACGACCGTGTCTGCCGCCGGCAGCTCGGGCAGCGCGAGAACCGCGTCCGCCACCCGGAGCGCCGTGGCTGCCTGCTCGTCCGGTGGTCGCCCACGGCGGGCGGCCCGCGTCCGGCGGCGCACCTCGCTCTTGTCCACCCTCCGACGGTAGCGGCGGCAGCGGCAGCCACGGCACGGCAGCCACGGCACGGCAGCCACGGCACGGCAGCCACGGCACGCAGCCACGGCAGCCACGGCAGCGGCCGCAGGCCCTGACGCCGCGAAGGCAGACGCCCCCTAGCCTTGCGGTCATGAGCGCATCCGGGTTGGAGCTCGCCCGCCAGACCATGGCCGATGGTGACGTGCACGAGCTCGCCATCGAGGTGTTCAGCCACAACTACTCGCTGCTCGAGTCGGGCGAGACCGGCGTGATCTCCGAGGACGAGGTCGAACCGGTCACCGGCCTGGCCCGGCTGGACGACGTCGACGTGGATTCAGAGGCGAGCCGGGAGGCCCTCGGCGCCTGCGCCGTGGTGAAGCTGAACGGCGGGCTCGGCACGTCGATGGGGATGTCGCGGGCCAAGTCGCTGCTCCCGGTGCGCGGTGACCGCAGCTTCCTCGACATGATCGCCCTGCAGGTGCTGGCGGCGAGGACACGCCACGCGGTGCGGCTGCCGGTGCTGTTCATGAACAGCTTCCGCACCCGCGACGACACCCTGGCCGCCCTCGAGGCCTATCCCGACCTCCCGGTCGACGGCGTGCCCCTCGACTTCCTGCAGAACCGGGAGCCGAAGCTGCTCGCCGACGACCTGACCCCGGTCCGGTGGCCCGCCGACCCGTCGCTCGAGTGGTGTCCGCCCGGCCACGGTGACCTCTACACCGCGCTCGAGGCGTCCGGCACCCTCGGTCGGCTGCTGGACGCCGGCTACCGGTACGCCTGCGTGTCCAACGCCGACAACCTCGGCGCCAGCCCCGATGCGCGGATGGCCGGCTGGTTCGCCGGCAGCGGCGCACCGTACGCCGCGGAGGTCTGCCGTCGAACGCCCGCCGACCGCAAGGGCGGGCACCTTGTCCGCCGCCGCAGTGACGGGCGGCTGGTGCTCCGGGAGACGGCGCAGACCCGGGACGAGGATGCGGAGCGGGCCGCAGACATCGACCGGCATCCCTACTTCCACACCAACAACCTGTGGTTCGACCTGCGCGTGCTGGCTGACACGCTCTCCGAGCGCGACGGCGTGCTCGGGCTGCCCCTGATCCGCAACGAGAAGACGGTCGACCCGACCGACCCCTCGTCACCGCGCGTCGTGCAGGTCGAGACCGCGATGGGCGCCGCGGTCGAGGTGTTCGACGGTGCGCAGGCGATCGAGGTGGGTCGCGAGCGCTTCCTCCCGGTCAAGACCACGAACGATCTGCTGGTCATGCGCTCGGACGTCTACTCGGTGGCCGACGACGGCACCCTCGACAGGACCGTGGACGACGTCCCCCTGGTGGACCTCGAGCCGGACCTCTACGCGGGCATCGACGGCTTCGACGAGCGGTTCCCGCACGGGCCGCCCTCCCTGCGGCGCGCGCGCCGGCTGACCGTCGAGGGTGACTGGACCTTCGGCGCCGACGTCGTGGTCACGGGTGAGGCGGTGCTCGGGTCGGAGGGGGGTCGGGTCCCCGACGGGTCGGTGGTGGGTGACTGACCGTCCCGGCCCTGCGGCGGCATGCTGTCCCCGGGCGCTGACAACTAGGGTGAGGTCATGAGCGCTGAGCCCCGCGACGTGCCGGCGGCCGGCACCGCACCGCGCTCGGTGGACGAGCACGTGACGCGCATCCTCGACTCCATCACCGCGCTCCCGCCGTACGAGCAGCCGCTGCTGGAGACTGTCGGGCTACCCCTGTGCGAGGTGGTGCGGTCGCCGCTGGCGCTTCCGCGCTTCGAGAACTCGGCGATGGACGGCTACGCGGTGCGCCGGGCCGACGTGGCCACAGCCAGCCAGTCCGAGCCCGTGCACCTGCCCGTCGTCGGTGAGTCCGCGGCCGGCCAGTCCGCGCCGTACGGGCTGCCGCCCGGCACCACCATGCGGATCATGACGGGTGCGCCCATGCCGTCCGGGGCCGACAGCGTGGTCCCGGTCGAGTGGACCGACGGCGGCACCGGCAGCGTCCGGATCTCCCGCGCGCCTGATCCTGGTCAGCACGTGCGGCACGCCGGTGAGGACGTGGCCGAGGGCGACCTGCTGCTCGAGGAGGGCACGCTCATCGGGCCCCGCGAAGTGGGACTGCTCGCCGGCGTCGGTCGGTCGCAGGTGCTGGCGCGTCCGCGTCCTCGCGTGGTGATCATGTCCACCGGCAACGAGCTGCGCGGCCCGGGGGAGCAGCTGGGCTTCGACTCCATCTACGACGCGAACAGCTACCTGCTGGCCGCCGCGGTGCGCGCCGCCGGCGCCATCCCGTACCGCGTCGGCGTGGTCGGCGACGACCCCCAGGTCTTCGCCGACGCGCTGAGCGACCAGCTGGTGCGTGCCGACGTGGTGGTGACGAGCGGGGGCGTCAGCAAGGGTGCCTACGACGTCGTCAAGGATGTGCTGTCCCGGCTGGGCACGGTGGAGTTCTGCGAGGTCGCCATGCAGCCGGGCAAACCGCAGGGCTTCGGCCGGGTCGGCGAGGACCAGACCCCGATCCTGACCCTCCCGGGGAATCCGGTGTCCACCTACGTGTCGTTCGAGGTGTTCGTGGTGCCCGCCCTGCGCCGGCTGACCGGTCGGGTGCCCTACCGCCGCCCGCTGACCCCGGCCACGCTGACCGCCGACGTCTCCTCGATCCCCGGCCGGGCACAGTATCTGCGGGGGCGCTTCGAGGAGGACGGCGACGGCGCCACCGTGACCCCCGTGGGTGGCGCCGGCTCCCATCTCCTGTACGGGCTGGCACACTCCAACGCACTCGTCGTGCTCGGCGAGGACGTGACCGCGGTCGCGGCCGGTGAGACTGTGTCGGTCCTGGCCCTCGACCGCGACTTCTGAACCGAGGTGTCGCTGCTATGTCCGACGAGTCCGGGGCCGTCCCCGGGCAGGGGCACGTGCTGACCCACCTGGACGAGTCCGGTGCGGCACGGATGGTGGACGTGTCGGCGAAGCCGGTCACCGCCCGCACGGCGGTCGCCACCGGGCGGGTGCGCGTCGCTGCGGAGGTGGTGCGGCTGCTGCGGGGGGGTGCCGGGGGACTTCCCAAAGGCGATGCGCTGGCGGTGGCGCGGATCGCCGGGATCATGGCAGCCAAGCGCACGGCCGAGCTCATCCCGCTCTGCCACCCCCTCGGCCTGAGCCGGGTGGAGGTCGACCTGCGGGTCGACGACGAAGGGGTGGTCATCACGGCGACGGTGGGCACGGCCGAACGCACCGGTGTCGAGATGGAGGCGCTCACCGCGGTGTCGGTCGCCGCGCTGACCGTCATCGACATGGTGAAGGCGGTCGACCGCGGTGCCGTGATCGAGCACGTACGGGTCGAGGCCAAGGACGGTGGGCGGCGCGGAGCCTGGCGCCGTGACGCGCAGGACGATCGATGAGCGGGCCGCAGCGGGCCACCGTGGTGACGGCGTCGAACCGCGCCGCGGCCGGGGTGTACGCCGACGAGGGCGGACCGCTGATCGCCGAGCGGCTGGCCGGCTGGGGTTTCCACGTCGACGGACCATGGGTCGTCCCCGACGGCGCTCCGGTCGGTGACGCCCTGCGTGCAGCCGTCGCAGCGGGTGCCGATCTGGTGGTCACGACCGGCGGTACCGGCATCAGCCCCACCGACGCCACTCCCGAGCAGACGCGCACGGTACTCGACTACGAGGTGCCCGGTCTGGCCGAGGCGATCCGGTCGCGGGGCGCGTCCGCCGGGGTACCGACGGCCGTGCTGTCCCGTGGGCTCGCTGGCGTGGCCGGCCGCACCCTCGTGGTCAACCTGCCCGGCTCGACCGGCGGAGTCCGCGACGGCCTGGCCGTGCTCGAGGCCGTCGTCCTGCACGCGGTCGACCAGCTCCGGGGCAACGACCACGACGACAGCCCCGGACCTGCCGCCGGCGCCGAACCGCCGGACGGTGCGCCATGACCCGGGGCTGGCCCGCCACCCTGTCGTCGGGCCGTGTGGGCCTTCGGCCGGTGTCGGTCCGCGACGCCACGGCCTGGCGGGACATCCGCAGCCGCAACCGGCAGTGGCTCACGCCCTGGGAGGCCACCCTGCCTCCCGGCTCCGGGCAGCACCCGCAGTCGTTCCGGGTCACTGCGCGCGAGCTGCGCCGCAACGCCAGGGCAGGGCGGGGACTGCCGTTCGTCACCACCTATGACGGGGCGATGGTGGGACAGGTGACGGTCTCGGGCATCACCTGGGGATCGTCTCGCTCAGGGAACCTGGGCTACTGGATCGACCGCACCTACGCCGGCCGCAACATCACGCCCACGGCGGTGGCACTGGTCATCGACCACTGCTTCACGACGGTGGGCCTGCACCGCCTCGAGATCGCCGTCCGACCCGAGAACACCGCGAGTCTGCGTGTCGTGCACAAGCTCGGGCTGCGACAGGAGGGCGAGGCGTTCCACTTCCTCCACATCGACGGCGCGTGGCGCGACCACCTGCTCTTCGCGGTCACCAGCGAGGAGGTGCACGGCAGCATGCTGGCCCGGGCCGTTGAGTCACACCAGTCACAGGACTGATCTGACGACACACCGGCCCCGCTGCGCACGGACGGCCACCCGGCGGCTTACGGTCAGCGCGTGGCTCTCACCGGCAGCGGCGTCATCTTCGCCATCGTCGTCGTGGCGTGGCTGTGCTACCTGGTCCCGTTGACCCTTCGCCGCCACGACGAGGCCGTGCGGAGCCGCTCGGTCGACCGGTTCTCCGCAGCCATGCGCGTGCTCGGACGCACCGACGGCGCAGGGAGCGCCGGTGCCACGCCGGCCCCACCGGCGACTACCTCCACTGCGGTTCCGGTCCGCAGGCCCGCGTCGACACGCGGAGCCACCGCGGTGACCAGCGTCTCGACAGCCGGCCCCACGGCCGACAGCGGTGCGGTCCGCGGGGGCGCCCGGTCCGCCGCCTCGACGGCGGCGACCCGGCGTGCCGCCCGGGCGGCAGCCGCGCGCCGCCGCCGGGTCCTGGTCGTCCTGCTGCTGGTGACCGTGACGGTGACGGCCGCCGCGATCCTGGGGTGGCTCCCCCTGTGGTCGCCGGCCGTTCCGGTCGCGGCGGTGGTGGGCTTCCTCGTCCTCGCCCGGTGGCAGGTCACCCGGGCCCGCACGGCCGCATGGGAAGAGTCTCTGCGGACCTCCGCGACGCCCCCGACAGCCACCCGGTCCTCAGCCACCGGCCCCGCAGCCACCGGCTCCGCAGCCACCGGCCCCTCAGCCAGTGGGTCCACTGCCGCTGGGCAGCCTGCCGCTGGGTCGTCTGCTGCTGGGTCCGCTGCTGCCAGCCCGCTGCTCACGGTCCGCCCGGCCGGTACCGTCCCCGCCGACCCGCCCACCGGAGCGTCCACGGTCTCGAGTAGCAGCAGGCCCCCGGTCGTCGTGCCGGGAGGGCCGGGTCCCGCGGACCCCCGCGCGGAGGTGACACCCGAGCCCACGGCGGCGCCCGAGCCCGAGCCGTTCACTGCGGCGCCGGCTTCGTCGCTCTGGGATCCGGTGCCGGTCACGCTGCCCACGTACGTCTCGAAGCCGCGGGCCGAGCCCGGCATCCGGACCATCGACCTGACCGGTTCCGAGGCCCGGACGTCCGGGCACCTCGCGGGTGGGCAGTCCTCCACCCCACACGTTCACGCGGTCTCCGGGCGGGCCCCGGAGGTGGCGTCCGAGCACGCCGCGGCGGGCCCGGACGCCGTTGTACGGCGTGCGGTCGGCGACTGATCTCCCTGCTACTGTTTCCGGCGGTCGCGGGGCAGATCCCTCGCGACTGTGGGGCTGTGGCGCAGTCCGGTAGCGCACCTCGTTCGCATCGAGGGGGTCAGGGGTTCAAATCCCCTCAGCTCCACCCGTCAGATCACGAGCCGCCGTGCTGGGCCTCGTAACCGGCGAGGGCCGCACCGACGATGCCGGCGTTGTTGCGCAGCTGTGCCAGCTCGATCGGCGTCCGGGTCTTCAGCAGGGGGACCCAGTGTTCCGCCTTCTTCGACACGCCGCCGCCGAGCACGAACAGCTCCGGCCAGATCAGGCGCTCGAGCGCGCACAGGTACTGAGAGGCCCGGCCTGCCCACGTCTCCCAGTCCAGGTCCTCGCGCTTGCGGGCGGAGTCGGCCGCCCGGGTCTCGGCGTCGTGCCCGTCGATCTCGATGTGGCCCAGCTCCGAGTTGGGGACGAGCCGGCCGTCGTGCACGAGCGCGCTGCCGATGCCGGTCCCGAACGTGACGACGGCCACCAGGCCACGCCGGCCCCGGCCGGCGCCATAGCGCGCCTCGGCCAGACCGGCGGCGTCGGCGTCGTTGAGGTACGTCGCCGGACCGGGCAGCTGCAGGCCGAGCACGTCGCGCAGCGAGGTCCCCGGCCACCCGGAGCCGAGGTTCACCCCGGTGTAGGCCACGCCATCGACGATGGGACCCGGAAAGGCGACGCCCCACGGCCCGGACAGGTCCAGCGATCTCGCGACCTCCCCCACCGCCTCGGCCACGTCCGGAGGCTCGGCGGGCTGCGGCGTGTCCAGCCGCTCGCGCTCGCCGACCAGCTCACCGGCGTCGAGGTCGACGACGCCTCCCTTGATCCCGGATCCGCCGATGTCGATCCCTGCGGCACGTCGGTTGCTCGGCATGGCAGCGACCCTAGAGCTGCCGCCACCGGACAGCCACCTGCGGCAGGTGCCACGGCGGCGACCCCCCGCATACCCGGCCTCGCGCGCCGCTCGGACACAATGCCGCGGGAGCAAGGTCACGACAGGCGCTGGTGCGCGCCCCCAGGACGGTCCCCAGGCTGAGGAGGCAGGCGTGTCGGTGCTGGACAGTTTCGCGCTGACGGGACGGACGGCCGTGGTCACCGGCTCGACCCGCGGCCTGGGTCGCGCCTTCGCGCGGGCTCTGGCCGAGGCAGGCGCGTCGGTGGTCATCACCGGCCGGGACGCCGACGCGGCTGCCGTCGTCGAGGCCGAGCTGGGCGAGCGAGGCGCCCGTACCTGCACGGTGCTGGGCGACGTCACCGTCCGAGCCGATGTCGAGCGCGTCCTCGCCGGGGCCGTCGAGGCGTTCGGGCAGGTCGACGTGTTGGTCAACAATGCCGGCACCTGCGTACACAGGCCGGCGCTCGAGGTGACCGACCACGAATGGCGTGAGGTGATGGGCACGAACCTCGACGCCCTGTGGATCGCCTGCCAGGTGTTCGGAGCCCACATGACCGACCGGGGTGGCGGCACGATCGTCAACGTGGGCTCGATATCGGGCACCATCGTCAACCGCCCCCAGTGGCAGCCGGCGTACAACGCCTCGAAGGCAGCCGTGCACCACCTCACCCGTAGCCTCGCCGCCGAGTGGGCACCGCAGGGAATCCGGGTCAATGCCCTGGCGCCCGGATACATGAAGACGGAGATGGCGCCGGTCGACGAGCCGCGCTTCCGGCGACACTGGATCGAGGACGCGCCGCAGCAGCGCTACGGCATGCCGGACGAGCTGGGTCCGGCGGTCGTCTTCCTGGCCAGCGACGCGTCCAGCTTCATGACCGGTTCGGTCCTCGTCGTCGACGGCGGCTACACCGTCTTCTAGCTCGCTCTCGCACGGCCGGCTCCGACCGCGGATCTGGCGCCGGTTCGGCGCGCGGGCGAGTCCACGTCAGGCCCGGGGCCCGCCCTGTCGCCAGTACCCCGAGAAGGTGATGCGACGGCGGTCCAACCCCCAGCCCTCGATCAGCTGACGCCGGATCGCGCGGACCGCGCCGGCCTCGCCGCAGACCCAGGCGTAGCCGACCGACGCCGGACGCTCGGAGACGACGTCAAGCAGGCAGCTGCCCGGCGGGCGCTCATCGCGAGGACGCCACTCCACCGCCACGTCACCACCGATCCGGTACGTCCACGATGAGTCGGGAACCTCCACCACCGCCCGTACGCCCGACGTACCCGAGGGAAGCGACTCGACGATGGCGCCGAGGGCCGGCATCGAGGTCTCGTCGCCGAGCAGCAGCTGCGACGCGCCGTCCCCGGGCGGCGAGTAGGCGGCGCCGCTGCTGCGGAAGCCGGCGATGGCCCCGACCTGGGCCCGTGCGGCGAACCGGGAGGCCGGGCCCTCGTCGCCGTGCAGGACCACATCGACATCGATCTCCGCCCGGTCCGGCCGGTGGTGCCGCACGGTGTACCAGCGAAGGTGCGGCCGGTCCCCGGTCGGGAGCAGCCAGCCGAAGCACTCGTCCGGCCCCTCGGCGGCGAACGTGGCGAACTCGTCAGCGCCGAACGTGACCCGACGCAGCCGCGGGTGCAGGTCCGTGACCGCAGTGACGGTCATGGTCCACTGCTCGTGGCCACGACGGTTCCCTCCCGAGGTGCGGCTCACGGCCAGAGGGTACGACTCGACCGTCGCGGCGAAGCGGTCGTTCGCGCAGCAGGACTGGTCGCACCACCAGACCGGACCCGCAGGCGGCCACTGGAGGGCCGGCGATCGTGAGCGCATCACCATGGACGCCTTCGAGTTCTGCCGTGCGCTCTCGGGTCGCGCCCCGGCCGCCGGACTGTTGACCACTCAGGTCCCCGTCTGAGGCTCGCCCGGCCGTCCCTCGGCTACGTCCACCGGTCGAACCACATCCGACGTTGCCACTGCGAGTTCGGGATCAGCTGGTCGGTCCAGATCGGCCAGAAGAACGCGAAGCACACGACCACCGCGAACAGGACCACGCCGACGGCGGCCGCGCCTGCGCGGCGGCGGGACGCCCTGGCTGTCGGCGGGCCGAGCGCGGCCCCGAGCATCAGCGCCAGGGCAGCGCACGTGAACGGGATCATGGTGACCGCGTAGAAGAAGAAGATCGACCGGTCGTCCCACCGGAACCACGGCAGCCAGCTGGCGCTGACCGCGACCACCGGCACGCCGAAGCGCCAGTCGCGGCGGGCCAGCCACTGCCACACACTGGCCAGCAGGGCGGCCGCGCCGAGCCACCACACGGCGGGGTTGCCCAGGGCCAGCACCTGTCGCAGGCAGGTCTCGCCCCGGGGGGCCGTACAGCCCTGATCGCCCGGAGCGATGTCGCCCTGCAGGTCGATGCCGACTGGTCGGCTCGTCAGCAGCCAGCCGCGCGGGTCCGACTCGTACGGGTGCGGGTCGTCCCTGGTCGTCTCCACGACGGAGACCGTGTGGAAGTCCCACATCTGCTGGTGGTAGTTCCACAGGTCGCGCACCGCCTGCTGGGTCTCGCCGGCCCACGACTCCGGCTCCTCTGTGGCGTAGTCCCCCCAGGAGTAGGCCTCGGCATAGGCCTCCTGCATCTCGTCGTGGTGCACCAGCCAGCCGGTCCAGGTGCCGACGTAGACCACCAGGGCGACACCGACCAGGGAGAGGAACGCCGGCACCGCGTCGACGACCAGCGAGCGCGCCCACGCCGCCGAGACTCCGATGGCCCGCCTGGCGCCTGCATCCCAGGCCCACACCAGCAGGCCGAACGCAGCGAGGACGAACACGCCGTTCCACTTGCTGCCACAGGCGAGTCCGAAGCAGACCCCGGCCGCGATCCGCCAGGGACGCCACAGCAGGGGGCGTACCGGTCCCCAGGCCCCGATGCCCCCTGCGGGCCCGAGCCCGTCCGGGTCCACCAGCCGCAGCAGCCGGCGACGCCCCCAGTCCCGGTCTGCGACGAGGCAGGCCACCGCGCAGACGAGCCAGAAGGCCACGAAGACGTCGATCAGCGCCGTACGCGACATCACCAGGTGCAGCCCGTCGAAGCAGAGCAGCAGCCCGGCCAGGCAGCCGACCAGGGTCGACCCGGAGAGCCGCCGCACCAGCCGGCACAGCACCAGCACCGTGAGTGCGCCGGTGACGGCGGCGGCGACGCGCCAGCCGAACGGGTCCATGCCGAACAGGCGGATGCCCACCGCCAGCATCCACTTGCCCACCTCGGGATGGACGATCTGCGCCGGTCCGCCGGTGAAGATGCGGGCATCCAGCTCCCCGGCGTTGATGCGGTCGTCCGCCGCATCGGTGGTCTCCTGGACGAACCCGTACCGGGACAGCGACCAGGCGTCCTTGGCGTAGTAGGTCTCGTCGAAGGTGAGCTGCTCGGGGCGACCCAGCTGCCACAGCCGCAGCCCGAGCGCCAGTGCTGCGACCACCAGCGGGCCCAGCCAGCCCGCCCACCGCGACAAGCCCGCGACCGCGGACGTGAAGCGGGTCGACAGCCGGGGCAGAGGGTCACCGTGCGGCGTCGAGCCCAGCGGTCGCAGGCTCTCGGCCGGCCCCCGCGTCAGCGTCACCTGCGCATCGTAGGTCTGCGCGGGTGCCCGCTGGCCGTAGGTTGGCGAGCGTGACCCTGGTGCTGGCGGCAACGCCCATCGGCCGTCCGGACGACGCCTCGCCGAGGCTGGTCGCGGAGTTGGCCGGTGCCGACACCGTCGCGGCCGAGGACACCCGCCGCCTCCGCCGGCTCTGCGGCGACCTGGGGGTCACCCTGACCGCGCGCGTGCTGTCGTACTTCGAGGCGAACGAGGAGGCACGGACCCCCCAGCTGCTGGCCGAGCTGGTGGAGGGGCGGCGAGTGGTGCTCGTCACCGACGCCGGCATGCCGAGCGTGTCCGACCCGGGGTACCGGCTGGTCGCAGCGGCGGCTGCGGCAGGTGTGCCGGTCACCGCTGTCCCAGGCCCGTCGGCGGTGCTGACCGCGCTGATGCTCTCGGCGCTGCCGGTCGACCGGTTCTGCTTCGAGGGCTTCCTCCCCAGGCGAACGGGTCAGAGGCGGGTGCGCCTGGAGGGCCTGGCCGGGGAGGAGCGCACGATGGTGTTCTTCGAGGCGCCCCAGCGGACCGCCGCCACCCTGGCCGCGATGGCAGAGGTGTTCGGGGCAGGTCGACCCGCCGCCGTCTGCCGCGAGCTGACCAAGACGTACGAGGAGGTTCGTCGTGGTCCGCTCCGCGAGCTCGCCGAGTGGGCCGGCGCGGGGGTCCGCGGCGAGGTCACCCTGGTGGTGCGGGGCGCGGTCGTCGAGCCGGTGCACTACGACGCAGAGCAGCTGCGACGCCTCGTGCAGGTCGAGGAGGAGGCCGGCGGGCTGTCGCGGCGCGAGGGCATCGCTGCGGTGGCGAGGTCCACGGGCGTGCCCAGGCGCCAGGTCTACGACGCAGTCCACCGCCGCTGAAAAGGCCGGTCGGATCCGGTTCCGGCCCGCACCTAGGATCGTCGCGTGTCCGAGACCGCCTCCCTGCGCGACCCCGCCGAGCCCGCGACCGGCCGGAAGGCGTTCTACATCACGACCCCGATCTACTACGTGACCGCGCCGCCGTCGATCGGCAACGCCTACACCACGGTCGCGGCCGACATGATCGCCCGCTGGCACCGGCAGCGTCAGCAGCCGGTGTGGTTCCTGACCGGCACCGACGAGCACGGCCAGAAGGTGCTGACCGCGGCCGCGGACAACGGGGTCTCCCCCCGGGAGTGGGCCGACCGCCTGGTCGAGACCGAGTGGAAGCCGGTGCTCGGGGTCATCGACGCCAGCAACGACGACTTCATCCGCACCACCGAGCCCCGGCACACCGAGCGGGTGCGCGAGTTCTGGCAGGCGATCTACGACGCCGGCGACGTCTACGAGGGCACCTACGAGGGGCCGTACTGCATCGCGTGCGAGGAGTTCAAGCTCCCTGCCGAGCTGCTTCCGGGTGCCGGCGGGGTGCCGCTCTGTCCCATCCATGAGCGGCCGGTGGAGCAGCTGTCGGAGGTCAACTACTTCTTCGCACTCAGTCGGTACGCCGACAGGCTCCTCGAGCTGTACGAGTCGCACCCGACCTTCGTGCAACCCGAGAGTGCGCGCAACGAGGTCGTGTCGTTCGTGCGCCAGGGTCTGCAGGACCTGTCCATCTCCCGGTCCAGCTTCGACTGGGGCATCCCGGTGCCCTGGGACGACAAGCACGTGCTGTACGTCTGGATCGACGCGCTGCTGAACTACGCCACCGCCGCCGGCTTCGGCACGGACCCGCGGCTGTTCGCGCGGACCTGGCCGGCCGACGTGCACCTGGTCGGCAAGGACATCCTGCGCTTCCACGCGGTGATCTGGCCGGCCATGCTGATGGCCGCCGGAGTCGACCCGCCGCGTCAGGTCTTCGCCCACGGCTGGCTGCAGGTCGGCGGGCAGAAGATGAGCAAGGCCAAGGCAACGGCCATCCACCCCAGCGAGATCGTCGACACGTTCGGCTCCGACGCCTACCGCTACTACTTCCTGCGCGCTATCGCCTTCGGCTCCGACGGGTCCTTCTCCTGGGAGCACATGAGCGCGGTCTACACCTCCGAGCTGGCCAACGGGCTGGGCAACCTCGCCTCGCGGGTGACGTCGATGGTCGCGCGGTACTTCTCGGGCTCCCTGCCCGAGCCGGGCGATGTCGGTCCGGCCGACGAGGCGTTGGCCGGCTCGCTGGCGGAGACGGTGGCCGCCGCCGAGCGGGCCATGGACAGGCTCGCGCTGCAGGACGCCGTCGCCGCCGTCGAGGGGTTCGTCGGCGCCGTCAACGGCTACGTGACCGAGCAGGAGCCGTGGAAGGTCGCCAAGGACGACTCGCCGCAGGGCCGGCTCCGGCTGGCGACGATCCTGTACACGGCTGCCGAGTCACTGCGCGCGGTGGCGGTTCTGCACGCGGCCGTGATGCCCAGGGCATCTCAGGCGCTGTGGGAGCGTCTCGGCGCCGCCGACCAGCTCGGCCCGTTGTCCGAGCAGTCGGTGGCCGAAGCGGGGACGTGGGGACGGCTGGCTCCCGGCGCCGCGGTCCGCAAGGGTGACCCGCTGTTCCCCCGGCTGGAGCCGGACGCGCCGGCATGACGGGACCAGCCGACCCCCCGCCGGCCGTTCCCGGCATCCCCGGGCCCGGTCCGAGCCGCCGGCGGGCGGCGACCGACGAGCGCACGGGCCGGCGACGGGACCGCAGCCGCCCGCCGCTCCCCGACCCGCTTCCCCACCCCGTGGTCGACAGCCACTGCCACCTCGACATCGCCGACGGCGATGACGACGACCACGTCGCGCTCGACGAGCTCCTGGGGGCCGCGGCCTCGGTGGGGGTGCCGCGGGTGGTGCAGATCGGCTGCGACCTGCCGGGCGCACGGTGGTCGGTCGCGCAGGTCGAGCGACATCCCGCGGTGGTGGCGGGGGTCTCCCTGCATCCCAACGAAGCCCCTCGGCTGGAGGCGGCGGGGCAGCTCGACGAGGCGCTGGCCGAGATCGCCGAGATCGCCGGGTCGTCGACGCGGGTGCGGGCAGTCGGCGAGACCGGCCTGGACTTCTTCCGCACGGGTCCGGAGGGCCGGGCCGCCCAGGAGCGCTCGTTCCGCACCCACATCCGCCTCGCGCACCAGCTGGCCAAGACGCTGGTGATCCACGACCGGGACGCCCACGACGACGTGCTGAGGGTCCTCGACGAGGAAGGCGTGCCTGACCGCACGGTCATGCACTGCTTCTCCGGCGGCGCCGACTTCGCTGCCGCCTGCCTCGACCGGGGTGCGTACCTGAGCTTCGCGGGGACGGTGACCTTCGCCAACGCGGCCCCGCTGCGGACAGCGCTCGCGCGCACGCCGCTGGACCGCGTGCTCGTCGAGACCGACGCGCCCTACCTCACCCCGGCGCCCTTCCGTGGGCGGCCGAACGCGTCCTACCTCATTCCGTGCACCCTGCGCGTCATGGCCGACACCCTCGGTCACGACCTGGCCGAGGTGTGTGCCGCCATCGACGCCAACACCGATCTCGCCTTCGGCGGGTCCTGGTAGCGGCGTTCCGACACGGCTCTGATCCCCCGCCGGCCACGGCGGCCCCCGCCGTCCGGCGTGTCGCGAGGCATCCCTGTGTGACCTATGACGCGTATGCCGCCACACGGACTCACTTCTGTCACACCAGCCCCAGGGGTAACGTGGCTGCTCGGCTCAGTTTGGCCCACCGTGACCATCTCGTTATCGTCGCGGGCTGGCGCTGCCGAGAGTTTCCGGGCTGGGCGCCGTGAGTACCTGGGCCGAGACGGCCCTGCCCAATCAGACCGCGCGCGACAAGAGCGCCGCGCGCCCACCCGCACCCCAGACACCGCAGGAGCACCGTGCAGAAGCGATCCCTGATCATCGCCATCAGCGTCCTGGTCGTCCTCGGCCTCGTCGCCGGGACGGTCGCCTACTCGACCATGCACAAGAGCGTCACGCTCTCGGTCGATGGCGAGGAGACCGAGCTGACGACGTTCAGCGACGACGTCGGCGAGGTGCTCGCCGAAGAGGGCGTCGACCTCTCGGAGCGCGACGTGGTCCAGCCCGCGGTCGACTCCTCGATCGACGACGGCACCAGGATCGCCGTCCGCCACGCCCGCAAGCTCACCCTCGCGGTCGACGGGGACAGGTCCTCGTACTGGGTCACTGCCACCAGCGTCGGTGACGCGCTCGACGAGATCGGCACCCGCTTCGCCGGCGCTGACCTGTCCGAGAGTCGCGGCAGCTACCTCGGTCGCAGTGGCCTCGAGCTGAAGGTCGTCACCCCGAAGAAGGTCACGCTGGTCAGCAAGAAGGGCAAGCGCCAACTGGTCACCACTGAGCCCACCGTCGAGGCCGTCGCGGACTCGGCAGGCATCAAGACCGACCGCGACGACGAGCTGACGCCGGCGGCTGACCGTAAGGTCCGCCCGGGCATGCGCATCGTGGCGACCGACGTCAACAAGCGGATGCGCACCGTCACCCAGGCCGTGCCTTCCCAGACCACCGTGCGCTACTCCGACACCATGCTCGAGGGTCGCACCGACGTGAAGCGCCCCGGCCGCGACGGCAAGCAGCGTGTCACCATCCGCCGGGTCATCGCCGACGGCGACCTGCGCAGCCGCAAGGTGGTCGACACCAAGATGGTGCAGGCACCGGTCAACCGCATCGAGGTGCACGGCACCAAGGAGAAGCCGCAGCCCGAGCCGGAGCCGGTGTCGGAGTCGTCCTCTAGCGCGCCGGCGGCCCCGAGCGTGGGCTCGGGCGTGTGGGACCAGCTCGCGCAATGCGAGTCGGGCGGCAACTGGTCCATCAACACCGGTAACGGCTACTACGGCGGTCTGCAGTTCAATCTCGCCACCTGGCAGGCCATGGGCGGCGGCGCCTACGCATCGCTGCCGAGCGAGGCCAGCCGCGAGGAGCAGATCGCGGTTGCCACCAAGCTCCGCGACACCAACGGCGGCTACGGCGCCTGGCCCGCCTGCTCGGCGTCGCTGGGCCTGCCCAACTGAGCCCAGCGCCTGCCGGAGCCCGGTTGCTCGGCCCCGCGGAGGTGCGGGGACTGGCCGCCGGGCTCCGCCTGCGACCGAGCAAGCAGCGCGGCCAGAACTTCGTCGTCGACCCCAACACGGTCCGCCGGATCGCGCGGATCGCTGACCTGCGGCCCGACGACGTCGTGCTCGAGGTCGGGCCCGGCCTGGGGTCACTGACCCTAGGCCTGCTCGACGTCACCGGTCCACAGGGCAGGGTGGTGGCCGTCGAGGTCGATACCGGCCTGGCGGCGGCGCTCCCGGCCACCGTGGCCGATCGGGCGCCGGAGCTGGCTGACCGCCTCACGGTGGTCGCCGCCGACGCGTTGCACCTGCCGACGCTGCCCGACCCGGTGCCGACCGCGCTGGTGGCGAACCTGCCCTACAACGTCGCCGTGCCGGTGCTCCTGCACCTGTGGGCCGTGCTGCCTACGGTGCGGCGGGCGCTGGTCATGGTCCAGGCAGAGGTCGCCGACCGGCTCGTCGCCGGCCCGGGGTCACGAACGTACGGTGTCCCCAGCGTCAAGGCAGCGTGGTACGGCACTGCAACCGCGGCCGGCCGGGTCAGCCGCTCGGTCTTCTGGCCGGCGCCGCACGTGGACTCAGGACTGGTCGCCTGGCGTCGGCACGAGGCCGCCCGGTCCGGGCCGCCCAGGGAGGAGGTGTTCGCCGTGGTCGACGCAGCGTTCGCCCAGCGGCGCAAGACACTTCGCTCAACCCTCGCGGGGCTGGCAGGATCTCGGACCGCCGCCGAGGCGGTCGTGCGAGGCGCCGGCGTCGACCCCGGAGCCCGTGGGGAGCAGCTGGCGGTGAGCGACTTCGTGCGGATCGCCATGTCCTTGCGGAGGCACCGATGAGCAGCGCATCCAGGGTCCGGCGATGACGGCCGCCGCGGTCACAGCCCGGGCACCGGCCAAGATCAACCTCAGCCTGCGCGTGGGCCCGCTGCGTCCGGACGGCTACCACACGCTGGCCACGGTCTTCCATGCCGTCCATCTGGACGACCAGGTCACGGTGACGCCCGTGGACGGCGACGCGGTCACGGTGGCGGTCTCCGACGAGCACGGCGACCCGGTGCCCGGCGTGCCCGTGGACGAGTCCAACCTGGCGGTGCGCGCGGCCCTGCGCCTGCGCGAGGCGGCAGGCCTGTCGGGGGCAGGGGTGCATCTCGCCGTACGCAAGGTGATCCCCGTCGCAGGTGGCATGGCCGGGGGATCGGCCGACGCGGCCGCGTCGCTGGTGGCCTGCGCAGAGCTGTGGGACACCGGTTCCTCCCGCGAGCACCTGGCGTCACTGGCGGCCATGCTGGGAGCCGATGTGCCGTTCGCGCTGCGGGGCGGCTGTGCGGTCGGCACCGGTCGCGGCGAGCACCTCGAGCCCCTGTCGATGCGTGCCGCGCTGCACTGGGTGCTGGCCTGGTCGGACACCGGGCTCTCGACACCGTCCGTCTTCGGCGCGCTCGACCGGCTTCGTGCCGGTCGACCCGTCCCCCCGCCGCAGATCGACCAGCGGCTCGTCACCGCGCTCGAACGTGGCCTCGTGGGCGCCGTCGGCATGCTCGTCGACAACGACCTCGAGGAGGCCGCCCTCGACCTGCGACCGGAGCTGGCCACCACGCTGGCGGCCGGCCGGCAGGCGGGCGCGCGGGTCGGCCTGGTCTCCGGGTCGGGTCCGACTCTCGTCTTCCTGGTCGATGCCCAGCGCGCGTCGAGGGTGGCGCGGGCGGTGGCACGCGAGCCGGGAGTCGCCGGGGTCCGCCACGTCACCGGTCCGGCGCCAGGCGCTGCGCTGGTGGCCTGATGGCTCCCACCACCCTGGTCGGGCTCGAGTCGGTCACCCGCTCGTACGGCACCCGCGCCCTTCTCGACCGGGTCAGTCTCGGGGTCGCGGTCGGCGACAGAGTGGGCGTGGTGGGGCGTAACGGGGCGGGCAAGAGCACGCTGCTGCACACCCTCGCCGGCCGCCAGCCACCGGACGCGGGCCGGGTGGTGCGCCGCCGGGACGTCGCCACCGCCCTGCTCGCGCAGGGCGATGACCTCGACCCGGACGTGACGGTGCGGGCGGCGGTACTGGGAGGTCGGCGCGACCACGAGTGGGCCGCCGATGCCACCACCCGAGACGTCGTCCACACCCTGCTCGCGGGCAGCGCGCTGGACCGCAGTGTCGGCTCGCTGTCCGGAGGGGAGCGCCGGCGGGTGGCGCTCGCAGCACTGCTGCTCCAGGACGCCGACCTGCTCCTGCTCGACGAGCCCACCAACCATCTCGACGTCGAGACCGTCGACTGGCTGGCCCGGCACCTGACGCGGCCGGCCGCAGCCGCCCGCGCCCTGGTCGTGGTCACGCACGACCGCTGGTTCCTCGACGCGGTGAGCACGAGCACCTGGGAGGTACACGACGGGGCGGTCGACGCCTACGAGGGCGGCTACGCGGCGTACGTGCTGGCTCGCGCGGAGCGTGACCGGCAGACCGCTGCCGCGGACGCCCGTCGGCGGAACCTGGTGCGCAAGGAGCTGGCGTGGCTGCGACGAGGCCCGCCGGCACGCACCTCCAAGCCACGGTTCAGGATCGACGCCGCCGCGGCCCTGATCGCGGACGAGCCTGCGCCGCGCGACCGGCTCAGCCTGGAGCGGTTCGCCGCGCGGCGGCTGGGCCGACAGGTGCTCGAGCTGCACGACGTCGCCCTCGAGCTGGGCGACCGCCGGCTGCTCGACTCGGTCACGTGGAGGCTTGGACCCGGCGACCGCATCGGGCTGGTGGGGATCAACGGGGCGGGCAAGTCGAGCCTGCTGCGGCTGCTCGCCGGTCAGCTGGAGCCGACCTCCGGACGTGTGGTGCGCGGGCGGACGGTGGAGCTGGCCCTGCTGTCCCAGGAGGAGATCAGCCTCGCGCCCGGCGCGCGCGTCCTCGAGCTCGTGGAGTCCGTGGCGCGCGTCCTGCGCACCGCCGATGGCGAGCTGACGGCCACCAGTCTGCTGGAGCGGTACGGGTTCACCGGCGACCGGCTGACCGCCCGGGTCAGTGACCTCTCCGGCGGTGAACGGAGGCGGCTCCAGCTGTTGCTGGAACTCGTGGGCGAACCGAACGTGCTGCTGCTCGACGAGCCCACCAACGACCTGGACATCGACACCCTCACCGTTCTCGAGGACCATCTCGACAGCTGGCCCGGGACGCTGGTGCTGGTGAGCCACGACCGGTACGTGCTGGAGCGGGTGTGCGACGTGGTGTACGCGCTGGACGGTCGCGGTGGGCTCCGGATGCTGGTCCGCGGCGTCGACGAGTACCTCGAGGACAGGGCGGCCGAGCGGGGCGCGACCGAGCGCGGGACTGCCGGAGGTGTCGGCGTGGTGAGTAACCGGGACGTCGCGGTTCGCCCGGCCGGCGGCACCGTGGACGGTGGCTCCGGCAGCGCCCCCGGCGCCGGCAGCGCGGCCTCCCGCGAGGCGCGCAAGGCCGTCGGTCGCCTGGACCGGCAGCTGGCCCGCCTGGCCTCGCGCGCCGAGGCACTGGAGGCCCGCATGGCCGAGCCCGAGGTGGCCGGCGACCACCAGCGGCTCGCCGCGCTCGCCGCCGAGCTGCGCGACATCCACGCCGAGCGCGACCGGCTCGAGGACGACTGGCTCGACGCCGCCGAGCGGGCCGGCGACTGACCGGGGGCTCGGTGCGACGCGACTGGCGGAGTTTTCGCAGGGTGGGCTGCGAAAACCTCGCTTCTGCAGCGCTGCAGCGCCCTGGAGGCGCAGGTTTCGCTGCGCCAGTGAGCGTGGCAGAAGGCGCCAGAGGTCACCGAGTGGGTACGTGGCCGCCCTGCGGCCCGGTGGGGCGAGGATCTCAGCCGCGGTGGAAAGCGGCCGTGAGCTCACGGAGCAGGGCCGCCAGCCGCTGCTGGTCGCGACCGTCGAGACCCGCCAGCAGGTCGCGTTCGCTGGCGAGCAGCGCGTCCAGCGCAGCGTCGACTGTCTCGCGGCCGACGGCGGTCAGTCCCACCAGCACTGCTCGCCGGTCGTCCGGATCAGCCCGGCGGGTGACGAGCTGCCGCGCAACCAGGCGGTCCACCCGGTTGGTCATGGTGCCGCTGGTCACCAGCGTCTCACGCACCAGTGCCCCGGGTGACAGCTCGTAGGGACTTCCGGCTCGCCGCAGCGCGCTCAAGACGTCGAACTCCCAGATGTCGAGCCGGTGGGCGGCGAAGGACGCCCTACGGGCTCGGTCGAGCTGCTGGGCGAGCCTGGTCACCCGGCTGAGGACCTGCAGGGGGGAGACATCCACATCGGGGCGCTCCCTGCTCCAGCCCTCCACCAGCCGGTCGACGTCGTCGGACACTTCACCAGCGTAGGCGTCAAGACTCTTGACGTCGAAAGACGCGTCGCCAGTACGTAGCACTCACCGTGCAAAGATTCTTGACATCAAGATACTGTCGGCGAAACACTCCGAGGGGAGAGGAGCGGGACAGTTTGGGTCAAGGGAGGCGGAACCCTCCAGGGGAAGGGAAGCGGGGCGCTCCGGGGAAGGGAAGCGGAAACCCTCCGGGGAAGGGAAGCGGAAACCCTCCGAGGGAAGGGAAGCGGAAACCCTCCGAGGGAAGGGAAGCGGACACCGTCCGAGGGAAGGGAAGCGTGGCGCTCCGGGTGAAGGAGAGCGGGACACGACGGTCGAAAGGGAGGTGTGTATCCGTGACCACACGCTGGGACCCCACGGCCTACCTCGGCTTCGCCGACGAGCGCACCCGGCCCTTCGCGGATCTCCTGGCACGGGTACCGACCCGGCCCCGTACGATCACCG
>JAQSWV010000036.1 GCA_029266455.1 Nocardioidaceae bacterium
CTCCTCGGCCGGGCGCTGGTGCGATGCCCGGCCGGGCTGGGACCGCTGACGGCCGAGCTCACCACCGATCCGACCGCCGTACGGCCTACCGTGGTCGGCGTACTCCTCACGGAAGAACGACAGTTTCCACCGACCGAGATCGATCCCGCTCCCGGTGCGCAGAATGGCCGAGTCGACGGGGGCCCCATGCACCCGGGTACTGTCCCGGCTGCCGCTCCGGCGCACCAGCACGAACTCGTCTCTGTCGTCGTGCTGGACCACGGCGTGCAGCGCCTCCAGCCCAGGCAACCGGATGTCACAGTCGGCACCCGCACCGATGGTGGTGACGTCGTCGCGCAGCGGGATCGTGTGGCGATCCGGCGTGTGCGGCCCACGGGAGATGAACAACCGCGGGCTCCCGCCCCGGTTCGGGTCATGCGTCGTGGTGACAGGTCGACGGGGACGCCGGGCCATCGTGGGGGCGAGCGGAAACGGCGTCGGGGGTGGTGCGAGTTCCGCAGCCGGCAGCGCGCCTCCTCTCGGGGCCTGGTTCCGGCCGCGGACCAGCGACCAAAGCCCCGCCCCGCGCTCGATGCGGATGTGCCGCGAACCCGTCACTCGACGCTGGAGCCACGACGTCCTCGCCGCCCCCAACGTGACGAGCGGTCCGGACGGCGTGACCACGCTGACCGACAGTCCTCTGTCTGCGAGACCTTTGGCCAGGCCGCGGATGGCGTTCTTGTCTGACCGTCCCGCGAACAGGTAAGGGTGGCTGACATTCAGGTGCAGCGCTGTCCCTGAACCGGTCAGCGCCCCGGACACGGGGCGCTGACCTGGGATGTCGACCGAGAACTGCAGGTCGGCGTCGACGGTGAGAGTAGCCATGGTCAGACAGCGGGCCCGGCTGCGCTGGCGTTGTCCTTGGTGGTCACCTGCAAGGTGCCGTTGAGCTTCCAGGTCGCGCGCGGGGCCGCAGCACCCGTGTCGCGAGGGACCTCGACGGCCATGTCGATGAAGCGGTAGTTGATCGCCGCTTCGCGCCCGGTGAGAAAGGACCACATCTCGCGTCCCAGGTCGGTCCAGTCAATGACGTCGCCGGTCTGCCCGGCGGTGTGGCTGGCGGTGTGGCTGGTGGTCTCAGACATGGTGGCTCCTCTGGTCGGTCGAGAAGTTAAACGCTTTCCTCGACGGGTTGTATAGGTTTAGGATGCCATCATGCGCCCCGAAGCGTCCACTACGCAACCCCCAGTCAGGACCGATTCGTCGGCCGCGAGTCTCACCATCGGCGATCTTGCGCAGCGGACCGGCGTGCAGCCGGCCACGTTGCGGGCATGGGAGACGCGCCATGGGTTCCCGCGAGCGCAGCGCCGCGCCAGCGGTCACCGCCGGTATGCGGAGAGCGATGTCGGGCTCGTACAGCAGGTGATCCGGCGGCGAGACTCCGGCGCACGCCTAGAGGTGGCGATAGCGGAGGTGAAGCTGGTCCAGGCAGCCGTCGGAGACCCCCCGGACGCGCCGTCGGTGTACGCGGCTCTCCGTCGGGCACACCCCACCCTGCAGCCGCAGCGGCTGAAGAAGTCCACGCTGATCGCGCTGTCGTGGGCCATCGAGGACGAGTGCTGCGCACGCGCCGAACGGCCGGTGATCTTCGGCGCATTCCAGAAGGAACGCTACTTCCGCGCCGCAGCGGAGCGGTGGACCGAGCTTGCTCGGATCGCCCGCTCGGCCACGGCCTTCGCGGACTTCCCCGAGGCGGCCGACCCCTACGGGCAGATACGTCTCGTGCACCTGCCAGAGACTGCGCCGATGCGCAGGGAATGGGCAGTCATCTGTGACGCGACCGACTACCCCGCAATGCTGACCGCCTGGGAACTACCCGGACAGTCCACCGTCCCCGATCGACAGCGACTCTTCGAGGCGATCTGGACTATGGAACCGGGCGCCGTACGCAGCGCGGCTCGCACCTGTGCACAAGTTGCCCTGCAACTGGGCCAAGCAGAAGCGGCGCCGTTGCTGTACGAACTCGCCGCCAACCCCCCCACCCCACCGGTCGAGCTCCTGAACGCCGCAGCCCTGCTGAACCGCGTCGTCGCCTACGTCGACGCCACGGCCTGAGGACCCGCGGCCGCGTGCTCGCAACACAGACTGATCGCCCGGCTGCCGCGGCTGGCTACTCGGGGAACTCGGTGAAGGCCAGGATGTCGGCGCGGGCAGTGTCGAGGTGGTCGCGAACCTCGGGCAGCTTGCCGTCGACGTAGCCGAGCAGCCGATCGGGTGGTGCCGGGTCTGGTCCCGGTCCACAGCGGACGCTGGCATCCCTGACTACCGAACCGGTTCGGCCGTACCGGTTGCCTCCGCGTCGGGCCAGGATCAGGCTGTACCTGTACCGGGTTGTGTCCCGGTCGATCACCGGAGGCGGTCGTGAAGGTCGAACTTGACCAACATGTCGTACGTCTGGTTCGCCCCGGAGTGGGACGCGTCATGCGGCGACAGCAGCGAAGCGAGCGTCGCCGACTCGCCCGGCTGGACCGTGCCGCCAGGGAGCTGGCCTCGCTGCACAGCATCCGGGCCCTGCTCGAGCGGGCGATCACCGTTGCCGAGTCAGGATGGGTGCAGGGTTGCTGGTTCAGCGTCACCGGTGAGCAGGGCCGGCCGAGCACAGTGCACGCTCGCGACATTCCTGCCGTCACCGACAAGAACGTCTCCGGCGCCTGTCTGGTAGGCGCCATCGTGGCCGCCGGCGGGGGACCGACCGCGGTACGTACCCAGCCCGTGCAGCGCGCGCTCGATCTCACCTGGCACGCGCTGCACCAGAGCGAGCGACAGCCGGTGCGATGGTGTCCGGCTCCGGAGATCCGCATGGCGCATGTCCGGGACCTGACCCGGTGGAACGACCATCCGCAGCGCAGCGCCCATGAGGTCTTGACCCTGTTACGCACCACGCTGCGGCTCGCGGACGCGCAGACGGAGATGGTCCGCGCCGAGCAGGCGGCCACGTCGTCGGCACTCGGTCGCGGCAGCGGCTACCCGGGGTGATGGCCGAGCCGGGTCGAGCCTTGCCAGCAGGGCTCGCTGACCTGCCGCTACTCCATCACGGCGTGTGCTCACGACCGAGCGTCCTTGCGCCCACCCAGGGCTGACAGCACCTGCGAGCACGCGCGGCCCAACTGTCCGCGGCGGTGGCGTAGCGGCCCTAGCCCCTGCTCGACCGACTCGGCCAGGTGCCGTTCGGCCCGCATGGTGGCGAGCACCGGCAGTCCCAGCGAGTCAGCGACCAACGCCGGGTCCAGCGTGGACCCGTCCGTGCGCCGTACGACCAGGCCCAGCGACGACGTCAGTCGGCCCAGTGCCAGCACGACCGGCCTGGCCGCTGCCACTCCACGAACCTCGGTGGGCACCACCACCGCGGTGAGAGCCGCCTGGTTCAACGCGGACTCGGCCGCAGCGTCGAACCGCCGCGGCAGGTCGACGACCACCAGGTCGTGTCCTCGCTGGCCCGCGCTCAGCACCGCCTGCATCGAGGCCGCCGGCACCGGCATCGGCGTCGAGGCGCCGTGCTCCCAGGACAGCACCGAGAGGCGCCGCACCGACGGCAGCAGGTCGCGCATCGTGGATGCGCTCAGCCGTCCGCTGGTGCCGGCCAGGTCGGCCCACCGAAGACCCTCGACGTGCTCCGCCCCGACCAGCAGGTCAAGACCCCCGCCCAGAGGGTCGCCGTCGACCAGCAGGCTGCGCGAGCCGCCAGCGGCGGCTGCAGCCGCCAGCCCGACGGCGAACACCGAGGCGCCGGCCCCGCCGCGGCCGCCGACGACGGCCACCACCGGCGCACCGGCAGGGCCGTCCGCGCACGCGGCCAGCAGCTCCGCCAGCCGGTCGCGGTCGGCGGGAAGGGAACAGACCTGCTCGGCCCCGATGCGCAGTGCCCGCTCCAGAGCCCCTGCACCGCCGACCCGGTCGACCAGCACCACACCGCCGCGGCGCTGAAGCTGCAGGCGCGCCACTGCATCCGCGCAGTCGTCACCCACCAGAACCAGCGGTGTCGACCCCCAGCTCCGGCGTACCCCCGCGATGTCCGCCGGTCCCGCGACCACCTCGGCAGCGGCACCAGTGGCCGCCGCGAGACGGGCGAGCTCGTCGAGCAGCGAGCCGTCACCGGACACGAGCAAGGGTCGGCCCCCGTCGGTCGCCTCGCCCGCCGAGGGCGGGACCGCGCCTCTACCGCGCCGTCGACCCACGGCACCCATACCTCCACGGTCCATGCACCTCAGCGTTGTCCCGCCCGTGACCGATCGGCCGATACCGCCGGGCGGCTGTGGACCACGAACCGGCGTCGGCGCCTTGGGCCGGGAGCAGGCTCGTCTAGGGTCGGCGCGTGGTCACTCACACGGGGGCAAGCTCCGCGGGGCAGGCCGCGGCGTTCTTCGACCTCGACAAGACGATCATCGCCCGCTCGAGCACCCTGGCGTTCAGCCGGGCGTTCTTCGAGGGCGGACTCATCAGCCGGCGGTCGGCGCTGCGCAGTGCCTATGCGCAGTTCGTGTTCGGCCGTTCCGGCGCCGACCACGACCAGATGGAGCGGATGCGGGCGTACCTGTCCCAGCTATCGGCCGGCTGGCAGGTGCAGACGGTGCGCGAAATCGTGGCCGAGACGCTGCACACGATCGTCGACCCGTTGGTCTACGACGAGGCGGTCGGACTCATCGAGGAGCACCGGGCGGCCGGGCGCGACGTCGTGATCGTCTCGACGTCCGGCGCCGAGGTGGTCGAGCCGATCGGGCAGATGCTCGGAGTGGATCACGTCATCGCCACCCAGATGGTCGTCGAGGACGGCCGCTACACCGGCGAGATCGCGTTCTACGCCTTCGGGCCGAACAAGGCCTCCGCGATCCGGGAGCTCGCACTCGAGCGCGGCTACGACTTGGACAGCAGCTACGGCTACTCCGACTCAGAGACGGACCTTCCGCTCTTGGAGGCGGTCGGGCGACCACATGCGGTGAACCCGGACCGCACCTTGCGGCGGGTGGCGGACGAGCGCGGGTGGCCGGTGTTGATGTTCACCCGCCCGGTCACCCTGCGCCGCCGGATGGGCCTGCGGCCGCGTCCCCGGCAGCTGGTGGCCCTGCTGTGCATCGCCGCCGCGGCCGGGGCGACAGTGGCGTGGCAGCTGCAACGCCGCCGACCTTCCCGCCGGACCCGGTGGCGACTCGCCCAGAGGTGAAGCGCCGTACGACACGCCGTAGGGGTCTTCCGCCACGGCGACGACAGGCGTAGAAAAGAACTCAGACAACTCCATCCCACCCAGTGTCACCCAGTGCCACACGGTGCATGCGGGTACCCACGCGGCGATCCACCCTTCGTAGAGGGCAGTCGCCACCGGGACCACCCGGGACGACGGTGAGCAATGCACGCCTGGTAGCCCAGCCGCACCGTGCTAGCGGACGGCGCCTCCCCTCGGGAGGCGCCGTTCGCATGCCCGGGCGCGCCGTTCGCATGTCCGGGCGCGCCGGTCGGCGAGCGTGCGCACCGCGGTCCACCCGCCATCCACCCGCACGGCCATTGTGCGGCCACTGTGCGACCCATCAGTCCGGCAGCGGCGCTGCCTGCGCCCCCCGGGTGAAGGCAGCAGCGGCGTACATCAGCCAGGCGGCGACGCCCGAGGTGCCGCCGCCCGCATAGGCGGCCAGCGACCGCCGGTACTCCGCAGGGTCGGCCGCGTGACCGGCTTCGGGAACGGTGACGGAAGCCGGGTCGACGCCCCGGTCGGCGAGAACCAGCCGCTCGGCCGCACGGGCGACCACGCCATCAGCGGTGCCGAACGGCTGGGCGGTCGCGAGCTCCGCGTGTACGACCGCCGCCACCGCCAGCGCCGGGGCGGTGGTCGGCCGGCTGAGCGTGTCAGCGAGGTCGACAAGCCTGACCGCACCGGCGGGATCGGCTGGCCTACCTCGTGCGTACTCGGGCCCGGCGTCGACGGCGAGCGTGTGCATCCGCGCGAGCACCTGCAGGGGGCTGACCCGCCAGGTCGGGAGCAGGCCCATCAGCTCGGCGGACACCCGCAGACAGCCGGCGGCGGGCGCGTCGACGCGTCCGGCCCGTAGGTCGTCGGCGCTGCACTCGCTGCCTGCCAGCGATGCGCTGGCCACTGCACCGCGGAACAACGATTCCGTGGTCACCTCGGGGCCGGTGAGCCGCCTGCCCCGGTCGCGCAGCCGGGCGTCGATCCCGTCACGCGCGGCGGCAAGGGCCGAGGGCACACCCTGCAGGGCGGACACCGCGGCCAACGGGTCATCGGGGTCGGGCGGGCCGGGCACCGGCGAAGCGTACGTCGAGGCGCCAGGACGCGTTCGCACGCCGGACCAGCCGCTCGCAGCACGGCCGTCATAGTGCGCGGATGATCGGGGGTGGGGTCGCGGCTACGGTGACCCGCGTGGACGAGCGGCGACGGGACGAGCTGGCGTCGGCGTTCGGCGGCGTCGCCGACGCGTACGCCCGCTCCCGCCCGTCGTACCCGGTCGAGGCGGTGCGCTGGATGGTCGGGACCACTCCCCGGCGCGTGCTCGACCTCGGTGCCGGCACCGGTCTCCTGACCGAGGTGCTGATGGCCGACGGGCACCGGGTGCTGGCCGTCGACCCGTCGGTCCGGATGCTGGCCCATCTCATGCGGCGTCTGCCCGGTGCGGTCGTGGCCGGAAGTGCCGAGCACGTGCCGGTGCGCGACCGCGTCTTCGACGCTGTCGTGGTCGGTTCGGCCTTCCACTGGTTCGACCAGGACCTGGCGGTGCCCGAGATCGCACGGGTGCTGCGTCCGGACGGCGTGGTGGCGGTGGCGTGGAACCTGCGGGACGAGTCGGTGCCCTGGGTGCGCCGCCTCGGTCGCCTGATGGGCGCCGACAGCCACGAGGAGGACCCCAGCGCCGCGCTCGGCTTGTCCGGTGCCTTCCGGCCCGTCGAGCGCCAGGCGTTCCGCAGCTGGCAACGGCTCGACCGTCAGGGCCTGATCGATCTGACCCTGTCCCGTTCGTACGTCGCCACCCTCGGCCAACGCGAGCGGGACAGGGTGCTGGCCGACGTCGCGGAGCTGTACGACTCCAGCCGCGGCGACGCGCTCGGCCTGCAGATGCCGTACCGGACGCTCTGCTTCCGCGCCGTGCGTCGCTGACCCTCGGCCCGCCCGGCGCGGCGGACGCGCCGGTAGCCTCGGTCAACGTGCAGTTCCTCGACGGCGTTCGCCCGCCCACCGACCTGACGTACAACGACGTGTTCATGGTCCCGGCGCGCTCCGACGTGACCAGCCGCTTCGACGTCGACCTCACCAGTCCGGACGGGGTGGGCACGACCATTCCCCTGGTCGTCGCCAACATGACCGCGGTGTCCGGCCGCCGGATGGCCGAGACGGTCGCCCGGCGAGGTGCGATGGCGGTGCTGCCCCAGGACATTCCCCTGGACGTGGTCGGCCGGGTCATCGCGCGGGTGAAGGCAGCCCACACGGTGTACGACACGCCCATCACCGTCTCGCCGGACACCACCGTCGGCGAGGCGTTGAGCCTGATGCCCAAGCGTGCGCACGGTGCCGTGGTCGTGGTCGACGGCGGCCGGCCCGTCGGGGTCATGACCGACAGCGACGGCCACGGTGTCGACCGGTTCGCTCAGGTGCATGAGGTGATGGCCGCAGACCCGGAGCCCCTGCCCACGGGCATCGAGCCCCGGGCCGCGTTCGATCACCTGAGCCAACGCCACCTGACACTCGCGCCGGTGACCGAGGGCGATCGGCTGGTCGGAGTGCTGACCCGTACCGGAGCGCTGCGCGCGACGCTGTACACGCCGGCGGTGGACGGGACCGGACGACTGATGGTGGCCGCGGCCATCGGCATCAACGGTGAGGTCGGCGACAAGGCGAAGACCCTGCTGGCGCACGAGGCCGACGTGCTCGTCGTCGACACCGCCCACGGCCATCAGGACCGGATGCTCGAGGCGCTCTCGGCGGTACGGGCGGCCCGGGACGAACACCTACAAGCGACCGGCCACCGCATCCCGCTGGTCGGTGGGAACGTGGTGTCGGCCGGAGGCGTGCGTGACCTCGTTGGCGCCGGCGCCGACATCGTCAAGGTCGGCGTGGGACCGGGCGCGATGTGTACCACCAGGATGATGACGGGCGTAGGTCGCCCTCAGTTCTCTGCCGTCCTCGAGTGCGCTGCCGCAGCAGCCGCCGAAGGCGCCTCGGTATGGGCCGACGGCGGCGTACGCCACCCCCGGGACGTCGCTCTGGGGCTGGCCGCCGGGGCGGCCAACGTGATGATCGGCTCGTGGTTCGCCGGTACCTACGAGAGCCCCGGCGACATCTCCGTCAGCGCGGACGGGCGGCCCTACAAGGAGTCGTACGGCATGGCCAGCGCACGCGCCGTGCACCACCGCACCCGGGAGGCGGCCGGGTTCGAGCGGGCACGATCCGCGATCTACGAGGAGGGCATCTCCTCGTCGCGGATGTACCTCGATCCGCAGCGACCGGGCGTCGAAGACCTCATCGACGTGATCTGCTCGGGCGTGCGCTCGGCAGCGACCTACGCCGGAGCCCGAGACGTTCCCTCGCTGCACGAGCGGGCCGTGGTCGGGGTGCAGAGCAGGGCCGGCTACGACGAGGGGCGGCCGCTGTACGGCAGCTGGTGACGGCCCCGCTACGGTCAGAGGGGCCCCGTCGTCGGGCTCGCCGCTATCGCGCGGGCGCGCGACGCCACCAGGGGTCCGCGTGACCGGACCGCATGTCCGGGCCGAGGCGCGTGACGTGTGTGACCTACGGCACTACTCTGCCACTGACTTGCCCGCTCCGAGGACATCGAGGTGAACCACGTGGCCGAGCTGCCGTCAGGCGCCAAACACGACGCCTACATGAAGATCCACGAGAGCGAGGAGTTCGCCGTCCTGCGCCGCAAGTTCCGGGCGTTCGTACTGCCCGCGACTGTGGGCTTCATGGCCTGGTACCTGCTCTACGTGCTGTTGTCCAACTACGCCGGGGATTTCATGTCCACGAAGCTCTTTGGAAATATCAACGTGGCGCTGGTCTTCGGCCTGCTCCAGTTCGTCTCGACATTCTTGATCGCGTGGGCGTACAGCACCTACGCCAATCGTGAGCTCGACCCCATCTCCACCCGTATCAACGACAAGTTCATCGGGGAGGGGCACTGATGAGCACGACCGCCTCCGGCACGGTGCTCGCCCTCTCCGAGAGCGACACCCAGACGCTCACCACGGCGTTGTTCCTCGTCGTGGTGGCGATCACCATCGGCATCACCATTTGGGCGAGTCGCAGCACCTCAGGCGCAGCCGACTACTACGCCGCCGGGCGGAACATCACCGGAGTGCAGAACGGGTTGGCGATCTCGGGCGACTACATGTCCGCCGCGTCGTTCCTCGGCATCTCCGGCGCGATCGCGTTGTACGGCTACGACGGCTTCCTGTACTCCATCGGCTTCCTGGTCGCCTGGCTGATTGCGCTGCTGCTTGTCGCTGAGCTGCTGCGGAACTCCGGTCGCTACACCATGGCCGACCAGCTCGCGTACCGGATGCGGCAGACGCCGGTGCGTACGGCCGCCGCCACCTCCACCGTGATGGTGTCCATCTTCTACCTGCTCGCCCAGATGGTCGGCGCGGGGACGCTGGTGGCCCTGCTGCTCGGCGTGACCTCCGAGGCGATCACCAACCTGACGATCGTTGGCGTCGGCGCACTGATGATCATCTACGTGGTCTTCGGCGGTATGAAGGGCACCACCTGGGTGCAGATCGTCAAGGCCGTGCTGCTGATGACGGGCACCGTCCTGATCAGCGTGCTGGTGCTGGCGCAGTTCAACTTCAACCTGTCCGAGCTGTTGGGAACCGCGGCCACGGAGTCAGGCAACGGGGAGGCCTTCCTGAACCCCGGACTGCAGTACGGGGTCAGCACGACGTCGAAGATCGACTTCATGTCCCTCGCGCTGGCACTCGTGCTGGGAACCGCCGGCCTTCCCCATATCCTGATCCGCTTCTACACGGTGCCTACCTCGCGGGTGGCTCGCACCTCGGTCATGTGGGCCATCGGCCTGATCGGCTCCTTCTACCTGATGACGCTCGTGCTCGGCTTCGGCGCGGCAGCGCTGGTCAAGGGCGATGGCAAGACCGAGATCGCCGACAGCGGCGGCAACCTCGCCTCACCGCTGCTCGCTGAGGCCGTGGGAGGCGGACGGGGATCCACCGGCGGTGCCATCCTGCTGGCACTGATCTCTGCGGTCGCTTTCGCCACGATCCTCGCCGTCGTGGCGGGGCTCACCCTGACCTCGGCGTCATCGGTCGCGCACGACATCTACGGCAGCGTCTTCCGCAAGGGGGAAGCCACCGGCGACGAAGAGGTCAAGGTGGCCCGTATCGCCGCCATGGTGATCGGCGCCATTGCCATCGCGTTGGCGATACCGTCCAAGGGGTTGAACATCGCCTTCCTGGTCGCGCTCGCCTTCGCTGTCGCGGCCTCGGCCAACCTACCGTCGCTGCTGTACAACTTGTTCTGGCGGCGGTTCAACACCAGAGGTGCAGTCTGGGCAATCTACGGCGGCCTGATCTCCTGCGTCGGGCTGGTGATCTTCTCACCGGTGGTGTCGGGACCGACGACCGGCAGCGCGTTGTTCCCGGACAACGACTGGTCGTACTTCCCGCTCAGCAACCCCGGCATCATCTCCATCCCGTTCGGGTTCTTCATGGGCTGGCTGGGCACGGTCACGTCGCGGGAGACCGCTTCGGAGGAGCGTTACCCCGAGCTGGAGGTGCGCGCCCTGACCGGCGCCGGCTCCGAGAAGGCCGTTCAGCACTGACGGCCGAAGCCGCGTCCGCTCACGCAGGAACTGGTCGAGGAGATCTGCTCCCTCGGCCGGTCGGAGTTCATCGCCAAGCATGCCGAGGCGAGGGGCCTGAGCGACCACAGCAGAGATCGTCGACGTCGGGGTGGCCACGCCGCCCCGGCGTCGTGCCCAGAAGGCGGGCGACCCTCGTGCGCTCATGGGCAGCTAGGCGGTGAGGCGCCGTCTGCTCTAGCCCCGACGCCTGCGCAGCCAGGCCCAGAGGCGGTGCAGCCACGACTCGTGCCGCCGTATGTCGCGGAGGCACAACCGCCCGCCTGACCCGAGCTCTGCCACCTGCGCCAGGTAGAGCTCGGCGCAGGCCAGCGCGTCACCCAGCGCGTCATGGGCCTTGGTGGGCGGCAGCCCGTGGCGCTCCCGGGCGCGCCACAGGCGGAGCGCATCATGGGGCACCTCGCCGTGGCGGGTCAGCAGCCGCCGCTGCAGGTCCATGGTGCACACGTCGGGCGGCCGGACCGGCTCCTCCCCCACGGCCCCGAAGGCGGCGTCGAGGAACGCCAGGTCGAAGGCTGCGTAGTGCGCGAGCAGCACGCGCCCCGACAGCGCATGCCTCAACTCGGCCAGCACCTCCGCGAGCGGCCGCCCGGCCTCGAGGTCGTCGTGGGTCAGGCCGTGGATGGTGACCGCGTCGCCGGGGTCGTCCCGCCGGACGACGTACCGACGGGCGCCGGAGAGGTCGATCCGGGTGCCGTCCACCGGCACCCAGCCCACTGCCAGCAGCCGGTCGCGGACCGGGGAGAGCCCGGTGGTCTCGACGTCCACCGCGAGCAGAGGCAGCACGTCGAGCGTGGTGAGGTCGTCAGGTGTCACGTCATCTCGCGGACGGGGTAGCGCTGTGCGAGCGCGCCCTGCGCGGACCGGATGACGCCGAACGCCCCCTTCAGGTGCCGCTTCTCGAAGTGACTGATGCTCGAGGGGTCGATCCAGTTGTCGGCCGGCCTCCCGGCCCCCACCTGCTCGGTCTGGTGCCGCAGCCGCAGGTGGGCCAGGAACTCCCACGCGTCGCGCAGGTCGGCTGCCAGCTCCGCGCTGAGGCGCCGGGCGGCGACGCCGTCGTCGAGCCGGGCGATGGTGGAGGTCGCCTCCGACCCGCACGCCAGCCCGTGCAGGCGGGCGATCTCGACGATGATGTTGATGCCGCCCCGCTTGACGTCCAGGGTGTTCCGGTGGTCGCCGGACCGCTCCACGACCAGCTCGCGGAAGAAGCCCACAGGCGGGTGCTGAGATGCCGCGTGAGCGGCCAGATGTGCCATGAAGATCGGCGCAGCTTGCGCGGCGCGGCGCTGATACGCTGCCAGCTCGGCGCTCAGCCCGGGATCGCCGTACAGGTGGCGCAGGTCGAAGAACACGCTGGCCTCCAACACCGCCTCAGAGGTGGGCGTGCCGACCCAACGGGCCACGTGCTGACGCCAGCTCGCGAGGGGCTGCCGCCACTTCGGGTTCGTAGCCATCTTGCCGCCGCGGCACCGCGGGTAGCCGACGGTCTGCAGGCCGCTCGTGACCAGCTCTGCGAGCTCCTCGTAGTAGGGCGCGTGCAGCGTGGGTCGGTAGTCATCGTGCAGCAGCAGCGCGTGGTCCTGGTCGGCGCCGAGGGCCTGCTCGTAGCGGGCCCGGGAGCCGAGGGTCAGCCAGGCATATGGCACGGGGGGCGGACCGAGCCCGGCCTCGGCGAGGCCGAGCACTCTTTGCTCGATCGCGTCCCCGACTGTGGTCACCACGCGGCCGGCGTCCTGCGCCGACGTGCCCTGCCGGACCAGCCCAGCGACCACCCACTGCAGTCGGGTCGCCAGCTCCGCGACCGTGGCGACGTCGGGTGCCTTGGCGATGTCGCCGACGAGGAAGACGGGGCTGGCCTGCTGGAGCCGGAGCAGGTCGGTGGCCGTGACCATGCCGCTGGGAAGACCGTCCTCGACGACCGGCAGGTGGTGGATGTTGCGACGCACCATCTCGAGCAAGGCCTCCAAGGCCAGTGCATTCGGGCCACTGGTGGCCGGATCCGACGTCATCACCGTGGACACGGGAGCCGTGGGGTCCGCGCCAGCGGCCAGGACCCGGGTACGCAGGTCGCGGTCGGTCACGATGCCGACCAGACGCCCTCCGTCGGTGACCAGCACCGAGGAGATCCGCTCTGCCGACATCAGCCGGGCGGCCTCCAGGATCGTGGCGTCGGCCGCGACGGTCACCGGCGACCGGCGCACGATGTCGCCGACCTTGCTCGCCAGCACCGACTGGTCCGTGCGGGTCACCTGCTGCTGGCGTTGCTGGGTGACGGCCTCGCCCAACCTGCCGGCGCGGGGCTCGAAGAACGACGCGAACTCGGCGTACCGCTCGCGAAGCCCGTGGAACACGGCCGCCGGGCAGGCCAGGACCAACGTGTCCTCGATTGCCTGGACGGTGCTGGGCTGCCGCCCATCCGCCGCCAGCGCGGCGCCGCCGATGCAGGTTCCGGCGCCGCCCCGTTCGACCAGATTGCCGTCGGGCTCGCGGAGCTCGACGGCGCCCGACCGCACCACCAGCAGCTCGACCGGGGTACTGCCCGCAGCCAGCACCACGGTGCCGCGACGGTGGTAGCCGATGGTCAGCCGGGACGGGATCGAGTCGATCACGGCAGGCGGGAGGCAGTCGAACGGCGCGTGGGACGCGAGGAAGTCCCTGATCTCCACGAGCTCGACATCGAGGGCCACCGACCCATCATGCCCCCGCGCGCCGGCCGGCGTCTCGACCCGCACCAGGGCGGGCGGCGCGCGCGTCTTGCGGCCGTGGCCCCAGGGCGGTTGGGTGAGTGCGACGAACGCGACGAAGGAGTGCACGTGAGCGACCAGTCCAGCGAGCAGACCCTGTCCAACCTCGGCCACGAGGACCGTCGGTTCGAGCCGCCGGAGGACCTTGCCCGCGACGCCAACGTCAAGGAGGAGGCGTACGAGCGCGCGGCCAAGGACCGGCTGGCCTTCTGGGAGGAGGCTGCCGAGCGGCTCACCTGGGGCAAGAGATGGGACACCGTCCTTGACTGGGACGACCCTCCGTTCGCCAAGTGGTACGTCGGAGGCACCCTGAACGCCGCGTACAACTGCATCGACCGCCACGTCGAGGCGGGCACCGGCGACCGGGTCGCCATCCACTGGGTGGGCGAGCCCGAGGACGACCGGCGGACGATCACCTACGCCGACCTCAAGGACGAGGTCAGCAAGGCCGCCAACGCGCTGATCGAACTGGGTGTCGGCAAGGGCGACCCCGTCGCGATCTACCTGCCGATGATCCCGGAGACGGTCATCTCCATGCTCGCCTGCGCCCGCATCGGCGCCGTCCACACGGTGGTGTTCGGCGGCTTCTCGTCCGACGCGCTGGTCACCCGCATCAACGAGCTGGATGCCAGGGTCGTCATCACCTCCGACGGCGGGTACCGGCGCGGGGCACCGTCAGCACTCAAGCCGGCCGTCGACGAGGCCATGGCGAAGTGTCCGGACGTACGCACCGTGCTGGTCGTCCGGCGCACCGGTCAGGACGTGGACTGGAACGACGACCGTGACCGCTGGTGGCACGACGTCGTCGACGGCCAGTCCACCGAGCACGAGCCCGAGCAGTTCGACTCCGAGCACCCGCTGTACGTGATGTACACGTCGGGGTCAACGGGCAAACCCAAGGGCATCCTGCACACCACCGGCGGCTACCTCGCCCAGTCGGCGTGGTCGCACTGGGCCGTCTTCGACCTCAAGCCGGAGACAGACGTCTACTGGTGCTCCGCCGACATCGGCTGGGTCACCGGCCACTCCTACATCGTCTACGGGCCGCTGGCCAACGGAGCCACCTCGGTGATGTACGAGGGCACGCCGGACACCCCGCACAAGGGGCGCTGGTGGGAGATCATCCAGGAGTTCAAGGTCTCGCTGTTCTACACGGCCCCGACCGCGATCCGCACCTGCATGAAGTGGGGCAAGGAGATCCCCGCCGAGTTCGACCTGTCCAGCCTGCGGATCCTCGGCTCGGTCGGCGAGCCCATCAACCCCGAGGCGTACATCTGGTACCGCGAGAACATCGGCGGCAACCGCACACCCGTCGTCGACACCTGGTGGCAGACCGAGACCGGCGCGATGATGATCAGCCCGCTGCCCGGGGTCACCGCGGGCAAACCGGGCTCGGCGATGCGGGCGCTGCCCGGCATCTCCGCCCTGGTGGTCGACGAGCAGGGCGAGGAGGTCCCGGACGGGTCGGGCGGCTACCTGGTGCTCACCGAACCGTGGCCCGCCATGCTGCGCACCCTGTGGGGCGACGACGAACGCTTCAAGGACACGTACTGGTCCCGCTACCCGGGCTGGTACTTCGCCGGTGACGGCGCGAAGAAGGACGAGGACGGCGATCTGTGGCTGCTGGGCCGCGTCGATGACGTGATGAACGTGTCGGGGCACCGATTGTCGACCACCGAGATCGAGTCCGCGCTGATCTCGCACCCCAAGGTCGCCGAGTCCGCCGTCGTGGGCGCGACCGACGACACCACCGGGCAGGCAGTGGTGGCGTTCGTGATCCTGCGTGAGGAGGCGGGCGACGGCGGCCAGGAGATCGTCGAGGAGCTGCGCACGCACGTCGCCAAGGAGATCGGCAAGATCGCCCGGCCGAGGCAGATCATGGTCGTGCCGGAGCTGCCGAAGACGCGCTCGGGGAAGATCATGCGCCGGCTGCTGCGCGACGTCGCCGAGAACCGCGACATGGGAGACGTCACGACTCTCACCGACTCGACGGTCATGGACAAGATCAAGACCGGGATGTCGGGGTCCAAGACCGACGACGAGTGACCTGATCGCTGCTCCCCAGCTCGCAGGGTCGGTGCTGGGGTGTGGGCCGATACCCGCCGTCTCAGCAGAGCGAGATCGGCCCTGGCACGCCGCCGCGCACACGGACAGCCCGCCCCCTAGGGTGTGGCGCATGTCGACCCCCATCGAGCAGCAGGGTTCGCCTGCGACAGGCGCGCATCGGGCCCTGCCAGCCGCGGACGAGCCCACCATCGGCCGGCTCGTCGCCGATACCAGCCGGCATCTGTCCCGCTTGATCCAGGCCGAGATCGCGCTCGCCAAGAGCGAGCTCAAGGTCAGCGTGACCGCCGGCGGCATCGGCCTGGCGCTGCTGGCGGTTGCTGCGTTCCTCGCGGTGCTGGCCGTGATTCTGGGCTCGTTCTCCGCGGCGTACTTCCTGGCGAAGATCCCGGCCCTGGACGTCGCCTGGGGCCTGCTCATCGTCTTCGCGCTCTACGCGCTGCTCGCCGGCATCCTGGTCCTGGTCGCCCTCCGGCGGCTGAAGAAGGTCAAGGCGCCGGAGCGCACGATCGAGACCAGCAGGGACACCGTGGCCGCCCTGCGTCACCGCTGAGCAGCCCATCACCGCCGTCCGCGCCTCACTCCGGACCCTTCTACGGACCTGCCCCCCGCAGAGGCCTCGCCGGGGCCTACGCAGAGCCCTCGCGGGGCCCTCGCGGGGCCCTCGCGGGGCCCTCGCGGACCGCAGCCTCGTGTGGTCAGACGCACTCGCCTGTCGAGACCGGCTCCGCGGCGTCCACGCCGAGCGTGGCACTGTCAGCCACCTGCTCAGCGGTGAGCGCGTACCCCGTGGAGGAGTCGGCGACCGACGCCGCGAATATCAGGCCGTAGACCTCGCCGCCGGTCGACACCAGGGGTCCGCCCGAGTTGCCGGGCCGCACCATCGAGCGGAACGCCAGCACCTGGCGAAGGTGCGTCCCGTCGCCGTAGATGTCGGGGCTGCGCAGCTGCTCCGCGGACCGGATGCGGGCCGCCTCGTCCCTGAAGGGACCGTTCTCGGGGAACCCCAGGACGGCAGCACGGTCCCCCGCGGAGGCGGCCTGTTCGAACGTCAACGGGGGCTCGTCCAGCCCGTCCACGGAGAGCACGGCCACGTCGAGCTGGTTGTCGAACAGCACCACCTCAGCCGGCAGCCGCCCACTGTCCCGGCCCTCCACCCAGACGCTGGAGACCCCCGCCACGACATGGGCATTCGTCATCACCCGCCCCGGGGCATACACGAAGCCAGACCCCTCGAGCCCGCGGGCGCACTGGCTCGCGTCACCCAGCACCTTGACCACGCTGCGACTGGCACGGCGGATGTCGCGGTCCCGCAGAACGTCGGAGTCGGGCGCCGGTACCGGTTCGATCACCTCCTCCACGAACGGCCCGAGGTACTGCGGGAACCTCTGCGCGCTCACCACGTCGTCGAGGGAGGCGAGCACGTCCTCCGCCGAGTCGGGCATCACCTTGTCAACGGTTGAGAGCACCCGGGACCCTTGGGCCTGCGCGCCCAGCCACGGGATACCGGCGCCGCTGACCACGTAGCCGAGTGCCCACCCGATCACCAGCACCGCGACGACCGACAGCGCGGCACCTCCGACGGCGTCGAGAGCCCGAGCCGGCTGCCAGGTGACCGCAGACCGCAGCATCCCCCCGAGCAGCCCGCCGATCGCCTGCCCGACCAACGCGGTCAGCAGCACGATCGTGAGGGCCGCCAGGGCCACGCCCAGCGACTCTCGCATGTGCTCCAGCAGCACCGGGGCCGCAAGCGCACCGACCACGATCCCGAGCAGCAGCCCCGCGGTCGACGCAGCTCCCACCAGGAAGCCGAGCCGGTAGCCGCGGGCTGCGGAGGCCACCATGAGGAGCACCAGCACCAGATCGAGAACGCTCACGGGGCTTCTGAGCCCTCCGCCGGACCGACCGGTCCGCCGGCTCCAGGCACCGGCGGAGGCTCGATCCGCGAGGCGTCCCACGGTTGCTCCAGGCCCGCGGCCGCGAGCACCTGGTCGACCAGTCCGCCGGTGAAGCCCCACAGGACGAGTCCGTCGCCGAGGTCGAACCCCGGCCCCCGGTACCCCAGCGGATGGCGCACCGTGAAGCGCCGCGCCGGGTCGACGAGGTCGCGCATCGGGACGCGCAGCACCGACGCGACCTCGGCGGCGTCGACTGCCCCGATCGGGGACTCGGCCCGCCACCACGCCAGCACCGGTGTCACCGCGAAGTTGCTGGGGGGAAGCCACAGTGCCGGGAGCACGGCGACCACCTCCACGCCGTCCGGGTCGAGACCGATCTCCTCCTGTGCCTCCCGCAACGCGGTCGCGGCCGGTCCGTCGTCACCGGGGTCGGCGGCCCCGCCGGGGAAGGCGACCTGGCCGGCGTGCGAGCGCATGTCGTGGGCCCGCTCGATGAGCACCAGCTCGGGACCTCGAGGTCCGGCGGCGACCAGCATCAGCACGGCTGACCTCCGAGCCGAAGCAGGCGGTGGCGGCAGCTCTCGGGCGAGCGTCTGGGCGTCGAGACGGCGGGCGGCGTCGACCAGAGCCGTCAACCACTCCGGATACGCACTCACAGCCGGAGCCTGAGCTTGTCCTCCACCACAGCGACGACGTCGGCGTACGAGGAGAACGCCCGGCGCTCGGTGGCGACGACTCGCCCGTCCGCGTCGACGAACAGCGTCGTCGGCAGGCCGGTCAGCCGAAGCGGGGCCTTGAGCTCCCCGTCGACGTCGGCCACCGACGGGTACGTGGTGCCGGTCGCTTCCGCCAACGCGAGGGCCATGCCGGGCTGCAGGTCCTGGAAGTCGACGCCGAGCACGGTGACCTTGTCCGTGGCCTCGTGCAGCCGTTGCAGCAGCGGCATCTCGTCGCGGCACGGTCCGCAGCTCTGGGCCCACAGGTTGAGTACCAGGGGGCCACGCAGCGTCGACAGGTCGACGCTGGCGTCGTCCCCGAGACACGGCAGCGTGATCGCGGGCAGTACGGGGCCGGCTGCCCGAGACGATGCGGCACGGGACGGCGCCGGACAGTCCGCGATCCCCGCCGCCTTTCGCTGGCGCTGCAGCTCGGGAGTCTGAACGTCGACCTCCGCCGTCCCCAGCCCCAACACCTCCCGGGCCGACGGCTCGTCGTCGTCGCCGGTCAGTGAGACGACCACCAAGGCGACAGCCAGCACCGGGACCACCACCCACACGGCCACCAGCAGCCACCCCGGCAGCCGGCGCAGTGCTCTCACGCCCGCCCCTCGGTCTTCACCAGGGCCGCCGCCTCCACCGGGTCTGTCGGCCCCTCGCCGAACGACGGGCACCAGCGCGCGACCGGGCACGCCCCGCAGGCGGGCCTGCGCGCGTGACACACCCGGCGCCCGTGCCAGATGAGGTGGTGGCTGAGCGCGGTCCAGTCCCGGCGGGGGAACAACGCGCCCACCGCGTGCTCCACCGCGACCGGGTCGGTCTCTGCCGTCCACCCCAGGCGCCTGGCCAGGCGACCGAAGTGGGTGTCGACGGTGATGCCGGGTGTGCCGAACGCGTTTCCGAGCACGACGTTGGCGGTCTTGCGGCCGACGCCCGGCAACGTGACGAGGTCGTCGAGGCGGTCAGGCACCTGCCCACCGAAGCGCTCCAGGAGATCGGCCGACAGCTTGAGCAGGGTCTCGGTCTTGGCGCGGAAGAAGCCGGTGGGCTGGATCAGCGCCTCGAGGTCTGCGCGGTCCGCGGCGGCCATCGCCGCCGCGTCCGGGTAGGACGCGAACAGCGCCGGGCTGACCGCGTTCACCCGTCGATCCGTCGTCTGGGCCGACAGCACGGTGACGACCAGCAGCTCGAAGGCGTTGGTGAAGTCGAGCTCGGTGCGCGCGTCCGGGTAGGTCGCGGCGAGCACGCGCCCGACCTTCCGCGCCCTGCGCACCAAGGTGGTGGGCGGGGGCTGCTGGGGCGCAACGGCGGGGCTTCGCGGCACGGCGCCAGCGTACGGGCGGCCAGGGAAGTCTCCCGACGCTACGCTGCGCCGTGGGCGGCGGACCCGCACCGACTGAGACGTGAGGAGAACCGGTGGACGACGACGTACTCCGGCAGACCCCACTGTTCTCCGGACTGGACGACGACGCGGCCGCGTCGCTGCGCTCCTCGCTGAGCGAGAACCGCCTGCGCCGCGGTGAGATCCTCTTCCGCGAGGGCGACTCCGGTGACCGCCTGTACGTCGTCATGGCCGGCAAGATCAAGCTCGGTCGCAGCTCGCCGGACGGTCGCGAGAACCTGATGGCCGTGCTGGGCCCCGGGCAGATGTTCGGTGAGCTGTCCCTGTTCGATCCCGGTCCTCGCTCCCTCACCGCCACCGCCGTCACCGACGTGACCATGCTGAGCCTCGGGCATGCGGCGCTGCTGAGCTGGCTGACCGGGCACCCCGACGTCGCCCGGAACCTCTTGGGCCAGCTGGCCTCCCGGCTGCGGCGGACCAACGACGTAGTGGCCGACCTGGTCTTCTCCGACGTCCCGGGGCGAGTGGCGAAGGCTCTGCTCGACCTGGCCTCGCGGTTCGGGCGACAGGCCGACGACGGCCTGCACGTACACCACGACCTCACCCAGGAGGAGCTGGCGCAGCTGGTCGGCGCCTCCCGCGAGACCGTGAACAAGGCGTTGGCCGACTTCGCAAACCGGGGCTGGCTGCGACTCGAGCCGCGTTCGGTCGTGCTGGTGGACGTCGAGCGGATCCAGCGCCGCGCGCGCTGAGGCCGCACGTCCTGCCGGCCGCCCAGCCCGCGGACGGCTCGCTGCATGCGACGTCCCCGTCGGGGGATTCGCGGTCCGCCGTCACCCGCCGGCGCGGATGTGCTCGACCTGGGCGGCCACGGACAGCTCCGCCGCGGGCCACACCGAGCGGTCGACCTCGGCGTAGACGGCTTCCACCACCTCGCGCGGTGTGCGCGCCCCCGCACTCAGCGCACCGCGTACCTGCTCGAGCCGGTCGTAGCGGTGCTCCAGGTAGCCGTCCAGCACCGCCAGCGCGTCGTCGAGGACGGGGCCGTGTCCCGGAAGCAACCGGGTCACCACCCCGCGCGCGGCCAGCTCGCGCAGCCGCTGCAGCGACTTCAGGTACGGGCCCAGCTGCCCGTCCGGGTGCGCCACGACCGAGGTGCCCCTCCCCAGGACCGTGTCGCCGGTGAGCAGGTCACCGTCGTCCAGCAGGAGGAGGCTGACCGAGTCGGACGTGTGACCGGGCGTGCACAGGACCTGGAGCTCCAGACCGTCCACCTCGATGTGTTCGCCGTCCTGCAGCAGGTCTCCGACCGCGGCGTGCGCGGGGTCGGCCGCCCGGACGCGGCAGCCCACGGACGCCGCGAACGCCGCCGCGCCCTCGCTGTGATCGGCATGGCGGTGCGTGAGGAGCACCAGTGCCACCTCGCCCGCCAGAGCGCGGACGGCGTTCAGGTGACCGTCGATGAGCGGACCGGGGTCGACGACGACGCTGCGTCGCGTGCCGGTCTCCTGCCCTGGACCGGGCTCTCCGCCGCGGAGCACCCACGTGTTCGTGCCATCGAGCGTCATCGGACCCGGGTTGGGCGCGAGCACGCGGTCGATCCGGCTCATGAGAGCTCCTCGTCGGGCCCGGCCAGCTCGAGCCACACGTCGTCGCCCTCGACCACCAGCCGCGGCTCCACCGTGACCAGGGGCCTGGCCGCCGCCGCCGGCAGCGCGTCGGCGGCGCACCCCAGCTCGGCGATCTCGACGCAGGTCTGTTCGGTGGGCGGCATCATGGCGAGCCGGCCGTCGCGCACGGCGTCCAGCGCGTCCAGCGGACGCATCCAGGCGACCGCGTCGGATTCACTGGACACATCACGGGTGCGCTGCCCGGCCGGGAGCACCGCGACGAAGAAGCGGGTGTCGTAGCGGCGCGGCTCGAACCCTGGGGTGATCCAGTGCGCCCAGGCGCCCAGCAGGTCGCTGCGCAGCACGAGCCCCCGGCGGCGCAGCAGATCGGCCAGAGACTGCTCCCGCGACTCCAGGGCCAGCCGGTCGGCCTCCCACTCGGCGCCGGTGGTGTCCGCGACGCTGGTGTCGGCAGCGTCCCCGGCCAGCAGCACACCGGACTCCTCGAAGGTCTCGCGCACCGCTGCGCAAATCAGTCCTCGTGCGGTCGGCCCGTCGCAGCGCAGCCGCACAGCCCACTCGGCAGCGGGCGGTCCGGCCCACGTCATCTCGACCTCACGGTCGCGCGGGTCGACCCCGCCACCGGGGAAGACGGCCTGTCCAGGCGCGAACGCCATCCGGGCGTGCCGGCGCAGCAGATACACCTCCGGACCTTCCGCACCGTCGCGCACGAGCACCACGGTCGCGGCGTCGCGCACCGGCACGTCCGGGGCGGAAGGCCCCGCGGCGGCGGCTCGCGCCCGGGCCACCAACTGCTCAGGAGCCGGCAACCGCCGCGGCGCCTGCCGACCTGCCACGACGCTCAGGCCACCTCGACGACAAGCTCGACCTCGACGGGGGCGTCCAGCGGCAGCACGGCCACGCCGACCGCGCTCCGCGCGTGCCGGCCCGCCTCCCCGAACACCTTTCCCAGCAGCTCGCTGGCGCCGTTGGCCACCTGCGCCTGGCCGGTGAAGTCGGGTGCACTCGATACGTACACGACCACCTTGACCACCCGGCGAACGGACGACAGGTCGCCGAGCTCGGCCTTGACTGCTGCGAGGGCGTTGAGCGTGCACTGCTGTGCGCACAGTGCGGCCTCGTCGACGTTCACCGCGCTGCCGACCGCCCCGGTGGCGACCAGCTCGCCCATCCGCATCGGCAGTTGCCCGGATGTGTAGACGAGAGCGCCGGTCCGCGCAGTGGGCCGGTAGGCCGCAAGTGGCGGCACGACCTCCGGCAGGTCGAGCCCCAGGTCGGCCAGCCGCTCCTCGGGGCCGGGGTGGGCAGCCATCAGGACGCCTTCGGGCGCTTGAGATACGCGACGAGGTTCTCCGGGTTCGCTCCGGGGATGACCGTCACCAGCTCCCAGCCGTCGTCCCCCCAGTTGTCGAGGATCTGCTTGGTGACGTGCACGAGCAACGGCACGGTGGCGTACTCCCAGGTGGTCATGCCGGGACTCTAGCCAGTTCGGCCGTCGCCAGCCGCTAGCGTCGAGGGATGGCGACCGCGGACCCCAGCTCCGTGCTGACCCGCCGCGCGGAGCCCCCGGACGCGGTGCTCCGGTGGGCCGATCCAGCAACGCACGGCCGCGACGGCCTCGCCGATGTGTACTTGCCCGAGATCACGGGCAGGGCCCACCAGGCGCCGGTGGTGGTGGCTCTGCACGGGGGCTTCTGGCGTCAGGAGTACGACCGGACGCACCTGCGCCCGCTGGCGGTCGCGTTGCGTGCCCTCGGCCGGGTGGTCGTGCTGCCGGAGTACCGCCGCGGCCGGCGAGGGGGCTGGCCGGACATCGTCGACGACGTGCGGGCCCTCCGTACCCGGCTGCCCGGTCTGCTGGAGGCGGTGGCGCCGGGTGTCGCCGCTGACCCACCGACCGTGCTGGGTCATTCCGCGGGTGGGCACCTGGCCCTGTGGTGGGCGCTGGATGCCGACGGGGCGGCCACCCCCGGCAGGGTGCTGGCCCTCGCGCCGGTGGCTGATCTCGCCCGCGCCCACGCCGACCGGCTCGGCGCCGGAGCGGTCGCCGCGCTGCTCGGTGGCGGTCCCGATGCCGTGCCGGACGCGTACGCCGTGGCCGACGTCGCCGCCCGCTTGCGGGCCGGCGAACGGCCGGGCTGCCCTGTGGTGGTGCTTCAGGGCTCCGACGACGCGGAGGTGCCGGCCGCCGGGGTGCGCCTGGCCGGCGTCCGGCTCGAGGTGCTCGCCGGCATCGAGCACTACGGCCTGATCGACCCGTACTCACCGGCGTGGCCGGACGTCGTGGCCGGGCTCGGCTGAGCAGATGAGGTGCGGGCTGTCTACGCTCGGGTGATGAGCGAGTGGCCCCACGTGCGTCTGCACGTCGTGACCGGCAAGGGCGGAACGGGCAAGACCACCGTGGCGGCGGCACTCGCGCTCGCACTGGCGTCGAGTGGCCAGCAGGTGCTGCTGTGCGAGGCGGAGGGCCGCCAGGGGATCGCACGCCTCTTCGACGTGCCGCCCCTGCCGTACGAGGAACGCTCGGTCGCGCTCGGCTCGGAGGGCGGGGAGGTGCACGCGCTCGCGATAGACCCCGAGGCGGCGCTGCTGGAGTACCTGGACATGTACTACCACCTCGGTCGGGCCGGCCGTGCCCTCGACCGGTTCGGCGTGGTCGACTTCGTCACCACGATCGCGCCGGGCCTGCGCGACGTCCTGCTCACCGGCAAGGTGTACGAGGCGTACCGGCGCAGGCACAAGAAGGACAAGACCTCGGTCTATGACGCGATCGTTCTCGACGCGCCCCCCACCGGGCGCATCACCCGCTTCCTCAACGTCAACACCGAGGTGGCGGGGCTGGCGAAGATGGGCCCGATCCGCAACCAGGCCGACTCGATCATGGACGTCCTCCGCTCGGAGGGGACCGCGGTCCACCTGGTCACCCTGCTCGAGGACATGCCCGTGCAGGAGACGCTCGACGCAGCGGAGGAGCTCGACGCCATCGGCCTCCAGGTGGGCGCCCTGATCGTCAACCAGCTGCGGATGTCGCCACTCGACGACGACACCCGCAAGGCCCTGGGCGACCAGCGGCTGGCGGCACCCGCGCTGGTCGGCGCGCTCGCTGACGCGGGCCTTCCCGGCCGCGGTGTCGCCGTCAGCGCCGAGGATCTGGCCGAGGACCTGGTCACAGCCGGCGCCGAGCACGTCGAGCGGCTGACTCTCGAGGCGGCTCTGCGCGAGACGGTCGAGCGGTCAGGTCGGCCCGTCTGCACACTGCCGCTGCTGACCGACGGCGTCGACCTGGGCGCGATGTACGAGCTGGCGGAGTCTCTGTGCGCCCAGGGGCTGGCATGAGCCCGGCCGGCGGGGCCCGGAAGCCCCGGCGCCAGCCCCGAGCGGGTCGGGCCGCGCACCGGGTCGGTCCGCTGGTGGGAGGGAAGCGGGCGGCGGCGGCCCTCGACGTGGACGCCCTCCTCGACGACCGCCGCACAGAGATCATCGTGTGCTGCGGGTCGGGCGGAGTGGGCAAGACCACCACGGCCGCCGCACTGGCGCTGCGGGCAGCCGAACGGGGCCGCTCGGTCGTCGTACTCACCATCGACCCCGCCCGCCGGCTGGCACAGTCACTGGGTCTCAGCGCGCTCGACAACACCCCGGCCACCGTCGACGCCGGCCCGGCCGTGGAAGCCGCCGGTGGCCGCCTCGACGCGATGATGCTGGACATGAAGCGCACCTTCGACGAGGTCGTCGAGGCGCACGCGTCGCCCGAGAAGGCGGAGCAGATGCTGACCAACCCGTTCTACGTGGCCCTGTCCAGCTCGTTCGCGGGCACGCAGGAGTACATGGCCATGGAGAAGCTGGGCCAGCTGTACGCGCGTAAGGACCGCGGCTGGGACCTCATCGTGGTGGACACACCGCCGTCCCGGTCGGCCCTGGACTTCCTCGACGCGCCCGAGCACCTGTCGTCACTGCTGGACGGCCGCTTCATCAGGTTGCTGATAGCTCCCGCCCGAGGGCCGGTCAGGCTGCTGTCCACCGGCGTCGGCGTCGTCACCAACGTGCTGTCCAAGGTTCTCGGCGCCCAGGTGCTCCGCGACCTCCAGACCTTCATCGCGGCCTTCGACACGCTGTTCGGTGGTTTCCGCCAACGCGCCGAGCGCACGTACGCACTGCTGCAGGCGCCCCAGACGGCGTTCGTCGTGGTGGCCACACCCGAGCCCGACGCGCTGCGCGAGGCGGCCTACTTCGTGGAACGGCTGGGCGAGGACAAGATGCCGCTGGCCGGGCTCGTGCTCAACCGGGTGACCGGGAGCTCGGCGCCCGCGCTGAGCCGCGAGCGGGCCTTGGAGGCCGCCGAGCAGCTGCGCGACGGGCTCTCCGACGGTGGGGAGTCGGAGCACGCGGCAGTGGAGGGGCTCCTGCGGCTGCACGCCGAGCGCGCCGGCAGCCGTGCGCGGCAGCTCCGGCTGGTCCGCCGCTTCATCGCCGCGCACCCGTGGGTCGCCGCGACCGCCGTGCCGGCGCTGCCCGGTGACGTGCACGACGTGGACGGGCTGCGCCGCATCGGTGAGCTGCTGTCCCGCGCCGACGCCGGGGTGGACGAGGACGTGGCCTGACCCCCCAGCTGCGGTGCACCTGCCTGTCGGCCGGTCTTGTCAGCCGCTCGTCGGCCGGTTTCGTCGGCCGGTCTCGTCAGCCGGCTTGGCTGGCCGCCTGCGTGCTCACCGCGTGCTCTGCCCGGGCGGCCTCGAGCAGTCGACGCCAGGACGTGACGTTGGGACGACGGCGCAGGAGGGCGCGGCGCTCGCGCTCGGTCGTGCCTCCCCAGACACCCCACTCGATCTGGTTGTCCAGCGCCTCCGCGAGGCACTCGGTCCGTACGGGGCAGCTCTGGCAGATCTGCTTGGCACGGTGCTGCTCGGCACCGCGGACGAACAGCTCGTCCGGCCCGATCCCCCGACACGCAGCGTCGCTGGCCCAGTCGTCCGTCCACGTCATCGAAACAGCCTCGTCCCTGTTACAGCGGCGGTGCCGCCCCGGTGCCGGGTCCGTGTGTGGACGCCGACTCTCTTCCACCCATAACGCTACGGATCGGACGCGAGCCGCATCAGAGCCAAACTGATGGTTGGCATAGTCCGTTCGGGGCATATTCGGGCCTGCTCGGTGTCCTGGGGGCCTTCTCGGGGCTCCCGTACGCTGGTGGCCGTGTCGCATCCCCTCTTGGCAGCAACTGGTCGCGCGCTCCGACGTATCGGGGCGCTGCTGCTGACTGCCGGGCTGGCCGGCGTGCTGGTCGCCGGCCTGATGCTGCCGATCGCCGGGTTGACCGGGTTCGCCGCGCGCCAGGTGTCGGACGGCATCGAGGAGCTGCCGACCGAACTCGAAGTCGGTGCCGTCGCACACACCTCCAAGGTGTACGACCGCAAGGGACAGCTGATCGCGAGGTTCTACGAGCGGAACCGGGAGAACGTCTCCCTCAAGCAGGTCGCGCCGATCATGCGCAAGGCGATCATCGCGATCGAGGACTCGCGGTTCTACCAGCACGGCGCGATCGACGTCGAGGGCACCAGCCGCGCTCTGGTCAACAACCTGCTCGGGAACGACACGCAGGGCGGATCCAGCATCACCCAGCAGCTCATCAAGCTGCTGCTCGTCGAGCAGGCCGACAGCAAGGCGGAGGTCGCCGCCGCGACCGAGCAGAGCTACGGGCGCAAGATCCGTGAGCTGCAGTACGCGATGGCCTACGAGCAGGAGAACAGCAAGCAGGAGATCCTCGAGGACTACCTCAACATCGCCTTCTTCGGCGACGGTGCCTACGGGATCAAGATCGCCGCCCGGCACTACTTCTCGGTGGCGCCGAGCAACCTGAGCCTCTCGCAAGCCGCCCTGCTGGCCGGGCTCGTCCAGAACCCGTCACGATTCAACCCCACCCAGTACGGCGACCTCGCACGCAACCGGCGCGACGTCGTACTGCAGCGGATGGCCGATCTCGGCGTGGTGAGCCGCAAGCAGATGCGCCGGGCCAAGCAACGGCCACTCGGCCTCAACGTCACCAACTTCAGCAACGGGTGCGTGACGAGTCCGACTCCGTTCTTCTGTGACTACGTGTACAACTACCTGCTCACGAACCGCGAGCTCGGCTCGACCCGGCGCGAGCGCGAGAACACCGTGCGCACCGGCGGGCTGACCATCCAGACCACGGTCGACCAGCGCTTCCAGCGGGCGGCCGACGCCGCGGTCCAGGCCCGCGTCAACCCGACCGATCTGGCCATCGGGGGGCTCGCGATGGTCGTACCGGGCAACGGTGAGGTGCGCGCGCTCGCTCAGTCGCGGCCGATGGGCAGCAAGGTCAAGCAGGGCGAGACCTTCCTGAACTACGTGGTGCCCGAGCGGTACGGCGACGCCAACGGCTTCCAGGGCGGCTCCACCTTCAAGGTCTTCACCCTCGCCAGTGCCCTCGAGCAGGGCATCCCGCTGAGCACGAGCTTCCCTTCTCCCTCGCCGTACTACGTGCCCGCAGGAACCCTCCGCAACTGTGCCGGCGATCCCACCGGCAGCTGGCAGCTGTCGAACTCCACCGGTGTGCCAGGGCAGACCTACACCATGTACACGGGCACGCAGCAGTCGATCAACTCCTTCTTCGCGCAGCTGGAGGTGGCGACTGGTCTGTGCCCACCGATCAAGCTCGCCCGCAGGATGGGCGTCGACATCCCGGAGACCCAGGAGGTGCCGTCGTTCACCCTGGGTGTCAGCGACGTCAGCCCCGTCACGATGGCAGGGGCGTACGCGACGTTCGCGGCGCGCGGGGTCTACTGCCAGCCGCACCCGGTGCGCCGGATCCTCGACCTCCGAGGACGCAAGGTCGACAACGGCACCCCTGGATGCAAGCGGGTGATGCCGAAGCCCGCTGCCGACGCGGTCAACGACATCTTGAAGGGGGTCCTCGCTCCGGGCGGATTCGCCGAGAGCTCCTCCCTGAGCCGGCCCGCGGCCGGCAAGACCGGGACCACCAACGACAACTACTCGGTCTGGTTCGACGGGTACACGCCCAGCCTCTCTACCGCAGCCATGATCGCCGGCGTCAACGTGGCGAACCAGCCGGCGCCCATCACCGGCAAGTACATCGGCGGCCAGTACATCTCCTACGACGCCGCCTCCGGCTCGGGGCTGGCCGCACCCATGTGGGCGCAGGCCATGCGGGGCGTTCAGCAGTGGCTGCCCAACAAGACCTTCAAGCCCCCGAACCGGAGCCGGCTGGGATCAGCCGCCGTCACCATCCCCGCTCTGGGCGGACTGTCGGTGGCGAACGCCCAAGCGCAGCTTCGCTCGCTGGGACTCCGACCGATCGTCGGGCCGACTGTCGACTCCAGCTACGCCTCCGGCACCGTCGCGTACAGCTCACCCGGCAGCGGGGAGCAAGCAGTCGGGGGCCAGACCGTCTCGCTGGCGATCTCCGACGGCACCCCCTACGTCGCGCCCACCACCCCGCCCCCTCCGTCGCCCGACAACTCACCCGACAACTCACCGGATGGTGACGGCGGCGACGGCGGCGACGGCAACGACAGGTCGGGCGGCGACCCGCAGATCAGCGAACCCGGCGGCACTGGCGGCACTGGCGGCGGGGGCGGCACTGGCGCCGGGGGCGGCGGGGGCGGCACTGGCGCCGGGGGCGGCGTGGGCAACCCCGGCGGCGGGGGCGGCACTGGCGGCGGAGGCGCCGGCGTCGGCAATCCCGGCGGCGGCAACCCCGGCGGCGGGGGCGGCACTGGCGGCGGGGGCGGCACTGGCGGCGGGGGCGGCACTGGCGGCGGGGGCGGCACTGGCGGCGGAGGCGCCGGC
>JAQSWV010000095.1 GCA_029266455.1 Nocardioidaceae bacterium
CGGCCCGTCGCTCGACAACGTCGACCTGGCCGGGCAGGCGGTCATCCAGGGCGTGGTGACGCACGACGGCAGCCCGGTGCAGGGCGCCTACGTGCGGCTTCTGGACCGCGGCGGCGAGTTCACGGCCGAGGTGCCGACCTCGGCGACCGGCCAGTTCCGGTTCTTCGCCGGCTCGGGGCAGTGGACTGTGCGCGCGCTGGCACCGCGGCAGCAGCCGGCCGAGCGCCGGGTCGTGGCCACCGTGGGCGAGATCGCCGAGGTCGCCGTCCCGCTCTGACCTCGTGGCCACCGTTGCGGAGGTCGCCGGAGTCGCCGTCCCCGCTCTGACCACCGGACCGCCACGCCGTCGTCAGCTGACCTTCTTCGGGCCCTCCAGGACGCCTGACCGGCTGCCGTACTTCTTGACGTAGTCGGCGATGTCGTCGTCGGCCATCGCCTGCCACAGTCATCGCCTGCCACAGTGCCTGGCACTGCTTCTTGTCCAGGTGCACGGTGCTGCCCACCTCGTTGCCGTAGCCCTTCCACGGCGCGGTCACGAACGTGACGTCCTCGGTCTGCAGCCCGCGCAGCGACATGGCCAGGTTGCGGATCTCGCCGGTGCTGAAGTCGTCGTCGACGGTGACGTACTCGACCACGGCCTCCAGCGTGTTGGTCAGCTTGATCGGGTTGGCCATCGTGCCCTGGCTCAGCATCTCGCCCATCATCGAGCGCAGGAAGTTCTGCTGGCGGGCGATGCGGCCGAAGTCGCCGCTGTCGTCGGGCAGGTTGTAGCGCGTGCGCACGTAGGCCAGCGCGTCGTCGCCCTGGAGGTTCTGCCGGCCCTCGATCCAGGTGCGCCGCTGGCTCGTGTCGTAGAACGTCTCGGGGATGTAGACCTCGACGCCGCCGAGGGCCTCGGAGATGTCCTTGAAGCCGGCCCAGTCGACGATCGCCTGGTGGTCCATCCGCAGACCGGTCAGGTGCTCGATGGTGGACACGTACGCCCCGGGTCCGTACGTGGACAGGGCCGCGTTGACCTTGTTCCTCTCCTGGAACTCGCCGTTGCTGTCGAAGATCTTCACGTACGCGTCCCGCGGGATCGAGACGAGGTACGCGTCCTCGCGGTCGGCGGTCACGTGCAGGACCATGACCGTGTCGCTGCGGAAGACGCCGGGCTTCCAGCCGCCCTCCATGAGGTCGCTCACGTTCTGACCGTTGCCGTTGTCGACGCCGGCCAAGAGGATGTTGACGGCGTCGTTGTCGACCTTGGCCGGCCGCTGCTCATCGAGCAGACCCACGGTGAAGTCGGAGCGGTCGATCGACCCGATGGTGTGGTTCAGGTAGTAGAGGTATCCGCCGACGGACGCGCCGACGACGGCCACCAGTGCGGCCAGCGCCACCAGGACGCGGTGCCGGCGCAGGAAGCCCCTCCGCGGTCCACCGGCGGCGCCGACGGCACCGTCGGCCGGGGTCGCGCCGCCGGGCGGGGGCGTGTCCGGGCCTGCCGGGGGGGTGTCGCGGGTCATGGGTCTCCTACACAGGGGTCACTTCGAGTGTGCGTGCCCCGGGAGACCCGGCGGGTGGAGCGGCCGACATCCTTAGCCGGCGCTCAGGATCTACGGTCGAACTCTCAGGTTCAGGCCTCCACCAGCAACGTCACCGGGCCGTCGTTGACCAGGTGCACCTGCATCCGGGCGCCGAACACCCCCCGCGCGACCTCTGCACCGGCCTGCTCGAGCACGCCGCAGAAGTGTACGTACAGGGGCTCGGCGACCGGACCCGGCGCTGCCGCCGACCACGACGGCCGGCGGCCCTTGCGGGTGTCGGCATAGAGGGTGAACTGGCTGACCACCAGTAGCGGAGCGCCGACGTCGGATGCGCTCTGCTCGCCGTCGAGGATCCGCAGCCCGTACACCTTGCGGGCCAGCGTCTCGGCGACCTGCTCGCCGTCGTCGTGGGTGACGCCGAGCAGCACCACCAGCCCGGGTCGATCGATCGCGCCGACCACGCTGCCGTCGACCTCGACCCGGGCCGACGTGACCCGCTGCACCACCGCTCTCATCGGCCGGCCGGCCCTGCGTCCGCGCGGCCCGCTGCCGCCGGGGGCCGGGACGCCGACGGGTCAGGCCGGGCTGCACCGGCCGAAGTCGTCCTCGAGCCGCTCGATGTCGTCGTCACCGACGTAGCTGCCCCACTGCACCTCGATGACGACAAGGAGATCGTCCCCTCCGTTGCAGAGCCGGTGCGCCGCGCCGACTGCGATGTCGATGCTGCCTCCGGGCAGCAGCCGGGATGACGTCCCGTCCAGCACGACGTCCGCCGTCCCGCTCGCCACCACCCAGTGCTCACTGCGCAGACGGTGCCGCTGGTACGACAGGCGCCGGCCGACCCCGACCTCGATCCGCTTGACCTGGAACCGGTCGCCGGCCTCGAGAACGGTGAAGCCACCCCACGGACGCGCCTGGCTGGGCAGCCGCACCGTCGTGGACATCCGGACCCCCCGCGCTCGCTTCGACGGTACCCGACCACCGGCCGCGACCGCCCGAACCATGCCGCCGGACCGGCGGAGTCGCTCCCGGACTCGCGTCGTCTGCCAGGCTCGGCCCATGGCTCTCTCCCAGACCACGCCGCCGCCTGCCGGCACGCTGATCACCGTCGCCCCGACCGGTGCCGAGACGTCCAAGGCCGACGTACCGGCATTGCCGACCACCCTCGACGAGCTCGTGGAGACCGCGGTGCGCTGCGAGGCCGCGGGCGCCGGACTGGTGCACGTGCACATCCGCGACGACGAGCACCTGCCGACCCTGGACCTCTCGCGGCTCACCGAGACGGTCGCCGCGCTGCGGGCCGAGACCTCGCTGGTGGTGCAGCTGTCGACCGGCGGCTCGGTGCACGACCCGTACGAGCACCGGCTCCGCGTGCTCGAGGCGGCGCCCGACTCGTGTTCGCTGACCATGGGCACCGTCAACTTCGGCGACGAGGTGTTCCTCAACCCCTGGCCGTTCGTCATCGAGCTCTACCAGCTCACCCAGCAGCGGGAGGTGGTGCCGGAGTTCGAGCTGTTCGACCTCGGACACGTCGCAGCACTGCACCGGCTGCTCGACGCCCACGGCCTGCCGTACGGAGGTCGCGTGCACTGCGACCTGGTGATGGGTGTTCCCGGCGGGATGCCCGGCACCGCCGCGGCGCTGGTCGCGGCGGTGCAGGCGCTGCCGGCCGCGGTGACGTCGTGGTCGGCCACCGGGATCGGACGCAGCACGCTGCCGGTGGCACTGGCCGCGCTGTCCGCCGGTGGCCACCTGCGCGTCGGCATGGAGGACACCGTGTCGTACGCCCGCGGCCGGCCCGTCACGCACAACGCCGAGCTGGTGGAGCGCGCCGCGGACCTGGCCACGCTGGCGCAGCGGCCACCGATGAGCGCCGCCGAGGTGCGCGACCTGCTGCAGGTCCGGCCGGCGCCCGGCTGAGCCCCCCGCGGGTACGCTCGACGACGATGCCATTCGAGATCCCGACCGACCTGCACGGCGACCTGGTGCCCCTGGCGTGGCTGCTGGGCCGGTGGGAGGGCTCCGGCCACGGCGACTACCCGACGATCGACCGCTTCCAGTTCGACCAGGAGGTCGTCTTCGCCCACGACGGCCGGCCCTTCCTGCACTACTTCAGTCGCGCCTGGATCCTCGACGCCGAGGGGCAGCGAGCCCGTCCCGGCGCGCTCGAGACCGGCTTCGTGCGCGCACGCCCCGAGGGGGCCATCGAGATGGTGCTCGCGCACCCCACGGGCTTCGCCGAGGTCTGGTACGGCTCGGTCGACGGCGCCAAGCTCGAGCTGGTCGCCGACGTCACCGCCCGGACCGCATCGGCCAAGGAGGTCACCGGCGGCCACCGGCTGTACGGGCTGGTAGAAGGCGACCTGCTGTGGGCCTACGACATGGCCGCACAGGGACAGCAGCTGCAGCCGCACCTGTGGGGCAAGCTGGTGCGGTCGGCGGGGGAGTCCGTGGCATGACCGACGCGGCGACCGGCTCAGCGACTGGCCCGGCGAGCGGCTCGGCGACCGACCCGGCGACCGGCCTGACGGCGTACCGCAGCCCGCTGCTCGACCTCCCCGGCGCCGTGGACGGCGAGGGCGTCGACGCGGGGGTGCCCTGGCACTACGGGCACCCGGTCGAGGAGCAGCGCCGGCTCGAGTCGGGCGCCGGCTGGGTGGACCTCAGCCACCGTGACGTTGTGCGTCTGGCCGGCCCCGACCGGCTGCAGCTCCTGCACGCCATGACCACCCAGCACCTCGCCGCCCTCCCGGCCGGGGAGTGGACCGAGGCGCTGGTGCTGTCGCCGCACGGTCACGTCGAGCACCAGTTCGCGGGCGTCGACGACGGCGAGGCCTTCCTTGCGCACACCGAGCCGGGCCAAGGGTCCGGGCTGATCGAGTTCCTCACCTCGATGCGTTTCCTGCTGCGGGTCGAGATCGACGCCGTGGACGACCTGGCCGTCATCGCCCGTCCGGACGGGGCGCACTTCGTCCCGCGCACCGCGCTGGCCGAGCTCCCCGCCGACCTCGGACCGCCATCGGGTACCTGGGCGCACGAGGCGCTGCGGATCGCGGCCGGCCGGCCGCGGCTCGGGCTCGACACCGACCACCGGACGATCCCCAACGAGGTCGGCTGGATCGGCACGGCCGTGCACATGGACAAGGGCTGCTACCGCGGCCAGGAGACGGTGGCACGGGTGCACACCCTCGGCCGTCCGCCGCGTCGGCTGGTGCTGCTCCACCTGGACGGCTCGGCCGACCGGCTGCCCGCGCTGGGCAGTCCGCTGATGCTCGACGGCCGACAGGTGGGCCGGGTCGGGTCGACTGCGCGCCACCACGAGCTCGGCCCGGTCGGGCTGGGCCTGGTCAAGCGGTCGGTGTCCCCGGACGTCGAGCTGCTGGCCGACGAGGTGGCGGCGAGCCAGGAGGTCGTGGTCGACCCCGAGGTGGGCCTGCACGTGCGCCCCCGCCTCCGAGATTAGATTCCGCCCGCGTCCCCCAATCGACGTCCCCCAATCGACGATCCGCGAGTTATGCAGGGGGGAGCCCAGGGCTGCTGGCAGCGCCGCCGGTGTACTCGTCGGGCGCCTGCACAAGTCGCGGGTCGCCGTCGAGGCGAGGGGCGCGGATCGTCGAGGCGAGGGGCGCGGATCCGTCGTCGGGCGCCTGCACAACTCGCGGATCGTCGTCGAAGGGAGGGGTGGATCGTCGTCGAAGGGAGGGGTGGATCGTCGTCGAAGGCGAGTGGCGCCCCTCAAGGGTCGCGCCAACCGGGAATTTGATTCCCTCTCGCAAGGGCCTTTCCCCCGGTAACGAGGTCTTTGTCCGCCGCCGCTACTCAGCGTGTGCATTTGAACCACTTGTTGTGGCGGAAAGGGTGAGGGATGGTCATAACAGGTGCTCGATCTGTCCGCGGATACAGCAGACACCCAGGACCCATCAGCCGGGACCCCGCTGGTGGGGCCGCAAAGGGCGAGCAACCTGCGAGGTCCAAAGCAGCGCCTCGACACGTCACGATGCAATCCAGGGGATCGCTGACCATGATGTGCCCGAACTGCGGAGGAGCGAGTCTCTCCGTTCAATCCGTATCGCTGGCCAACCCACAGGCCGTCGCCTCCAAGGTCCGAGCCGTGCAGCGGGTGGAGTGCCCGGCGGGGTGCGGTGTCTCCGACCGACAGCTCCACGAGGTGGGGCTGATGTGGTCGAGCGCCTCGAGCGCGCAGGGAGTCGGCGATTCGATGGACGTCTCGCTGTTCGCGCTCGGGGCGGACAGGTGCGACGTCGGCCACCCCACTCTGCCCCACTCCACGTGCGTGCTGCGGGTCGGGCACGGTGCCGCGCACCGTTCCTCCACCGAGGCCGACGAGGGCTCCGAGTGGCGCTGACGGAGTAGGCCGTACGCCGGTTCGCCGGCGAGCCTGACGGGTACCCAGGGGCCACCACCCAGGTCCTCGTGGCGCGTGCGCGTGGAGGAGAAGGACCGCCCGTCCATCGAGCATCCCAACGACGCGATCGTGCGCGTGGACCTGGCAGCGGTCTGCGGGTCGGATCTGCACCTGTACCACGGGTGATGCTCGACACCGGGTCGGCATGACCTTCGGCCACGAGTTCATCGGCGTGGTCGACGAGGTGGGCCCATCGGTGCAGAACGTGAAGCCCGCCGAGGGGGATGTCGGGAGCGATCCGCAACCTCGGCTACGCCCGCTACAGCGAAGGGCGCGCCGCCCACTGGCTGCTGCTTCTGCCGCGGACCGGGTGGACACGACGGAGAGCCTTTGCGTTCCTTCCTCACCCTGCACCCTGACAACCCCATCACCCAGACCGGCATCCTGAGCGAGTTCCGGCGGCACGGCCTCAGGTCGCGCATTCGCCGCAACCGCGCGGACGTCACCCACCAGCCGCTCGACCCGATCATCGTCGGCGCGCCGTGGGCCCTGGCAGCCTGGCTCGGCTACCGGCTGGTCAGGCGCAGGCGAACCTGACGTCGCTGTACCTTGAAGGGTCAAAAGTCACACATAACACCAGAAACCCGGACCGGATGAGGGGCGCGAGCGCGTGGAACCGATTCCCGAGACCCGGGCGTTGCTGGACCTGCTGTGGACGGGCGACGAGGACCTCGAGAGCTGGCTGCTGACGAGGGCGCAGCGCGTCTCCAGTGCGATCCCGGGTTGCGTCGGGATCAGCGTCGGCATGCGAGACCCGCTGCATGGGACCTTCACGTTCGTCGTCACCGACACGCGGCTACGGCTTGTGGACGGTGCTCAGTACCTGCTCGGCGGACCGTGTGAGGAGGCCATCGACGGGCAGGAGGTTGTCGAGGTCGACCAGCTCAGTGAGTCGCGGTGGCAGCTGGCCGCGCTGGCCGGTGCGGCTGTCGGCGTGTCGAGCTCCTTGTCCTTCCCCCTGCGCTCTGCTGAGGCGGAGGCGATCGGCAGCGTCAACCTCTATGGATCCGCACGCGACACCTTCGACGGGTCGGCACGCGAGGTGGCCAGGCTGTTCGGCTCGGCAGCGGACGAGGCCGTCTCCAACGCCGACCTGTCCGTGACAGGCGTGGACCGGGCGCGTCAGTCGACCCTCTCGGTCCAGGAGTGGGCGCAGGTCGACATTGCCGTCGGGGTGCTGGCCGAGCGCGAGGGCGTCACCGTCGAACGTGCCCGCGGGCTTCTCGAGGACGCCGCGACCCGGGCCGGGGTCCCGGTCACGGCACTCGCCGAGGTGCTGCTCGACCACCACAGCGGTGGCTCCACCGTCTGACGTACATCGTGGAGAACAGCGGCGCGGGTCGCCGGCGTGGTGTGGAGCACCGCCACTGGTCGTGCTTCGTGGCGGCTCATGCCGTGGCCACGCCCAGGCTGTACGCGCCCATCACCCTGGGGGTCGACTCCTGGTAGAACTCGTCGAGCTCCGCGATCTCGAACCCGGACTGCTCGACGAGAGCGGGGATCTGTCGGGTCAGGTGGCAGCCGCCGAAGACGCGCTTCTGTAGCGGTTCGA
>JAQSWV010000037.1 GCA_029266455.1 Nocardioidaceae bacterium
GCACCTCACGCCCCAGCCCGGAGCCGCTGGCGGCGTCTGTCTCGCGGAGGTCACCCGCGACGACGGCCGCCTTCACCCGCACCGCCCGCTCCACCAGCTCGCGCAGCACGGGGCTGGCGACGTCGACGGCATCGGCCGGCCGCTGCTCCACCAGGTCGAGGATCTTCTTGTCGGCCACGAAGCCGCACTTGACGACCTCGGCCAGGCCCGCCACCACGTCGTCGCGCGGCAGCGTGGCCAGCGTGTCGAGGTCGCACAGCACGCCCGCCGGTTCGTGGAACACCCCGACCAGGTTCTTGCCGGCGTCGGTGTTGATCCCGGTCTTGCCCCCAACCGCGGCGTCGACCATGCCCAGCAGGGTCGTCGGCACGTGCACGACGCGGATGCCACGCAACCAGGTGGCGGCGACGAATCCCGCCAGGTCGGTCGTCGCCCCGCCCCCCACGCCGACGACGACATCGGAACGGCTCAACCCCAGTCGGGCTAGCTCGCTCCAGCAGACGGCGGCGACGTCGGCGGTCTTCTGCTGCTCGGCGTCCGGCACCTCGATTGCGCCGGCCTGGTATCCCTGGCCGGCGAGCTCGAGCCGGATCCCCTCCGCCGCCGGCCGCAGCGCCGGCGGATGGACGATCGCCACCCGCTCGGCCCGGGGTCCGACCAGGTCCGGCAGCCGCCCGACCAGCCCGTGACCCACCACGACGTCGTACGGAGCCGGCGTGTCGACGCGGATGGTGGTCGCCTCCGGGCGCGGGGCGTCTCCGGCGTCCGCACGCAGGGTGCTCACCCGCGCTGTTCCACGGGCAGGGTCGCCACCACCGCCTCGGCGACCTGCTCGGGCGACAGGCCATCGGTGGGAACGGTGGCGACGGCCACCTCGGCGTACACCGGTCGTCGCTCGTCGAGAAGCGAGCGCAGCCGGCTGCGGACGTTGCCGAGCAGCACCGGGCGAGCCTGACCCATACCGACCCGGCTGGCCGCCTCGGTGACGCTGACGTCGAGGAACACCACGTGCTGTCCCACGAGCAGCCGACGGGTGCGCTCGTCGAGCACGGCACCACCGCCCAGTGCCAGCACCCCCCGGTGCTCGGAAACCGCGCGTGCCACCGCCTCGTGCTCCAGCGCGCGGAAGTGCCCCTCACCGTGGTCGACGAAGATGTCCGCGACCGTCTGACCGGTCTCGTCCTCGATGTCACGGTCGGTGTCGCGTACGCCGACCCCGAGGCGGGCGGCCAGCAGGTCGGCCACGGTCGACTTCCCGGCGCCGGGTGGACCGACGAGCACCAGCACCGGGCTCATCGGGCGGCCAGGTCGGCGAGGTAGGCGTCGACGTTGCGCCGCGTCTCGGCCACGGCGTCGCCTCCGAACTTCTCCAGCAGCGAGTCGGCGAGAACCAGCGCCACCATGGCCTCGGCGACCACTCCCGCCGCAGGGACCGCACACACGTCCGAGCGCTGGTGGTGAGCCGTGGCGGCCTCCCCGGTGCGCACGTCCACCGTACGCAGGGCCCGGGGGACGGTGGAGATGGGCTTCATGGCGGCGCGGACGCGGAGCACCTCGCCGGTCGACATGCCGCCCTCGGTGCCTCCGGAGCGCCCGGATGTCCGCCGTACGCCTCCGTCCGGGCCGGGCACCATCTCGTCGTGGGCCAGTGAGCCCCGGGTGCGGGCGAGCGCGAACCCGTCGCCGACCTCGACACCCTTGATCGCCTGGATCCCCATCAGGGCGCCGGCGAGCCGGGCGTCGAGCCGTCGGTCGCCGTGGACGTGGCTGCCGAGGCCCGGCGGGATCCCGTGCACGACCACCTCGACCACACCGCCGAGCGTGTCGCCCTCCTTGCGGGCGGTGTCGATCTCGTCGACCATCGCCTTCGACGTCTGCGGGTCGGCGCAGCGCACCGGGTCCGCGTCGATGCGGTCGAGCTCGTCGGCGTCGGGGACGGTGCCGGGAGGAACCTCGACGCTGCCCAGCACGACCACATGGCTGAGGACGCGCACGCCGGCGGCCTCCAGGAGCAGCTGGCGGGCGACCGCGCCGAGCGCCACACGGGCCGCGGTCTCGCGCGCGCTGGCGCGCTCCAGCACCGGACGCGCCTCGTCGAAGCCGTACTTCTGCATGCCGACCAGGTCGGCGTGACCCGGGCGTGGGCGGGTCAGTGCCGCGTTGCGGGCGAGCTCGGCGAGCTCGGCGGGGTCGACCGGGTCGGCCGCCATCACCTGCTCCCACTTCGGCCACTCCGAGTTCCCGATGCGCATCGCGACCGGACTGCCCAGGCTGCGGCCGTGCCGTACGCCGCCCAGGATGTCCAGCTCGTCCCGCTCGAAGCTCATCCGGGCGCCGCGGCCGTGGCCGAGCCGGCGCCGCGCCAGCGCGTCGGAGACCAGGTCGGTGGTCACGGTGACATCGGCAGGCAGCCCCTCGAGAACCGCTATCAGGGCAGGGCCGTGCGACTCCCCCGCCGTCAGCCACCGCAGCATGCCCTCAGTCTTCCACGGTGACTCCCACCCTCCTGACGTCATACCGCCGGCGGGGTACCGCCGGCGCGTTGTATGACGTCCGGCGGGCGCTCAGAGCCAGGGGAGGTGGCTGCCGTCGGCGAGCACCCCGAGCACGACGCCCACCAGCATGAACGGGCCGAACGGATAGCCGCGGCGGTCGACGACGCGCATCAGCGCGAGCACGCCGCCGATGACCGCTCCCAGCAGGAACCCCGCGTACGTCCCCACCAGCACCGCCGACCAGCCCAGCCAGCCGAGTGCCATGCCGATCAGGCCGGACAGCCGGACGTCGCCGTAGCCGAGTCCGCGGGGGTAGATGAACCACAGCACGAAGAAGACCGCGAACACGCCCGCCCACGCGAGGAGCGCTCCCACCAGCTGGTCGGTGTCGCGCTCGACCGCGAACGCGCACAGCAGCAGCAGCCCCACCACGACGTACGACGGCACCACCAGCCGCACCGGGAGCAGCCGGGTACGCCAGTCGACGTAGCCCATCGCGACGCCCGCGACCGCCAGGAAGGTCCACACCGGCAGGTCGGGCTGCCAGCCGCGGCTGGCCCCCATCACCCCCGCGGCGACGGCGGCCACGAGGGCGCACCACAGCCCGAGCCTCGGGGCGCGTGCCAGCTCGGCGTACGGGACCTTGTCCGGGTCCGGAGGGTCAGCAGGCGCGGGCGCCGCCGGCGGCGGCGGGGCGCCGGGGACGGGCTCGGCGGCGACGACCGACGCCGCCTGCGGCTCGGCGTCGTCGTCGGAACCGGGCTCCGGGAGCAGGCCGATCACGCGCGGCACGGCCAGCCCGCCGACCGCGGCCACCGCGGCGCAGAGCACACCGGCCCACAACGGATCGGGGGTCACGATCACCCACGGTATCCGGGCTCAGCCTCGGGGCGGCTCCGCCGCGCGCCGGCGCACCGCGGCCTCGGCTGCCTCGAGCAACGCGTCGGCGGCCACCTCCTGCCCCGTCATCAGCCGGACCTGGGCGACCGCCTGGTGCACCAACAGGTCGATACCGGTCACCGTCGCCGACCCTCGACGCTGCGCCACGGCGAGCAGCGGCGACGGCCACGGGTCATAGCGCACGTCGGCGACGACGGCCCCGCTCAGCACGTTCTCGGGCAGCACCTCCACCGCCACCGCCGAGGGCACCGTCGACACGACCACCGCACCCCCGGACGGCACACTCGACACCGCCCACGGCGCCGACTGCCACGGCGCGTCGAGCGGCAGCACCCGGACCTCGAGACCCAGCCGATCGCCGACCAGCAGCGTCGGGTGAGCACGCGCCAGGTCCCGTACGCGCAGGTCGACCGAGTCGACGCCGAGGCGGGAGAGGGCGGCCAATGCCGAGGCTGCGGTCGCCCCGGCTCCGACCACGATCGCGTGACCGGCGGGCTGCGACTCCCCGAGGGAGGACATGGCCGTGCGCAGCGCCGTGAGCAGCCCGCTCACGTCGGTGTTGGCGCCGAAGCGGCGTCCGGGACTCAGCAGCACGGTGTTGACGGCCTCGACGCTGCGGGCGACCGGCTCGACGTCGTCGAGCAGCGGCAGGACGGCCCGCTTGAGGGGCATGGTGAGGGACAGCCCGCGCCAGCTGGGGTCGAGGCCCACCAGGAACGCCGGGAGGGTCTGCTCGGTGACCTCGTGCGCGGTGTAGGTCCAGTTCAGCCCGAGCCGGGCGTAGGCGGTGCGATGCAGCAACGGCGACAGCGAGTGGTCGACCGGGGAGCCGAGCACGGCGCAGCGGCGAGCCGCGTCCGGCGGTATCTCGGACGTCACGGCTCGCGTCGCCCCGACGGCGGCGGATGACTCGCGCCGGTCAGCACTGGTCGCTGCTGGCGCAGTAGTTTCGCAGCTTCTGCGTGTTCTTCTTGTGCTCGCGGTAGCTGCGCGCGAAGAGCGTCCGGCCGGTCTCCAGGTTCACGGTCACGAAGTACTTCCAGTTGCCGCGCGCCGGGTCGAGGGCCGCCCGCAGCGCCCGCTCGCCTGGGGAGTTGATCGCGCCGGGTGGCAGTCCGCGATGCCGGTAGGTGTTGTACTGCGAGGGGTTGTCGCGCTGCTGCTGGCTGGTGAAGACGTCACCGCTGTCGTCGCCGGTCGCGTAGTGGACGGTCGAGTCCAGCTGCAGGGGCATGCGCGCGTTCAGCCGGTTGTAGATGGTGCGCGCGACCTTGGGGAAGTCCGCCGGCCGGCTGGCCTCGGCCTGGACCAGGCTCGCGACGGTCACGATCTGCCGCGGAGCCAGGTCCATGGCATCCGCGCGGCGCACCAAGGACAGCTCGTCGGCCTTGCTGGAGAACTCGGCGACCATCCGCGTCAGAGCGTCGGTCGCCGTCGTCCTGGGGTCGACCCGGTAGCTCGACGGGTACAGATACCCCTCCAGGTCGCCGTTGGCCCACCCCGGCAGTCCCAGCCGCTGCGGGAACCGCGTGGCCCGCTCGAGCTCCTGGCGGGACAGCTCACTGCTCTCGGCCAGCCGCTCGATGGTCTCGTCGACCGTGAACCCCTCGGGCACCGTGACCGAGGTGTCGATCATCGCCTCGCCCTCCACCAGGGTGGCGAGCGCGGCCTTGGCTGCCATCTGTTCGCGCAGCTCGTACAGACCCGGCTGGATGCTCAGCGACCGGGGCTCGCGTGCCGCGGCGTCGGTGAACGCCTCGACGCTCGCCACGACGCCGGCCCGCTCGAGCCGGGCGCCGATGTCGGTCGTCGAGTCACCCTCGAGCACCTCGACCCGGACGGTGCCGGCGCCCTGGCCGGAGTAGTCCTGGGCCTCGGCGAACAACCCCGTGACCACATCGGCACCGCGCCAGACCACGACTCCCAACGCACCCAGCACGACGAGCAGCGCGATCAGGACCGGGATGCAGGCCCGACCGACGGCGCGGCGCGGCCCCCGGTGGGTGGGATGGTGCATCCGCAGGTCGAAGTCGCTCACGTGGTCTCCAGGTCTCCGGCGTCGGCCGGATGGACGGTCTCTCCGGGTGCCGCCCCCCGTGCACGTTCGGCGTCCAGGGCAGTCTGCAGGATCACCACCGCGGCCTGCTGGTCCACCACGGCTCGGCGGGCGCGTCCCCGGCGTCCCTCCATCCCCCGCCCGCGCAGCGTACGTTCTGCGCTCACGGTGCTGAGGCGCTCGTCGACCAGTCGCACCGGCACGGGCGCCAGCGCGGCGGCCAGGACGCCCGCGTAGGCACGCACCTTGGCCGCGGCCGATCCCTCCCGTCCCGACAACGAGCGCGGGAGACCCACCACCACCTCGACGGCCCCGAGCTCTTCGGCCAGTGCGCTCAGCCGGGCGACTGACCCGCGGGCCGCGGGCACGGTCTCCACCGGGGTCGCGATCGCGGCTTCACGGTCACTGCGGGCCACGCCGATGCGTACGTCACCGACGTCGACTCCGAGCCGCACCCCTGGACGGACCGACCGGCCGTCCGGGGGCCGTTCGGCCTGGCCGTCCGACACGGGTGGTCAGATCCCGCCGGCCGGCTGGGCCGAGTCGTGCTCGACGGCGCGCTCCACCTCGGCCAGCGCCGCGTCGAGACGAGCATCCGCACCGTCTCCCGAGAGCGTTGCCCCGCCGCCCTGTGCGACATCGTCACGTCCCCCACCGCTGCCGCCCAGCGTGCCCGCGGCGATCTTGACCAGGGCGCTCGCCGACAGGCCACGGTCGCGGGCCGCGTCGTTGACGGTGACCACCACGGCCGGCTTGCCTCCGGCCGAGCCGGCGACCGCCACCACCGCGGGCCGCTCGCTCGCCAGCCGTCCGCGCACGTCGAGCGCGAGCGTGCGCACCTGGGCGGCGCCGGCACCCTCGGGCACACGGGTGGTCACCACCTGGACGTCGCCGATCGTCCGGGCTCCGCCGGCGAGCTCGGCCGCCGACGACAGCAGCTGCTGGACCCGGACCGCCTCGAGCTGCCTCTCGGCGTTGCGCAGCCGCTCGACCATGTCCTGCACCCGTCCGACGATGTCGTCGTGCGGCGTCTTGAGCAGCTCGGTGAGCCGGTTCACAAGATCGCGCTCTCGGGTGAGGTGCCGGAAGCCCTCGAGTCCGACGTAGGCCTCGACCCGCCGGTTGCCGGCACCGATGGAGGAGATCGGCATCAGCACGACCGTCCCGATCTGCGACGACCTCTCCACGTGGGTGCCGCCGCACAGCTCACGAGACCACGGTCCCCCGATCTCCACCATGCGCACGATCTCGGGATAGCGCTCACCGAACAGCGCCAGCGCGCCGGCCGCTCGTGCCTGTTCCAGCGGGAGCTCTTGGGCCGACACCTCGAGGTCTGAACGCAGCGCCTCGTTGGAGGCCTGCTCCAGCTCGGCCACCTGGGCGGCGCCGACCTGGTCGTTCCAGCCGAAGTCGAGCCGCAGGTAGCCGGGGCGGTTGTACGACCCGCTCTGCAGTGCCGTCGGACCGAGGATCTCGCGCAGGGCGGCGTGCACGACGTGGGTGCCGCTGTGCGCCTGGCAGGCACCGAGGCGCCACTGCTCGTCGACGGTGGCGAGCAGCCGGTCGCCCGGCTGCAGGCTCCCCTCGGCCACCCGCACCTGGTGGACGACCAGGCCGCCCACCGGGCGCTGGACGTCGACGACCTCGCCGCGGCCGCCGTCCCAGGTCAGCGTCCCGATGTCGGCCGCCTGCCCGCCCGACTCGGCGTAGAAGGGCGTGCGGTCGAGCACGAGCTCCACCAGCTCGCCGGCCACCGCCTGCGGCACCGGGCTCAGCCCGTCTCCACCGGCACGCAACACGGCGCGCACGCCGGCGTCACTGGTCAGAGTCTCGTAGGCCAGGGACTCGGTCGAGCCGTGCAGATCCACCGCCTCGCGGTAGGCGGTGGTGTCGGCGTGCTGGCCCTTCTTGGCGCGCGAGTCGGCCTTGGCGCGCTCGCGCTGCTGGTCCATCAGCGCCCGGAAGCCCGGCTCGTCGACCTCGAGCCCCTGCTCACCGGCCATCTCGAGCGTGAGATCGATGGGGAAGCCGTAGGTGTCGTGCAGCTGGAAGGCGGCTGCGCCGGACAGCCGACGCTCCCCCCGCGTCTGCGAGCGGCTCACCGCGGTGTCGAAAATCTGGGTGCCCGCCCGCAAGGTCTGACGGAAGGCCTCCTCCTCGGCGTAGGCGATCCTCGCGATGCGGGCGAAGTCCTGCTCCAGCTGGGGGTACGACGGGGACAGCCACTGCGACGCCACCGGCAGCAGCGCGGGCAGGGCCGGCTCGTCGACGCCGAGCAGCCGCATCGAGCGCACTGCGCGGCGCAGCAGCCGCCGCAGCACGTATCCCCGGCCCTCGTTGCCCGGTGCCACGCCGTCGCTGATCAGCATCAACCCACTGCGGACATGGTCGGCAACGACCCTCATGCGGACATCGTCGTCGTGCGCCCCCGGGCCGGTCCCGCCGTAGCGGCGTCCGGACAGCTCCTCGGCGACCGTGATGACCGGACGGATCTCGTCGATCTCGTACATGTTGTCGACGCCCTGCAGGAGATAGGCGACCCGCTCGAGGCCCATCCCGGTGTCGATGTTCTTGGCCGGCAGCTCGCCCAGGATCGGGTAGTCCTCCTTGACGCCGCCGGGACCCCGGAGATTCTGCATGAACACGAGGTTCCAGAACTCCATGTAGCGGTCGCCGGCCTCCCAGTCGCGCTCGGCGCCGAACTCGGGCCCCCGGTCGATGAGGATCTCCGAACACGGCCCGCACGGGCCAGGCACGCCCATGGACCAGTAGTTGTCCTTCATCCCCAGCCGCACGATCCGGTCATCCGGCAGCCCGGCGACCTGCTTCCACAGCGCAATCGCCTCGTCGTCGTCGTGGTAGACGCTGGCGTACAGCTGCGACTCGGCGAAGCCGAAGCCGCCGTCGGCCTGAGAGCGGGTGACCAGCTCCCACCCGAGCTGAATCGCGCGCTCCTTGAAGTAGTCGCCGAACGAGAAGTTGCCGCACATCTCGAAGAAGGTGCCGTGCCGGGTGGTCCTGCCCACCTCCTCGATGTCCTGCGTGCGCACGCACTTCTGCACACTGGCGGCACGGGGCCACGGCGGCGTCTCCTGGCCGAGGAAGTACGGCTTGAACGGCACCATGCCGGCGTTGACGAACAGCAGGTTGGGGTCGTCGTACAGCAGGGACGAGCTCGCGACGACGTGGTGACCGCGCTGCTCGAAATGGCTGAGGAACCGGCGGCGGATCTCCGCGGTCTGCATCAGGGGATGTCCCTCCGGACGGGATGGCTGCGGGCGGCGAGGGTAGGGGCAGACACGCCCCCGCGAGCTCGACGGCGGGCGGTGACGCCGCACTCCTCCCGTACGGACGGTGGCGGGGAGTGCGGGAGCCGGATCTGCTCGAGCAGCTCCTCCTCGCGCGCCACCATCCCGTCGCGCACATCGGCAGCAAGAGCCCGCAGTCCGAGGCCGACGGCCGCGACCTGGTCGGCCAGCCCCTCCGGGGAGATCCGGTAGACCAGTCGACGCGCCTTGACCGTGCCGTAGACCCCGGCGCCGGTGCCGACGGCGAACCAGAACACCCGGGACATCACGACGCCGACTCCTGTCGGTCCGCTCGCCGCCCGGTGCTGTCGTCGGGGCGCAGGTGCACCACCCGGAAGGCACGCCTGCCGGCCAGGCGGCGGAGCTTGTGCCGCCGGCGCAGGTCGCGGCGGACGAGGGCGACGACACGGTCACGGTTCTCGGGACGCAGGGCGTGTCGGAGGCCGTAGGACACGGCGGACACGCGGACCAGCGGACGCGCGAGCCGCGCCGCGACCATCTGCCGGGGCTGCTGGGAGCGGTGGAGGTCCACGGGGAGGTGCGGCGTCGGCTCACCGGGCGGCACCGGGTCGCGGGGCGCCGGGTCTCGGGCCATGGGGACGAGCTCCACCACGGTCGCGGAAGGCTGATCCGGCCAGGTCACCCGGCTCGGGAGCAACGGCTCGCCGGCCTGCGTCGGGTCCGCACGGGCAGCCGACATCTCGGCCCGGAGCCGGCGTACCTGCAGCACCAGCGCACCCACGCCGACGAGCGCCGCCAACGCCGCGAGGGTCGCGACGAGAGCGGTCAGCTGCAGCCCGGACATGGCGCCGACCCTACCGGTGGGTCATTGGTCGCTACCGGCCAAGATGCGCCGCAGCCGCTCGAGGCGGTCGGCGTACGCCGCCTCTGCGCCATGCCGGGTCGGGACGTAGTAGCGACGGCCGTGCACGTCGTCGGGCGCGTACTGCTGGGCCACCACACCCTGCGGGTCGTCGTGCGCGTAGGCGTACCCCTGGCCGTGACCCAGGGTCTTGGCTCCCCGGTAGTGGGCGTCCCGCAGGTGCGGTGGCACCGGCCCGGCGGCGCCTGCCCGTACGTCGGCGATGGCCGCCTCGATGGCCTCGATGACGGCGTTCGACTTGGGCGCCAGGGCGAGTGCGATCACGGCCTGGGCCAGAACGATCCGGCCTTCGGGAAGGCCGATCATCGCCACCGCCTGGGCCGCCGCGTTCGCCGTGGTCAGTGCGGTCGGGTCGGCCAGGCCGATGTCCTCGCTCGCCAGGATCACGAGCCGCCGGGCGAGGAACCTCGGGTCCTCCCCCGCCTCCACCATGCGCGCGAGGTAGTGCAGGGCCGCGTCGACGTCCGAGCCGCGGATCGACTTGATCAGCGCACTGGTGACGTCGTAGTGCTGGTCGCCGGCCCGGTCGTAGCGCACGGCGGCCCGGTCGACGGCAAGGGCCGCCGTGTCGACGTCGATGCGGTCGAGGCCGCGGGCGGCGGCCGCCTGCGCCGCCGCCTCGAGGTAGGTCAGCCCACGCCGTCCGTCGCCGCCCGCCAGCCGGACCAGGTGGTCGAGCGCCTCGTCCTCGACCGCGACCAGGCCGCCGAGCCCGCGTTCGTCGGTGACGGCGCGGCGCAGCAGCGTGGCCACGTCGGCCGGCTCGAGGGGTAGCAGGGTCAGCAGCAGCGATCGGGACAGCAGCGGTCCGATGATCGAGAAGTGCGGGTTCTCGGTGGTGGCCGCCACCAGCGACACCAGCCGGTTCTCCACGCCGGGCAGCAGGGCGTCCTGCTGGGTCTTGGAGAAGCGGTGCACCTCATCGACGAACAGCACCGTCTCGCGACCGCCCCGAACCAGGGTGCGGCGGGCGGCGTCGAGGACCGTCCGCACCTCCTTCACGCCGGCCGACACGGCGGACACCTCGACGAAGTCGCGGCCGGTGGCGCGGCTCAGCAGGCTCGCCACGGTGGTCTTGCCGGTGCCCGGCGGACCCCAGAGCACCACGGACATGGGCTGGTCGCCCTCGATCAGCCGGCGCAGTGGCGACCCCTCGAGCAGCAGGTGCTGCTGTCCGACGAGCTCGTCCAGGCTTCGTGGGCGCATCCGCACGGCGAGCGGGCTGCCGGTGTGCGCCGGGTCGGCCAGGCTGCCCCCGCCACCGGCTGCTCCACCCGCTTCGGCGGCAGGAGCCGCCGGTCCCGTGCCGACGGGCACGTCGAAGAGCGCGTCACCGTCCACGCAGCGACCCTAGACCGGCGTGACGGCGCCGGGCCGCTGACGCGGCGGTCAGGGGGTGGGGTGGGCGTGGATGACATCCAGCTCGGCCGCGAAGTGGCACGCCGACAGCTGGCTGGTGCCCGCCACCCGCTGGATCAGCGCCGGCTCCTCCTCGGCGCACAAGTCCTCGGCCTTCCAGCACCGGGTACGGAAGCGACAGCCCGACGGCGGGTTGGCCGGGCTGGGCACGTCCCCGGTGAGGACGATCTCCTCGCGCTGGCCCCGGAGGGTGGGATCCGGCACCGGGACCGCCGACAGCAGGGCCTGCGTGTACGGGTGCGTCGGATGCTCGTAGATCTGGATCTCGTCGCCGATCTCGGCGATCTTGCCGAGGTACATCACCGCGACCCGGTCGGAGATGTGCCGCACCACCGACAGGTCGTGGGCCACGAACACGTAGGACAGGTCGAACTCGTCCTGCAGCCGCTCCAGCAGGTTGATCACCTGCGCCTGCACCGAGACGTCCAGCGCGGAGACGGGCTCGTCGCACACGATGATCTGCGGGCGCAGCGCGAGCGCGCGGGCGATACCGATCCGCTGGCGCTGGCCGCCCGAGAACTGGTGCGGATAGCGGTTGTAGTGCTCGGGGCTGAGCCCGACCACCTCGAGGAGCTCCTGCACCTTGGCCCGCCGGTCGCCGCGTGGCGCCACCTCGGGATGGATCCGGAACGGTTCCCCGACGATGCCGCCCACGGTCATCCGGGGGTCGAGCGAGGCGTACGGGTCCTGGAAGATGATCTGCACGTTGCGCCGCACCCGGCGCAGCTCACGCTCCCGCATGCCGACGAGCTCCTGGCCGAGCAGGTTCACCGAGCCCGAGGTGGCCGGCAGCAGCCCCATCAGCACCCGGCTCAGCGTCGACTTACGGCGCGTACCTGCCCGATGACCTTCTGCCGGACGATGCCCTGCGTGATCGGGAAGTGCTTGACCGCGTCGGTCACTGATAGCACCACCTCGCCATGGGCACCGGTCATGCCGTGCTCGTGCGCGGGATGGCCGGCCTGCGCCGCCGTCGACCCGCTCACGTCGCGAGCACCTCCTCGTAGTAGTGGCACGCGCTCTGCCGCGACCCGCCGATGTCGTACAGCGGTGGATCGTCGGTCGTGCACCGGTCGCGCCTGAAGCGGCAGCGGGGGTGAAAGGAGCAGCCCTCCGGGAGCTTGGTCAGGTTGGGCGGAAGTCCTTCGATCGAGGCGAGCTGCTGGCCCTTGTGGTCGATACGCGGGATCGACTCCAGGAGCGCCTTCGTGTAGGGGTGGGCCGGGTTGCCATAGACGCTGTGCACGTCGGCGCGCTCGACGATCCGCCCGGCGTACATCACGCAGATCTTGTCGGCCACGTCGGCCACGACCCCCATGTCGTGCGTGATGAGGATCATGCCCATGTTCCGCTCTGCCTGCACGTCGGCCAGCAGCTTCATGATCTGCGCCTGCACGGTCACGTCGAGGGCGGTCGTCGGCTCGTCGGCGATCAGCACGTCGGGGTCCAGCGCCAGCGCCATCGCGATCATCACCCGTTGGCGCATGCCGCCGGAGAACTGGTGCGGATAGTCGCTGACGCGCTGCGCCGCGCCGGGGATGCCGACCAGGTCGAGCATCGAGACCGCCTCCGTCTTGGCCTCCTGACGGGTCACCCCCCGGTGGATGCGGAACAGCTCGCCGAGCTGGTAGCCGACCGTGAACACCGGGTTGAGCGCGGACAGCGCGTCCTGGAACACCATGGCGACCCGGTTGGAGCGGACCAGCCGGCGCGACTCCTCGGGCAGCGCGAGCAGGTCGACGCCCCGGAGCAGCACCTTTCCGCCGCCGACCTTCGCCGGGGGCGAGTCGAGAATGCCCATGACGGCCTGCGCTGTGACGCTCTTCCCGCTGCCGGACTCGCCCAGAATGCCGAGGGTCTCCCCGTGGCCCACGGTGAACGAGGCCCCGTTGACCGCGTGTGCCACCCCTTCGCGGGTGTGGAACTCGACCCGCAGATCCTCGACCACCAACAGCGGCGCCGACGCGTCGAACCCGAGGTCGTCGGACTGTGACGCCTCGGTCCGCGACCGCTGCCGGCGGCTCCCGAACGCCACGGTGTCGTCCCCGTGCTTGGCCTCGTCGACCGTGCTCACCGGGTCACCGCCCCCGCGGGTCGAGCGCGTCACGCATGGCATCGCCCATGAGGATGAACGCCAGCACGGTGAGAATCAGCGCGGCGCAGGGGAACACCAGCAGGTGCGGGTAGCCGGCGACCGCCAGGGACTGTCCCTGCGCGATGGTGATTCCCCACGAGATTTCGGGGATCTGCAGGCCTACCCCTAGGAAGGTGAGCGTTGCCTCGGCGGAGACGAAGCCACCGAGGTACAGCGTCGCCAGCACGATCACTGGAGCAATCGAGTTCGGCAGAATATGCCGGAAGACGATGGACGCGTTGGACGCACCAAGCGCGCGAGCCGCCTCCACATAGTCCAGCCCCTTCACCGCGATGACGCTGCCGCGCATGATCCGGGTGATGGGCGGCCAGGACAGGGCTATCAGCACGAGACTGACCGTCCAGATACTCTGCGAGCCCAGCAGAGACAGGAAGACCAGCGCGCCGAGAATGAACGGCAGTCCGAGGAACACGTCGGTGATTCGCGAGACAATGCTGTCCAGCCAGCCGCCGTAGAAGCCGGCCAGGATCCCCAGAGCCACGCCGATGAGCGTCGTCGCCAGCGTGACGAAGACCGCGATGATGATCGACGGCCGCGCGCAGAGGATGACGTGCGCGTACATGTCACAGCCCTGCACCGTCGTTCCGAAGATGTGCTCCGAGCTCGGCCCCTGGTTGTTCTCTATCAGCTCGCAGCGCCCCCCGTCGGAGCCCGCGTCGGTCCACAGCGACGGAACAGCCGCCCAGGACATGACGACCAGCACGAGCAGAGTGGAAAGCAGGAAGACCGGGCTGCGGAAGAGCTCGCGCCGCGCGTCCGCCCATAGGCTTCCGCTGCGCTCCCTGTCTCCCGCAGGTTCGGTCGGAGCCGGCGCGGCGGTGGGGCCGACCTCGGTGTTCAGCGACTCAGTCATAGCGGATCCGTGGGTCGAGGACGGCATACAGGACGTCGACCAGCAGGCTGGCGAGAAGAAACACGAGTGTCAGCAGGGTGACGACCGCGATGACGATCGGTGTCTCGCCCCGCGCCACTGCGCCGAACACCAGACCGCCGATGCCGGGGACGTTGAAGATGCCCTCGGTCACGATGGCCCCGCCCATCAACGCGCCCAGGTCGATGCCGATATAGGTGATGACCGGGATCAGGGAGTTCCTGAGGGCGTGGACGCCGACGACGCGTCGACGGCCCAGCCCCTTGGCTCGCGCGGTCCGCACGTAGTCGGCCCGTAGGGTCTCGATCAGGCTCGTGCGGGTGAGTCGGGCGATGAAGCCCAGCGAGAATGCGCCGAGAACGACACCCGGTATCACCAGGCTCGCCCAGGGATGGTCCGCTTGGTAACTGACCGAGAACATGGCGCTCAGCCATTCCGGGGCGCCGTTGTCCTCGAGCCACACCCCGATGTAGACCCCGGACAGGATCTGGACCAACACGCCCAGGACGAACACGGGCACCGAGATCACCAGCGTCGTCGTGATCCGGATCAGGTTGTCGGTGACGCCGTCTTTGCGGATGCCCGCCAGGACTCCGGCGAGAATGCCGACAACTGCCTCGAACAAGACCGCGATCAGGGTGAGTCGAATCGTGATCGGTGCGGCATCGGCGATCAGTGCGGTGATGGCCCGCTCGTTGAAGTCGATGCCGAAGTCGCCCTGAGAATAGTTGATGATCCGGTCGACGAACAATCCCACGCAGGGATTGCCTGTCTGATTGAGACAGGGGTCGTCCAGGCTGAACGCACGGGTGATGGCTGCCAACGTCTCCGGCGGCGGCTGGCGGTCGCCGAACAGAGCCCGGACGGGGTTGCCGTTGATCTGGACCGACAGGCTCTGCATGTAGTGGAGCAGGAACATGGTGCCAAAGAGCACGGGGACGAACTGCAGCAGTCGCCTGGCGATGTAGCGACCCATGGCTTCCCTTCGCCGAAGAGACTGGGCACTCGGAAGGGGGTGCGCCCCCAGTGCAGGTCACCGTGCCCCGCGTGGCGGCGGGTCCGACATCTGAGCTGCCGGACCCGCGCCCCACGCTTACGGGTTCCCGATGCGCCGCGCCTGCTAGCCGGTCACCGAGATCTCGCCGAGCAGTATCTGCTGCAGCGGGTCGTAGTTCACGTTGTCCAGCCGCTCGCTGTAGACGATCTCCGTCTTCCCGAAGAACAGGGGAGCGACCTGCAGGTCCTCCAGCGCGACGTCAGCCGCCTCCTGGTAGATCGGGATGCCCTCCTCGATGCTTGGCGCCGCGTCAGCCTCGGCGATCAACCGCAAGAACTCGTCGCTCTGGTAGCGGCTGTAGTTGGCGCTGCCCTCGCCGTACATCGGGTCGAGGTAGTTCTCCGGCGACGGGTAGTCGGGGATCCAGGACTGGCGGTACGCGCCGGGCGACTTGCCCTCGTCGAGAGTGTTGAGCCACGGTGTGAAGGGAATGGACGCGAGCTCGTAGTCGAGCCCGAGAACGTTCTTCCACCCCTCGCCGACCGCCTGTGTCCACCCCTCGTGACCGCCGTCGTTGTTGAAGAAGATCGTCACGGTGTTGCCGGGGATCCCGCCGGCCTCGTCGAACAGCCTCTTGGCCTCCTCCGGGTCGTACACGCAGTACTCGCAGGCGTCGTCGCGGCTGCCCGGCACGAATGGCGCGATGTAGTCCATCGCCGGCGTGCTTTGCCCCATGAGGATGCGATCGGCGATCGTCTCCCGGTCGATGGCCATCGACAGTGCCCGCCGGATGCGAACGTCGTCGAACATGTCGATATAGGTCGGGAACCCCAGTCCGGTGTACGAGCCATCGTCGACCGACAGCCACCGCTCACCCGCCTCGGCCTGAGCCTGCTCGACCTGGCTCGGGTCCACTCCGTCGACGATGTCGAGGTTGCCCGCCTGCCAGTCTCGGAACGCGGTCTTCAGGTCGGCGTACATGAGCATCTCGATCGAATCGGCGTTGGCCGGATCGTCGCCCTCGTAGTCCTCCCACTTCTCCATGGTGACGGACTCGTTGTGCTGCCACGGCTCACTCATCTGGTAGGGCCCCGTGCCGATCGGCTGCTCGTTGCAGGCCTGGACGTCGTCGAAGCACTCCTGAGCCATCGGGATGAAGGCGGGGGCGTAGGACATGATGAGCGGCCACTGGGAGAACGCCTCGTCCAGAGTGATCTCGATGGTGGTGTCGTCCACCACCTTGACGCCCGACAGCTCCTTCGCCTTGGGCTGCTTGCCCTGCAGGTCGTCGTAGCCCTGCACCGGGCTGAGGAAGAAACCGACCTGTGTGGTGTTCGGGCCGTAGGCGTAGTAGTTCCACGCACGAACATACGATTCGGCGTCGACAGGCTCGCCGTTGTGGAACTTCATGCCCGGCCGGAGCTTGACCGTCCAGACTTTGGCGTCGGGGGAGTCGATCGACTCGGCCGCGCCGTACTCCAGCTCTTGAGTTTCCGCGTCGACGGACACCAGGCTGGTGAAGATGGTGCTGAGGATCTGGCTGCAGTCCGCCGAGTAGCAGTCGGCCGCGGGCGCCAGCTTCTCCGGCTCACTGCCGCTCAGCGTGAAGCTCCCCCCGGTGGCGGCGGAGTCTCCCTCGCTGTCGCTCGACCCGCCGTCGTCACTGCCGCTGCACGCCGTGGCGACCATGGCGATCGCCGCCACGCTCACCCCTAAGCGAAGCGATGTTCGTCGCCCCATGAATCCTCCAAGAAGACTGTGATCGCCGGGCGCCTTCCGGTTTGCGGACGGCGGGCGGCGCGGACGGCATGTCCCGTACCGAGCCACACCCTGTCAGTCGCGGGCGTCATTTCCGCACCTGGCAAGGCTCGCGTACCAGATCGTTAGCCATTTGTGAGCGTTCCCGTCACCGCCCGTAGTGGCGCCGCGGGGTCACACCGGGGTGGCGTCGATGCCCGTCTCCCGCCGCTGACCTGCCGTGATCGGGCTCGGGGCGCCGGTCAGCGGGTCGCTGCCCGATGCCGTCTTGGGGAAGGCGATCACATCACGGATCGAGTCGGCTCCGGCCATCAGCGCGCAGAGCCGGTCGAGCCCGAGCGCGATGCCACCGTGTGGTGGCGGACCGTACGCGAAGGCTTCCAGCAGGAACCCGAACTGGCTGCTGGCCTCCTCTGCCGACAGCCCGATCACGTCGAAGACCCGCTGCTGCATCTCGCTGCGGTGGATACGGATGCTGCCACCGCCGATCTCGCTGCCGTTGAGCACGATGTCGTACGCCTGGCTGAGCGCGTCGGCGGGTCGGTCCTGGAAGTCGGCGGCGTAGTCGGCGGTGGGAGCCGTGAACGGGTGGTGGATCGCCGTCCAGCCGGTGGTCCCGTCGGCTGTCTCGACCCGCTCGAACATGGGCGCGTCGACGACCCAGCAGAACTCCCAGCGGGAGTGGTCGATCAGGCCGCACCGCTCCCCTACCTCGAGCCGTGCCGCTGCCAGCAGGCCGAGCGCCTCCGGTCGTGGGCCGGCGCCGAAGAAGACGCAGTCTCCGGGCCCGGCGCCGGTGTGCGCCGCGAGCCGCGCTCGCTCGTCGTCGGAGAGGTTCTTGGCGATGGGGCCACCGAGGGAGCCGTCGTCCTGCACGAGGACGTAGGCCAGCCCTTTGGCGCCGCGCGAGCGGGCCCATTCCTGCCAGGCGTCGAGAACCTTGCGGGGCTGCGACGCCCCACCCGGCATGACCACGGCGCCGACGTGCCAGTCGTCGCCCTTGCCCCCACCGGAGAAGACGCGGAAGGGGCTGTCCCGGAAGTAGTCGGTGCAGTCGACGAGCTCGCATCCGAACCGCAGGTCTGGCCGATCGATGCCGTAGCGCCGCATCGCCTCGGCATAGGTCATCCGCGGGATGGGAGTCTGGATCGGGTGGCCCAGCACGTCGCTCCACAGCCGGACCAGCACCTTCTCGGTGAGCGCGATGACGTCGTCGGCATCGGCGAAGCTGAGCTCGATGTCGAGCTGGGTGAACTCCGGCTGCCGATCGGCACGAAAGTCCTCGTCGCGGAAGCATCGCGCGATCTGGAAGTACCGCTCGAGACCAGCGACCATCAACAGCTGCTTGAACAGCTGGGGCGACTGTGGCAGCGCGTACCAGCGGCCGGGCTGCAGGCGCACCGGCACCAGGAAGTCGCGGGCTCCCTCGGGTGTCGAGCGGGTGAGGTACGGCGTCTCGACGTCGAGGAGGTCGTGCTCGGCCATCACCTCGCGGATCAGCCGCGTCACCTGCGCCCGCAGCCGGATCGCCTTGGCCATCTCGGGTCTGCGCAGGTCGAGGTAGCGGTAGCGCAGCCGCACCTCCTCGCTGACGGGAGTGGTGTGGTGCTCCTCGACCGGGAACGGGAGCGCCGCTGACTCGCTCAGTACCTCCACCTCGTCGGCGACCACCTCGATCGTGCCGGTGGGCAGCGCGTCGTTGGCATTGCCCTCCGGACGCGCGGACACGGTGCCCAGTACGCGCAGGCAGAACTCCGCGCGCAGCGGCCGTGCCACCTCCTCGTCGCGGATGACGACCTGGACGATCCCGCTGCTGTCACGCAGGTCGACGAAGGCGACTCCGCCGTGGTCACGGCGTCGGGCGACCCAGCCGGCCAGGGCGACCGACTCGCCCACAGAGGTGGCACGCAGGGTGCCGGCTTGGTGGCTGCGCATCACGGGAGGAGCTCCTGGGGGTCGGTGGAGACGAGTCGGGGTCGCAGGTCGTCGACGGGTGGCTGCCAGACCGACGCGTCGGCGTCGACCTGCTCACCGCTGCGGATGTCCTTGACCTGGTTGCCGCTGTCGCCGGTGGCGGGAAACCAGACGTACGGGATGCCGCGGCGGTCCGCGTGCCGGATCTGCCGGCCGAACCGGTCGGCGGTGGGTGCGATCTCCGTCGCGATGCCACGCGCCCTCAGTGCCCGCGCGACTGCCCGGGCCGAGTCCCGGTCGTTCTCGGTCGGCAGAGCGACCAACACGCACGACGGGACGGAGCGGTCGGCGTCGATCAGGCCGCGAGCCATCAGTGGGGCCAGTATCCGGGTCACACCGAGCGAGATGCCGACACCGGGGAAGGTGGTCCGTCCGTCGCTGGCCAACGCGTCGTAGCGCCCACCCGCGCAGATGGATACGTCGCCGTGCGTGGTCATCCGCCCCTCGAACACTGTGCCCGTGTAGTAGTCGAGCCCGCGGGCCACCTTGAGGTCGGCGACGAGGGCGAAGCGCTCCGAGCGTACGTGGGTGGCTCCGTCGAGTGCGCGCACCAGCTCGTCCAGGCCCTGGTCGAGCAACGGGTGTCGGACACCGAGGGCCATTACCTCGTCGGCGAACGACACGTCGGTCGACGAGATGCCCGCCAGCGCCAGGCACTGGTCGATCTGCGCTGAGTCGAGACCTGCCGAGTCGAGCAACGAGGCGCGCACGCGGTCCGCGCCGACCTTGTCCAGCTTGTCGACCGCCCGGATCACCGCCGCCGGGTCCGCGGCGCCCACGCCAAGGTAGAAACCCTCGATCAGCTTGCGGTTGTTGATGTGCAAGGTCACCGGCGGCAACGGCAGCAGGCTCAGCGCCTCTGCCATCACCTCGGTCACCTCGACGTCGGCGTCGAAGCCCAGCTCGTCGCGGCCGATCACATCGATGTCTGCCTGGGTGAACTCGCGGTAGCGACCCTCCTGCGGCCGCTCGCCACGCCAGCACTTCTGGATCTGGTAGCGGCGCAGCGGGAACTCCAGCTTGCCCGCGTGCTCGAGCACGTAGCGGGCCAGTGGGACGGTGAGGTCGAAGTGCAGTCCCCAGCCGGTGTCGGTGTCGCCGGACTCGGCCTGCAGCCGGCGCAGGACGTACACCTCCTTCGAGGTCTCGCCCTTGCGCAGCAGCTGGTCGAGCGTCTCGACCGACCGGGTCTCGAGGGAGGCGAACCCGTGGAGCTCGAAGGTGGAGCGCAGGGAGTCGAGCACCGCCAGCTCGGCGGCACGTTGGCTGGGCAGCAGCTCAGGGAACCCCGACAGCGGGGTGGGACGTGGCATCGCTCACAGGCCCCGGTGTTCGCTGCCGCCGGCGCGGGCCGACACCGCATCGGGCAGGTCGACCAGGTACGGGTTCGTCGCGCGCTCGTCACCGATGGTCGTCTGGGGCCCGTGGCCAGGGAGGACGACGATGCGGTCGTCGAGCGGCAGGACGCAGGCTGCCAGGCTGGCGAGCATCTGCGCGGAGTCTCCCCCGGGCAGATCGGTGCGTCCGATCGACCCGGCGAACAACAGGTCACCAGAGAACATCACTTCGGGCACGTCCTCCGGACCCGCGTAAGGCGTGCGGAACACCACTGAGCCCTGGGTGTGCCCCGGGGCGTGCTCGACGTCGAAGCGAACGCCGGCGAGCTCCAGCGCGGCGCCGTCGCCCAGCTCGCGAACGTCGTCGGGCTCGACGAACACGGCGGGACCACCGAGGCCACCCATACCGGTCAGCAGTGAGCGCGAGTCGGCGGACAGCCCGGCCATGGGGTCGGTCAGCAGGTGCCGGTCGGCCGGATGGATCCACGCGGTGGTGTCGTACGCGCCGGCCAACGGGGCGATCGACCAGATGTGGTCGACGTGTCCGTGGGTCGCCATCAGTGCCACGGGTTTGAGCCGGTGCTCGGAGACGAGCTGCTCGACACCTCCCGCTGAGTCCTTGCCGGGGTCGATGATCACGCATTCGCTGCCCGGACCGGTGGCCACCACCCAGCAGTTGGTGCCCCACGGACCCGCGGGGAATCCGGCGATGAGCATGGCCGCCAGCGTACGGCAGCCCTGCGGGCATGCGAGCGTGCAGGCCCGGGCGACGGTCGCAGACCTACACTGTGGCGGGCATCGTGAGCGCCGAGCCGATCCGGAGGACCGAGCACCGTGGGCAGCAAGCAGCACCGGGCCCGACAGCTGGCGCGTGCGCGCGCCGAGCGCCAAGCCGCCCGTCAGCTCGCCGACCAGCGGCGCCGACGACGCCGCGCCGTCGTCGCCGGCCTGGTCGCCCTGGTCGTCCTGCTGGCCGCGGTCGGGGGGTTGCTGGCCCAGCGGTGGAGCGACACCACCTCGGGTGCCGCGGTGTCGTGGCCTCCGGGAGGTCCCGATCCGCGTGCGGGAGATCCGCGCAGCGCCGGTTCCGGGTCGCTGCTGCTGGAGACGCCGTGACCGAGCGTCCCGCACCTGACCCAGCCCCCGCTCCGAGTGCGGCGCCCGAGGCCGTACCGGAACCCGCGCCCGACGCTCCGCCCGAGCCCGCGGCCGGTCCAACGCCGGAGCCCGCGGCCGGCCCAATGCCGGAGCCCGCGGCCGGTCCGCGGCCGCCCGGTCCGCGGCCGCCCGGTCCGCGGCCGCCTACCCCTCGGTCACCTGGCCCGCGGCCTGGCGTCCCACCCGCTTCCGCTGCTGACACGCAGGCGGCTGCGCCTCGGCCGGATCCCACTCTGTGGGGCCGGGTCGACGCCGACGGCACCGTCTACGTTCGTACCAGCGGCGGGGAACGGGCCGTGGGGCAGTGGCCCGGTGGGGATCCGGACGAGGCGCTCAGCCTGTACGCGCGCCGCTTCGACGGGCTGGTGCTCGAGGTGGACCTGTTGGAGCGCCGCGTGCGGAACGGGACAGTCTCGCCGGACGAGGCGCGGTCAACGGCGGCAAAGGTCCGCGAGCAGGTCGTCGATGCGCAGGCCGTCGGTGACCTCGAGACGCTGGCCGGCCGGCTCGACGCGCTGGCGCCGCTGATCGACGAGCAGCGTCACAGGCGCCGGGCCGAGAAGGCCGCGCGTCTCGACCACGCCCGCGCCGCCAAGGAGAGCCTGGTGGCGGAGGCGGAGAAGGTGGCCACGGGGACGGACTGGCGGGCCGGCGTCGACCGAATGCGCTCCCTCATGGACCGCTGGAAGGAGCTCCCCCGGCTGGAGAAGTCGGCTGACGACGCGTTGTGGCGTCGTTTCTCGGCGGCACGGACCGCGTACACGCGGCGGCGACGTCAGCACTACGCCGAGCAGCAGGAACAACGGCGCAGTGCCCAGCAGGTCAAGGAGCGGCTGGCCACCGAGGCCGAGTCGCTGGCGACGTCGACCGACTGGCGCCCGACCGCCGGGCGCTTCCGCGAGCTGATGCGCGAGTGGAAGAGCGCCGGCCCGGCCCCCCACCGGGAGGAGGAGGCGCTCTGGGCACGGTTCCGTGCCGCCCAAGACACCTTCTTCGCCGCGCGCGACGCCCAGCATGCGGTCGCAGACGCCGAGCTGATCGCCAACGCCGAGGTCAAGCGAGCGATCCTCGCCGACGCCGAAGCACTGCTGCCGGTCAGCGACATCGGCGCCGCGCGTGCTCGGCTACGCAGCATCGCGGAGCGCTGGGAGGCGGCGGGCAAGGTCCCCCGGAGCCAGATGAAGGAGCTGGAGGGCCGCTTCCGGGCCGTCGAGACAGCCGTGAAACAGGCCGAGGAGAACCGCTGGCGACGCAGCAACCCGGAGGCGCGTGCGCGCGCCGAGGCGGCGGTGACGCAGCTCGAGGCCACGCTCGGCAAGCTGCGCGCCGACGCAGCCAACGCCGAGCAGGCCGGGAACGACCGCAAGCGTGCCGAGGCCGAGCAGGCGATCGCTGCCCGCGAGGCGTGGCTGGTCGAGGCCCGCCGCGCCCTCGCCGACTTCTCCTGACCGCGATCAGCGGCTCCCGGTTGCACGATCAGCGGCTCCCGGTTGCACGATCAGCGGCTTGCGGTTGCCTGTGGATGGCGACTGCAGGTCAACCTCTCACCCGCCCACACTCTCGGAATGGGACCCCTCATCGCCGGCGGACAGCCGTTCCTTGGCTCGCGCTCGCAAGTGTTCGGCTTCTCTCGCCAGCAACTCCGTGCTGCCGCCAAGGCGGGCGAGGTGCGCCGGGTGCTCCGCAATGTCTACGTCGACGCCCACGCGCCGGACTCGACCGACCTGCGGATCAGCGCCCTGCACCTCGTGATGCCAGACCACGCGGTGCTGTTCGGGACCACGGCGATGTGGGTGTTGTCTGTCGATGCTTTCCAGCCGGACGAGCGGTTCGTTCCTGTTCCGAGATGCGTGGTTCCTCATGGCACGACGAAGGCGACGGCGAACGGCGTGCACACGGTCGAGGGCTATCTCGACGAGCGTGACGTAACGGAGTTCGGGGGCTTGCGCGTGACGACTCCCGCTCGCACCACCGTTGACTGCCTGCGCCGACTGCGCGCACCCTTCGCCTTGTCGGCCGCCGACGCGATGGCCCACGCAGGCTGGGTGTCGACCGACGAGCTCATCGAGCGGGTCCGACAGCTGCGGGGCTATCCCGGAATCGTCCAGGCGCGTCGCCTCGTGCACGTCGTTGACCCCGGCATCGAGTCGCCGGGCGAGTCCTGGACCAAGCTTCGACTTCTAGAATCCGGCTGCCCCATTCCTCAGGCGCAGGTACGAGTCACTGACAAGCGGGGTCGCTGGGCGCTCGTTGACCTGGGGTACGACGAGCTGAGGATCGGCTGCGAGTACGACGGTCGCGAAGTGCACACGCTGGACGCAGACGTCCAACACGACATCGAACGGCGACGCTGGCTGCGTGAGGTACTGGACTGGCGGATCGCTGTAGCGCGGAAGGAGACGGTCTTCGGCATGGATCCCGCCTTCGAGATCGAGGTCGCCGGATGGCTCAAGGTTGATCCAGCGCCGCGTCAGGTGTGGTAGCCGCGCGCCACGAGCCGCTGACCGCGCAACCACAAGCCGCTGACCGCGCAACCACAAGCCGCGGATCGGGCTATTGGGTGACGCGGTAGACGTCGAAGACGCCGGGTACGGCGCGTACGGCCGACAGCACATGGCCGAGATGGGTGGGGTCGCCCATCTCGAACGTGAACCGGCTCTTGGCGATCCGGTCCCGGCTGGTCTGCAGGTTCGCGGACAGGATGTTCACGTGCTGGTCGGACAGTACGCGGGTGACATCGGACAGCAGCCGGGCGCGGTCCAGTGCCTCGACCTGGATCGCGACCAGGAACAGGCTCTGCGCCGACGGGGCCCAGTCGACCGGGACCATCCGCTCCGGCTGCGAGGTGAGGCTGCCGACGTTCGGGCAGTCACTGCGGTGCACCGACACCCCCGAGCCGCGGGTCACGAAGCCGAGGATCCGGTCGCCAGGAACCGGGGTGCAGCACCGCGCCAGCTTGATGAGCACGTCGGTCATGCCGTGCACGACCACGCCCGCGTCGCCTCGCGGGGCGCGGCGCCGCCGGCTCTCCGCCGGCACCACCAGCGCCTCGGCCTGGTCCTCGGCGGATCCCTCCTCACCGCCGTGCAGGTCGATCACGCGCTTGACGACGTTCTGCGCCCCGACGTTGCCCTCACCGACGGCGGCGTACAGGGCGGAGACATCTGACAGGTGCAGGTCCTTGGCGACGGTCTGCAGCACCTCGGCAGTCAGCAGCCGCTGCAGCGGCCGCCCTTCCTTGCGCAGCAGCCGAGCGATCGACTCCTTGCCCTGATCGATCGCCTCCTCACGCCGCTCCTTGGTGAACCACTGACGGATCTTGCTGCGCGCTCGCGGGCTCTTGACGAAGCCGAGCCAGTCTCGACTGGGCCCCGCCCCCGGGGCCTTGGACGTGAACACCTCGACCACGTCGCCATGGTCGAGCTTGCTCTCGAGCGGGACCAGGCGGCCGTTCACGCGGGCACCGATGCACCGGTGACCGACCTCGGTGTGCACCGCGTACGCGAAGTCGACCGGTGTGGAGCCGGCCGGCAGTGACTGCACGTCGCCCAGCGGGGTGAAGACGTAGACCTCGGTGGCGTTGATCTCGTAGCGCAGGGAGTCGAGGAAGTCGCCGGGATCGGCGGTCTCCTGCTGCCAGTCGATGACCTGCTTGAGCCACGCCATCTCGCTGGTGTTGGTGTTGGTGTCCTTCGGCACGCCGCCAGTGCCGCGCAGCAGCGACACGTCGGTGTCGCCTGCACCCGTCGCCGCCGCCTTGTACTTCCAGTGCGCTGCCACGCCGTACTCGGCGCGTCGGTGCATCGAGAAGGTGCGGATCTGCAGCTCGACCGGCTTGCCCTCCGGACCGATCACGGTCGTGTGCAGGGACTGGTACATGTTGAACTTCGGCATCGCCACGTAGTCCTTGAACCGCCCGGGCAGCGGGTTCCACCGCGCGTGCAGAACACCGAGGGCGGCATAGCAGTCGCGCAGCGACTCGACCAGGATGCGGATGCCGACCAGATCGTAGATGTCCTCGAAGTCGCGCCCACGCACGATCATCTTCTGGTAGATCGAGTAGTAGTGCTTGGGCCGGCCGGTCACCGTGCACTTGATCTTGGCGCCCTTGAGGTCGTTCTGCACCCGGTTGACCACGCCGGCGAGGAAGTCGTCGCGGGCCGGCGCACGATCGGCGACCATGCGCACGATCTCGTCGTAGACCTTGGGGTGCAGGGTGGAGAACGCGCGGTCTTCCAGCTCCCACTTGATCGTGTTCATGCCGAGCCGGTGGGCCAGCGGGGCGTAGATCTCGAGCGTCTCGCGCGCGACCCGCTCCTGCTTCTCGGCCTTCAGGTGACGCAGAGTCCGCATGTTGTGCAGCCGGTCGGCGAGCTTGATCACCAGCACCCGGATGTCGCGGCTCATCGCCACGACCATCTTGCGGATCGTCTCCGCCTGCGCCGAGTCGCCGTACTTGACCTTATCCAGCTTGGTCACGCCGTCGACCAGCAGCGCGACCTCGTCGCCGAACTCCTTGCGACACTCCTCCAACGTGTACGGGGTGTCCTCGACCGTGTCGTGCAGAAGCGCGGCGCACAGCGTGGGCGGTGTCATGCCCAGCTCCGCGAGGATCGTCGTCACCGCGAGGGGATGGGTGATGTAGGGGTCACCGCTGCGCCGCAGCTGACCGGTGTGCAGCCGCTCGGCCAGTCGGTACGCCCGCTCGATATCGCTGGTGTCGGCCTTGGGGTGCGTGGCGCGGACCACCGCGAACAGCGGCTCGAGCGCCGGGTGGGACCCCGGACCGCGACTGCCCAGGCGGGCCAGGCGGGTGCGCATGCGGCCCGGCACGGACGGGGCCCACACCTGCGCAGGGACGGGCGCCGGCTCAGGGCCCGGCTCAAGGGCTGGTTCGGCGCCTGTGTCGACTGCAGCATCAGCCACCGCGCTGGCAACCGCGTCGTCGTGAGCTAGCTCTCGCCCGCCATCTCGCCCGCCATCCGAACCGGCGTCGACCGTGGTCTCGCCCGACGCGGCGGAACGCGCGACAACGGCCGGGTCGACCGCGGCGTCGACGGACGCGTCATCAGGCACCTACTGCTCCCACCATGGACTGATCTCAGTGTAGGCGCGCGACCTCCGCCACAGCCGACCCGCCGACCGGCGCCGGGTCGAGCAGAGCCCGTCCCACCCAGGCCCTCAGTCGACCAGGCCTCAGTCGACCAGCCCTCGACCAGCCCTCAGTCGACCAGGCGCAGCGAGCCGACGTTGAGGCCCGGCACCTTGACCCGGCCATCGAGGAACCCGAGCTCCATCAGCACCGCCACTCCGGCCACCTGCACCCCGCACCGGCTCACCAGCTCGGCAGTGGCCTCGACGGTGCCTCCGGTGGCGAGCACGTCGTCGACCACGAGTACCCGGGCGCCGGGCGCAAAGGCGTCCCGGTGCACCTGGAGAGTCGCCTTGCCGTACTCGAGCTCGTACGAGACCTCGTGCGTGTCGGCGGGAAGCTTGCCCTCTTTGCGCACGGGCACGAACCCGGCACCGAGGGCGAGTGCGACCGGGGCAGCCAGGATGAAGCCGCGGGCCTCGATGCCGACGACGACATCGACGCCGTCCGGGGCGAGCCTGCGACCGAGATCCGCCAACCCGGTCACGACCGTGGCGAGTCCCTCAGGATCGGCCAGCAGCGGAGTGATGTCCTTGAAGACCACTCCCGCCTTGGGCCAGTCCGGGATGTCGCGCACCCATCGGTCCAGGGCCGCGTCGACCGGCGTGGTCATCGTTGTCCCTTCCCTCGCTGCGAGCGTGGTCGTCGCTGGGGCTGGATCCTGCCCGCCGACGACCGCGTCGATCTGGTGGCCGGCCGCCTGGCGGGCTTGCTGCCTGTGGCGCTGGCCCCGGAGGGCACCACCGGTGCAGCCGGCTTTCCGGCCGGGCCGCTCCCTGGCGCTCCAGCGCCGGACGGACTGCTCCCTCCCGGGACGCCCCCGGTGCTGCCTGCGGCGACACCGTCGCCGCCCGCCTCGGGACCGGTGGCCGTGCCTTTCGCTCGCTCGTGCTCGCGCCGCGCCCGCACCCGCTGGGCCTGGGCCTGCACCGGGGCGTCGCGCTCCTTCAGCTGGACGGCCAACGGGGTGGCGATGAAGATCGACGAGTACGCGCCCGCCGCCATCCCGACGAACAGCGACAGCGCGAGGTCCTTGAGCGGCCCGGTGCCGACGATCACGACACCGACGAACAGCAGCGCCGCCACGGGCAGCAGCGCCGTGACCGAGGTGTTGATCGACCGCACCAGGGTCTGGTTCACCGCGAGGTTGGACAGCTCCGCATAGGTCGACCTCGTGTGCGTGGTGAAGGCCCGCGTGTTCTCCCTGACCTTGTCGAACACCACAACCGTGTCGTACAGCGAGTAGCCGAGGATCGTCAGCAGCCCGGTGACCGACGCCGGTGTCACCTCGAACCCGACGATCGCGTAGACACCGACCGTGATGATCACGTCGTGGGCGAGCGCGACCAGCGCGGACACCGACATCTTCCACTCGCGGAAGTACGCCCAGATGAACAGGACCACCAGCACCAGGAAGACGCACAGCGCCAGCAGCGCGCGGTCCAGGATCTGAGCACCCCAGGTGGCGCCGATGCTCTGCTGGCTCACCTCACTCGCGCCGGCCTCGACGAAGGCCTCCTCCACGACGTCGGCGTCGCTCTGCGAGAGCGGCTGGGTCTGGACGAGCACCTTGTCGACACCCGACGTGGTGGCCGAGACCTGGCCCACGTCGACTCCGGAGTTCTCGGCGATCTCGCCGAACCGGTCCGCGTTGTCCTGCGTTCCTTCGGTGCTGATGGTGAACTCCGTGCCGCCCCGGAACTCGAGCCCCATGTTGAGCCCGCGGCCGAGCAGCCCTCCGAGTGCCAGGACCACGATGACCAGGGAGACGACGTACCAGAGCCGACGGCGCCCGACGAAGTCGTAGGAGACCCGGCCCTCGTACAGGTCGTGTCCGAGATCCGCGAACTTGCCCATCAGTACGCCCCCCGAGGAGTACGCGCCACCTGGGTCACGGGGCGTCCGCGGATGCCGAGCTGGGCGGCGTCGAGCCCGGACAGCCGGTGCCCCTGACCGAAGAACTTGGTCCGGGCCAGCAACGTGACCATCGGCTTGGTGAAGAAGAAGAAGACGATCACGTCGATGATGGTGCTCAGCCCCAGGGTGAACGCGAACCCGCGGACTTCGTCGATCGCGAAGGTGTACAGGACAACCGCCGCCAGGAATGACACCGCGTCGGCCGCCAGGCACGTGTTGCGGGCGCGCTTCCACCCCGCCTCGACCGCCAGCCGCAGCGACTTCCCGTCGCGCGCCTCGTCGCGGATCCGCTCGAAGAAGATGATGAACGAGTCGGCCGTGATGCCGACCGCCACGATGAGTCCGGCGATGCCAGGCAGGTTCAGCGCGAAACCCACGCTGGTACTCAGCAGGATCACCATCTCGTACATCAAGAACGCCGCCACGACCAACGAAGCGACCGTCACGAGGCCGAGACCGCGGTAGTAGCCGATGCAGTAGACGACGACCAGCGCGATGCCGATCAGGCCGGCGAGCACGCCGGCCTCCAGCTGTGACCCGGCCAGGCTGGGACCCAGCAGGTCGACGGCGTTGATCTCGAAGGTCAGCGGCAGCGCGCCATAGCGCAGGGAGTTGGCCAGCTCGCTAGCCGACTCCTGCGTGAAGTTGCCGGAGATCTCGGCGTTGCCGTTGGTGATCGGGCTGTTGACGACCGGCGCGGACAGCACCTGCCCGTCAAGCACGATCGCGAACGGCTTGTTCAGGCCGGTCAGCGCCTGGGTGACCGTCGAGAAGGTGTCGCTTCCTTCGGAATCGAGGTCGAGCGACACCACCCACTGCGGGTTCTGGCTGGGTGGGACGGCGCTCGCGTCGTCGAGGCTGGTGCCCTCGATGACGGCGGGGCTCAACAGGTACTTGGCGCCGTCGGCATCGCACGTGATCAGCGGCTTGCCGGGCTCGTCCCTGACCTGGGTGGCAGCGTCGGGATCTTCGGGGCAGGTGAACTCGGCGAACCGCTGAGTGAGGCGGTTGAAGTCCTGGCTGTAGGCCGGCGGGGGGCTGCCGTTGAGCTCGGTGCTGATCGACTCCTGCAGGCTGATGTCGTCGAGCGACTTCTGCTCGGGTGCACCCGAGCCGCCGCCGCCGTCACCACCCCCGCCACCGTCTCCACCGCTGCCGCCACCCCCGTCACCGCCGCCACCGCTGCCGCCACCACCGCCTCCGGTGCCGTCGGCGCCGACCATCCATCCTGACGCCGCGCGGTTGTTGGAACCCCCGCCGGCGCCCGAGCCCTGCTCCCCGGAGCCTCCGGACCCTGCACCTCCGGCCCCGGAGCCTCCGGAGCCCGCGCCACCGGGCCCCGAACCGTCACCACTGGCCCCGGAACCGTCACCACCGGCCCCGGAACCACCGCCACCCGGCGCCGGCGCCTGTGCCGACCCGTCGGCCGGTCCCGCCCACACCAGCCGGAACCGCAGCTGAGCGGTGCGCCCCACCTGCTCGACGATGTCGCTGCGTTCCTCCCCGGGGACCTCGACGATGATCTGGTCGCTGCCCCGCGTGGTCACCTCGGCCGCGGTGGTACCGGTGCCGTTGACGCGCGAGGTGATGATGGTCTTCGCCTGGTCGAGCTTCTCCGTGGTGACGTCACCACCACCTGACACCTGCGCCTGCAGGGTGATACGGGTGCCGCCCTGCAGGTCGAGGCCCAGCCTGGGCTTCCATACCCCGCCGAGCGCGACCAGACCGAGGAGAACCAGCAGCACGGCACCGAAGATGATCAGGGTGCGCAGGGGTCGGACCGTGTTCGTCGCCACGTAGGTGCAGGCTCCCCTCTGGTACGCCCGGCCTCAGGCCGGGGCGTCTCGCCCGTCGGTGCGGTCGCCACGGGTCGACCCACCGTTCTCGCCGGCCTCGAGCGCGTTCTGCGTGCTGCCACCGCTGCTGCCGCCGGTGGTGCCGCCGGTGGTGCCGCCGGTGGTGCCGCCGGTGAGGTCCGCTGCCCCGTCCGCTGTGGACGAGGTCGTCGGCTCGACCACCCGAGCGACCGCCGGACGAAGCGTCGTGATCACCACCCCCGGCGCGACCTCGAGGTCGAGGGTCTCGTCGTCGAGCGCCGAGATTCGGCCGAAGATGCCGCTGGTGAGCATCACCCGCTCACCGATCGCGAGGCTGTTCTGCACCCGCTGCGCCTCTTGCTGCCGCTTTCGCGCCGGTCGGATGGCCAGCAGCCAGAACACCAGGATGATCAGGACAATGGGGATGAAGGCACCCAGCTGATCGGGCGACACAAGGACTCCAGGGCTCGCAGGGCACGTGGACAGGGCCGGGGTGTGAAGACGGCCGAACCGGAAGTCTAACGGGCCGACCCGACGACCTCGGGCAGCGTCGAGGCCGGGCGCGGCTCAAGACGCCGGGTCGTCCTCGTCGAGAAGGCCAGGCAGCAGCGGCGCCGCCGGAGGTGCCTGCCGGGAGCCCGCCGTGGGCGCCCGGGGCGGCTCGAGGCCCAGGTGCGCCCAGGCGGCGGCGGTCGCGACGCGCCCACGCGGGGTGCGAGCCAGCAGCCCCTCACGCACCAGGAACGGCTCAGCGACCTCTTCGACGGTCTCGCGCTCCTCACCGACCGACACCGCCAGGGTCCCCAGGCCGACCGGACCGCCGTCGAAACGCCGGCACAGCGCGTCCAGGACGCCTCGGTCGAGCCGGTCGAGCCCGCGCTCGTCCACCTCGTACAGCTCCAGCGCTCGTCGGGCCACCTCGGTGTCGACCACCCCACCGGCTCGTACCTCGGCGAAGTCGCGAACCCGCCGAAGCAACCGGTTGGCCACCCGCGGGGTTCCGCGTGAGCGCCCGGCGACCTCGTCGGCGCCGTCGGCGCGCAGGTCGACACCCAGCAGGTCGGCGGAGCGGCGCACGATCGCGGTCAGCTCGGGAACCGCGTAGAAGTCGAGCTGGGCGGTGAAGCCGAACCGGTCGCGAAGAGGACCCGGCAGCAGGCCGGCGCGGGTGGTGGCACCCACCAGCGTGAAACGCGGTATCTCCAGCGGGATGGCCGTGGCGCCGGGACCCTTGCCGACGATCACGTCGACGCGGAAGTCCTCCATCGCCAGGTAGAGCATCTCCTCGGCACCACGCGACATCCGGTGCAGCTCATCGACGAACAGCACCTCACCCTCGCCGATACCGGACAGGATCGCGGCGAGGTCGCCGGCGTGCTGCAGTGCGGGACCGCTGGTGAGCCGCAGCGGGACCCCCATCTCGGCTGCCACGATCATCGCCATCGTGGTCTTGCCGAGCCCCGGCGGGCCGGACAGCAGCACATGGTCGGGAGCCCGGCCGCGGGCTCGGGCGGCGTCCAGCACCAGGGCGAGCTGCTCGCGCACGCGCTCCTGGCCGATCAGGGCGTCCAGGGTGCGTGGACGCAACGCCGCCTCGTCGACCCCGTCGTCGACGAGGGCCAGCGGGGTCACCACCTCACGCCCGTCCGGCGGGTCCCCGGCGGTCATGTCTGTGTCACCCACGGCAACCCTCCTCATGCCCGCGACAGGCTGCGGAGCGCGGCACGCAGCAGGACGTGGACGTCGGTGCCACCGGCGTCGTGCTGCTCCTGCGCCAGTGCTGCCACCGCGTCGACGGCGCCCTCTGCCTCGCGTGCCGACCACCCGAGGCCGACCAGGCCGCTGTGCACCTGGTCGCGCCACGAGCCCGATGGCGGTGCGCCGTGACCGGCGCCTGCCGACGTGGAACCGACCGGAGCGCCGAGCCGCTCCTTGAGCTCGAGCACGATGCGCTGCGCGCCTTTGCGGCCGATCCCCGGCACCTGGGTGAGCGCCGCCAGGTCGTCGGTGGAGACAGCCCGACGCAGCTCGTCCGGCGGGTGCACCGCGAGCATGGCCTGCGCCAATTTGGGACCGACCCCGCTGGCGGTCTGCAACAGCTGGAAGACGTACCGCTGGTCGTCGTCGGCGAAGCCGAACAAGGTCAACGAGTCCTCGCGCACCACCAGCGCAGTGGGCAGCGACGCCTCTGCTCCGATCCGTAGCGTCGCCAGGGTGGCCGGGGCGCAGTGCACCTCCATGCCCACGCCTCCCACCTCGACCACTGCCGTGCCCGGCGTGAGCCCGACCACCCGGCCGCGCACTGATGCGATCACCATGACCTCCTTGGTGGGGGGGAAGGAGCGCGGACGGCCGCAGCGGCGGCGGCGAGCCGTGCCTGGGCGGCCCCGCGCCAGACGTGACAGATGCCGAGGGCGAGCGCGTCGGCGGCGTCTGCCGGCCGGGGCCGGGCCTCGAGGTGCAGCAGTCTGGTCACCATCGTCGTCACCTGGTGCTTGTCGGCCCGCCCGCTCCCGGTCACCGCAGCCTTGACCTCACTGGGCGTGTACAGGGCCACCGACACCCCCGATGCGGCGGCTGCTGCCAGCGCGACCCCGCTGGCCTGAGCGGTGCCCATGACCGTCCGCACGTTGGCCTGCGTGAAGACCCGCTCGACCGCCACCGCGTCCGGCTGGTGGGTGTCGATCCAGTCGGTGACTGCCGCGGAGATGGTCAGCAGCCGGTGAGCCAGCTCGACGTCCGCGGGGGTGTGCACGACACCGGCGGCCAGCGCGGCCAGCGCCCCGCCCGGCAGACCCTCGACCACGCCCATCCCGCACCGGGTCAGCCCGGGGTCGATCCCGAGGACACGCAATGCCCACCGCCGAGTCTGCTCGTCACCATGCCCAGGAACACCTATGCCTGAGGAACACCTATGCCTGAGGAACACCTGTGCCCTAAGGAACGCCTGTGCCCAAAAGAACGCCTGTGCCCAAAGGAACGCCTGTGCCCAAAGGAACGCCTGTGCCCAAAGGAACGCCTGTGCCCAGAACCCTTCATGCCGAGAACCCTTCATGCCGAGAAACACAGCCGGGCCTAGAACACCTGTTCGGGCGATGACACTACGGCGCTCCACCCCCGTCCGCGCGCAGGCGCGCCGGTGCGGCGCCCGCTCCGCCCGACGAGGGGTCAGCCGAGCTCGGCCAGTACCGCGTCGGACGCCTCGAAGTTCGCGAAGACGTTCTGCACGTCGTCGGAGTCCTCCAGCGCCTCGACCAACCGCACCACCTTGGCGGCAGTGTCGGCGTCGACGGGCACCGTCGTCGAGGGGACGAACGACGCCTCGGCCGACTCGTAGTCGAGGCCGGCGTCCTGCAGGGCCGTCCGCACGGCCACCAGGTCCGTGGGTTCGCAGACCACCTCGAAGGCCTCGCCGAGGTCGCTGACCTCCTCCGCGCCCGCCTCGAGCACCGCCGACAGCACGTCATCCTCGGTCAGCGGCACCGACGGGCCGGCCCCACCGGACTGGTCACGAGGGACGATCACCACGCCCTTGCGCGAGAACATGTAGGCGACCGAGCCGGCGTCTGCCATCGAGCCACCGTTGCGGGTCATCGCGGTACGGACCTCGCCGGCGGCGCGGTTGCGGTTGTCGGTCAGGCACTCGACCAGCAGCGCCACCCCGCCGGGTGCGTACCCCTCGTACATGATCGTCTGGTACTCGGCTCCGCCGGCCTCGAGGCCGGAGCCCCGCTTGACAGCGCGGTCGATGTTGTCGTTGGGCACCGACGATCGCTTGGCCTTCTGGATGGCGTCGTAGAGCGTCGGGTTGCCGGCCGGGTCACCGCCGCCCGTGCGTGCCGCGACCTCGACATTCTTGATCAGCTTGGCGAACAGCTTTCCCCGCCGGGCGTCGACGACCGCCTTCTTGTGCTTGGTGGTCGCCCACTTGGAGTGACCCGACATGTCGTGTGCCTTCCTGCCGCTCAGCGGACGATCTCGTCGACGAACATGCGGTGCACGCGGTCATCCCCGGTGACCTCGGGGTGGAACGACGTGGCGAGCAGCGAGTCCTGCCGGACGGCGACGATCCTACCGGCGCCCGGTCCGTGTCCTACCCGGGCGAGGACCTCCACGCCGGGACCCGAGTCCTCGACCCATGGGGCACGGATGAGCACGGCGTGGAACGGCTCGGACAGGCCGGCGACGTCCACGTCGGTCTCGCACGAGTCGACCTGCCGGCCGAACGCGTTGCGCCGCACCGTCACGTCCAGACCACCCACCGTCTCCTGGCCCGCGGCACCGCCCTCGATACGGTCCGCGAGCACGATCATGCCCGCGCACGTGCCGAACGCCGGCATCCCGGCCGAGATCCGCTGCCGCAGCGGCTCGAGCAGGTCGAACGCCACCGCCAGCCTGTGCATGGTCGTCGACTCGCCACCGGGGATGACCAGCGCGTCGATGCGCTCGAGCTCGGCGGGACGGCGGACCAGCATCGGGCGGGTGCCCAGCGCGGTCAGGACCGCAACGTGCTCGCGGACGTCGCCCTGCAGTGCGAGAACCCCGATGACGGGGCGGGTCACCGCGGGGCGTACTGCTCGGGCGCCTGTCCGGCGACCGGTGCGAGGGCCTGTCGCCGGTGCCACGAGGCGCTGATCTCGATCCGCCCCTCGTCGAAGTGGGCCGCGAGACCGTGCCGCGCCAGGACCTCGATGACCAGGTCGAGCAGGGGCTCCCCCGGCGCCACGTTCGCGCTGTCGCCGTGCCAGACGTTCAGCTCGAGCATGCCGTGGTCGACCGCGTGCCAGACGTCCGGTGCCGTGAACCACGCGACACCCAGCGGCGGACGGCCCTCGGCAGCGCGGCGGCGTAGCTCGGCCTGGGCCGTCCAGTGGTCCTCGATGGCCTGCAGCACCACCACGTCGGAGCCCGCCAGCTCGTCGAAGGCCGCCACCAGCCGGTCGTGGTCGGTCGGCACCTCCCACGACTGCTGGTCGACGGCGAGCCGCTCCCGCTCGGCGCGGACCAGGTCCGCCGCCATCGCCGCAGGGTCGTCGGTGATCCGCTCGTCAGCGACCGCCTCGGTCACCTCTTGCAGCACGGCGTGCGCGTCGAGCAGCCCGGCGCGCACCTGCGCGCGAGCGAAGTCGCGTACGCGATCCTCGGGGGTGAGCTTGGGCCCCGCGCGGAAGAAACCGGACCCGTCCTCGGACCCGTCCCCGGGCCCGGCTCCTCCGCCGTCCCCAGCCCTGCTGCTGCTCATGGGAGGCGTCACCAGCCGCGCTCGGCGAGCCGGTGCGGCTCGGGGACGTCGTCGACGTTGATGCCGACCATGGCCTCGCCGAGCCCGCGCGACACCTTGGCGACCATGTCCGGGTCGTCGTAGAACGTCGTGGCCTTGACGATCGCAGCGGCGCGCTCGGCGGGGTTACCGGCCTTGAAGATACCCGACCCCACGAAGACGCCCTCGGCGCCGAGCTGCATCATCATCGCCGCGTCGGCGGGTGTGGCGATGCCACCGGCGGTGAACAGCACGACCGGTAGCCGACCGGTCGCGGCGACCTCGTGCACGAGCTCGTACGGCGCCTGCAGCTCCTTGGCCGCGACGAAGAGCTCGTCCTCGCTCAGCGAGCCCAGCCGGCGGATCTCGCCGCCGATCTTGCGCATGTGCAGGGTGGCGTTGGAGACGTCGCCGGTGCCGGCCTCACCCTTGGACCGGATCATCGCGGCGCCCTCCGCGAGCCGGCGAAGAGCCTCCCCCAGGTTGGTCGCCCCGCAGACGAACGGCACGGTGAACTGCCACTTGTCGATGTGGTGGGCGTAGTCGGCCGGCGTCAGCACCTCGGACTCGTCGACGTAGTCGACGCCGAGGCTCTGCAGTACCTGCGCCTCGACGAAGTGCCCGATCCGCGCCTTGGCCATCACCGGGATGGAGACGGCGGAGACGATCGCGTCGATCAGGTCGGGGTCGCTCATCCTGGCCACGCCGCCCTGGGAGCGGATGTCGGCCGGCACGCGCTCGAGGGCCATCACGGCAACTGCGCCGGCATCCTCGGCGATCCTGGCCTGCTCGGCGGTGACGACGTCCATGATGACGCCGCCCTTGAGCATCTCGGCCATGCCACGCTTGACGCGAGCGGTGCCGACAACGGGTGCCACCGTCGCGGTGGATGGCATGGGGCTGGAGCCGGTCTCGGATGCGCTGGTCACGTGGTGCCTCGCGGTGCGAAGGGGGTAAGTGGCTATGGGGCTGTGGCCCATCGTACGGGGATGGTGCGTCCAGCCGTAAACGCCGGCCGCGGCTCAGGCCGAGGCCACCACACCCGGCCCGGGCAGGGCCTCGTCGTAGACGTCGAGGACCTGCTGGGCGACCACCGACCAGTCGAAGCGGCGCACGTGCCGTGCGGCCCGCACGACGACGCCGCCCCGCCGGACGGGGTCGACGAGCAGGGACAGGACGGTGTCGTGCAGCGCATCGGCATCGCCGGTGGGGAACAGCGCACCCGCCCGGCCACCGTCCAGCATGGACACGAAGGCCGGCAGGTCGCTGGCGGCGACGGCAGCGCCCGCCGCCATCGCCTCCGCGAGCACGATCCCGAAGCTCTCACCCCCGGTGTGCGGCGCGACGTAGACGTCTGCCTGTGCCAGCAGCCTGGCCCGGGTGACGTCATCGACCGACCCGTGGACGACGACTCGCCGGGCACACTCCGCCGACATCGAGCGGGCGATCCGGTCGCGCACCCGGTCGGCGTCACCATGGCCGGCCACCACCAGCCGCAGGTCGGGGCACTCGGACAGCAGGGCGGGCGCCGCGGCGAGCAGGACGTCGAGTCCCTTGCGCGTCTCGTCGGTACGGCCCAGGAACAGCAGAGTGCGCGCGGCCCCGTAGACGGGGGACGTACCGGTGGAGGAAAAGCGGTCGACCCAGAGGCCGTTCGGGATCACCCGGGCCGTCCCCGGCAGATGCAGGCGCATCGTCTCCTCCGCCTGCGGCGACACCGCGATCCTGGCCGCGATGCGCTGGAGGCCCGGGCGCAGGACACCGCCTGCGGCGGCCATCACGCGGGAGCGGTTGCCGTCCATGGCGGTGTGGAAGGTCGCCACGGTGGGCACGTCAGCGGTCCAGGCCGCGAGCAGGGACAGGCTGGGGGCGGTCGGCTCGTGCACGTGCAGGAGGTCGAAGCGGCCCGCTTCCAGCCAGCGGCGGACGCGGGCGAGCGAGCGCGGCCCGAACGACAGCCGCGCCACGGACCCGTTGTACGGCACGGCGACCGCGCGACCGGCCGGCACCACGTACGGGGGCAGCACCATCTCTCTGGCCGCGGGTGCGAGCACCGAGGCGTCGTGGCCGAGACCGGTCAGCGCCTCGGCCAGCTCGCACACGTGGTTCTGCACCCCGCCCGCCACGTCGAGCGAGTAGGGACACACCAGCCCGATCCTCATCGCACCGACTCCGCGGCCGGCCGCTGGTCGGCCAGGAACAGCGGCGCGAGCATGTGCCAGTCAGCGGGATGCGCCCGGATCTGGTCGGAGAAGGTGGCGGCGACCTCCGCGGTCATGGCGAGCGCGCCGTCTCGGCCGGCGCGGGCACGAACGATCGGGTGCATCCGCAGGTGCATCCTCCCGGGACCATGTGCCCGCAGCGGCTCGTAGTCGCAGGTGATCGGCAGCAGCGGTGCGCCCGTCAGCTGGGACAGGCGTGCCGGTCCGACCGGGAGGCTGGCCGGCTCCCCGAGCAGCTCGACGGTGACGCCCTGGCGGGACAGGTCGCGGTCGGCAAGCAACGGGACGAACCGGCCTTCCCGCACCCGTTCGACCAGACGCCGAAACGTCATCGCGCCCCCCGAAAGCGGCAGCACCTCCATGCCCAGTGCCGCTCGGTAGGCGAGAAAGTCCTGGTAGAGGCTGTCCGGACGCAGCCGTTCCGCCACCGTGGTCAGCGGCATGCCGACGGCGCAGGCCCAGGCGCCGGCCAGGTCCCAGTTCCCGGCATGTGGCAGTGCAGCCACCACACCGCGGCCGTCCGCATGCGCGTCCAGCAGCCGATCGGCATCGTGCAGGACGATCCGGTCCAGGATGTCCGCGCGCGACCACCGCGGCAGCCGGAACGCCTCCACCCAGTAGCGCAGGTACGAGCGAAGGCCCGCGCGGCTCAGCCGATGCAGCCCGGCGGGGTCGAGGTCGGGCCGTGCCCGCCGGAGGTTGCGCTCCAGCTGCGACACGCGTACCCCCTGCCGCCGCCAGACCTGGTCGGCGGCCGCGTCTGCGGCCCGCAGCGCCGCACGCTCGGGCACCCGCGCCCCGAACCGCCAGCCGAGCCGGTACGCGGCGGCGGTCGCGCGCTCACCGGGCGAGGAGGTCATCGGTGGTCGGGGGGATCGAGGGCCAGCGCCTGGCGGCGTACGAGCATCGCACGCTGGAACACCGTGATCGTGTTGGCGACCGCGAGCGCCCACAGCGTCACCGTCAACAGCAGCGGCAGGTTGAAGAGGTCGGACAGCCCCGTCATCACCAGCACGGCGACCAGCCGGTCCGCCCGCTCGGCGATGCCCCCCTTGGCCTGCATGCCCAGGCTCTCGGCGCGGGCCCGGGCGTACGAGGTCACCGAGCCCATGACCAGGCAGTAGAGCGCCACCGCGGCAAGCACCGGGTCGTCGCCCCCACCGCCGAACCACAGCACCAGGCCGCCGAAGATCGCCCCGTCGCCGATGCGGTCGAGCGTGGAGTCGAGCCAGGCACCCCACTTCGACGACGCACCGGAGACTCTGGCCATGTGGCCGTCGACGAGGTCGGAGAAGACGAACAGGGTCACGACGACGGTGCCGAGGAACAGCTGCCCCCGCGGGTAGAAGCCCAGCGACCCGACGCACACACCTGCGGTGCCGACCAGGGTGACCGCGTCGGGGCTGACCCCGAGCCGCAACAGTCCGTCCGCGACCGGTGAGAAGAAGCCGGTCCAGAACTGGCGGAAGCGTTCGAGCATGAGGGCGCCGATGGTATCGGCGGGACCGGACCGGCCTCACCGGCAGAGTCCCCGGGCGGGTCGCGCGGCAGCCGGTGCGCACACCTCGAGGCCGCCCTCTCATGTACCCCGCAACAGGTCTTGTGGGCGTCGTGTCGGGAGGTGTTGGGTGGGCGGACGACGGCGACGGAGTCGCGCGAACGCTCGGGAGGTCTCTGCCATGGCGGAAAGATCAGGGGCCGCTAGAGGCCCCGTACAGGAAGGGACGGCACCCGTCGCGGACCGTCCCGACGCGGTGCGCAACGTCGTGCTCGTCGGCCCGTCCGGTTCCGGCAAGACGACCCTGCTCGAGCACCTTCTGCTTGCCACCGGCAGCGTGTCGCGCCCCGGCACGGTGGAGGCGGGCAGCACCGTCAGCGACTACGACGAGGCCGAGGTGAGGCAGCAGCGCTCGGTCGGCATCTCGCTGGCCCCCGTGGAGGTCAACGGCGTCAAGGTCAACCTGCTCGACACGCCCGGCTACGCCGACTACGTGGGTGAGCTGCGTGCCGGGCTCCGGGCCGCCGACTGTGCCCTGTTCGTGGTGTCGGCGGCCGAGCCCCTCGACGGCGCCGCGCGTACGGCGTGGCAGTGCGAGGCAGTCGGCATGCCACGCGCCGTGGTGCTCACCAAGCTCGACCACCCCCGGGCCGACTACCACGGCACGCTGGCAGCCGTACGCTCCGTGTTCGGGGAGACCGCCGTGCCGCTGTACCTCCCGCTCGGCTCGGTCGCGGGGGACGCCGGCGACCCTGCTCTGGGCGGCCTGCTGTCGCAGCAGGTCTTCGACTACGCGGGCTGGGCCGACACGCACAGCCGGCGCGAGCGGACGGCCGACGACGACGAGGCGGTGCTCATCGGGAGCGCGCGCGGTGACCTGATCGAGGCGGTCATCGAGGGATCCGAGGACGAGACGCTGATGGACCGGTATCTCGGCGGCGAGGAGATCGACGTCAAGGTGCTCGTCGCCGACCTGGAGACGGCCGTCGCCGGTGCGCGGCTCTTTCCCGTCCTCCCCGGGTGCACGCACTCGGGCGTGGGCGTCGCCGAGCTGCTGGAGGTGCTCACCCAGGCGTTCCCCGCGCCGGCCGAGCACCCGTTCCCACCGGTCTACACCATCGCCGGAGCCCGGGTCGAGGACATGGCGTGCGACCCCGACGGGCCCTTGCTCGCCGAGGTCGTGAAGACCACCACCGACCCGTACGTCGGCAGGGTGTCGCTGGTCCGGGTGTTCTCCGGGACGCTGCGGGCCGACTCGGTCGTGCACGTGTCGGGGCACTCGTCGCAGTTCCGTAGCGGAGCGGGCTCCGGGGCCGAGGAGGTGCACGAGACCGCGCACGCCGACCACGACGAGGACGAGAAGGTCGGTGCGCTCGCATCTCCCCTGGGCAAGCTGCTGCGGCCGGTGCCGTACTGCGTGGCCGGGGACATGTGCACCATCGCCAAGCTCACCCGTGCGGAGACCGGCGACACCATCTCCGGCAAGGACCGGCCGCTGCTGATGCAGCCGTGGTCGATGCCCGACCCGCTGTTCCCGATCGCGGTCGAGGCGCACGCGAAGGCCGACGAGGACAAGCTCTCCCTCGGCCTCACCCGGCTCTCCGCCGAGGACCCGACGCTGCGGATCGAGCAGCACCCGGACACCCGCCAGCTCGTGCTCTGGACCATGGGCGAGGCGCACGCCGACGTACTGCTGGAGCGGCTGCGCCAGCGCTACGGGGTGACCGTCGACCGCGTCGACGTCCAGGTGTCGCTGCGCGAGACGTTCGGGCGGCCCGGCGCAGGCAAGGGCCGCCACGTCAAGCAGTCGGGAGGGCACGGCCAGTTCGCCGTCTGCGACATCGAGGTGGAGCCCCTGCCGACCGGTGGTGGGTTCGAGTTCGTCGACAAGGTGGTGGGCGGCTCGGTCCCCCGCCAGTTCATCCCCAGCGTCGAGAAGGGCGTGGTCGCGCAGATGCAGCGTGGGGTGGCCACCGGACACCCCATGGTGGACATCCGGGTGACGCTCGTCGACGGCAAGGCGCACAGCGTCGACTCGTCCGACATGGCGTTCCAGACCGCGGGCGCGCTCGCGCTGCGCGAGGCAGCCCGCGACGCGGAGGTCCTCGTCCTCGAGCCGGTCGACACCGTCGACGTGCTGATCGACGACGACTACGTCGGCGCGGTGATGGGCGACCTGTCATCCCGCCGCGCCCGGGTGCTGGGCACAGAGGCCGCTCCGGGCGGGCGGACCGTCGTCCACGCCGAGGTGCCCGGCCTCGAGCTCCTGCGGTACGCGGTCGACCTGCGCTCGCTGAGCCACGGCACCGGCTCCTTCACCCGCCGGTTCGCCCGGTACGAGGCACTTCCCAGCCACCTCGCCGCCAAGCTCGCCGACCCCTAGCACCTAGCCCGCGATCCGCGGCTCGCGGTTGCACGATCAGCGGCCCGTGGTTGCACCATCAGCGGCCCGTGGTTGCACCATCAGCGGCCCGTGGTTGTCTCGCAGCCCCTCGCTGCACGGACGATGTGGTGACGCGTGCCTCGGGCTTCGGCGGAACCAGTCGCGATTTGCACGGTGGAAGCCCAACCTGTTCGAAGGTGGCGTCCGGCGGACCCTGACTGGCGGCCGATCACCGCAAGCCGCTGACCGGCTAACCGCGAGCCGCTGATCGCGGAACCACAAGCCGCTGATGGCGGAACATCAAGCCGCGGATCGCGCAACCACGAGCCGCGGATCGCGCAAGCACGGACCGCGGACCGCGGGTGGCCGGGCTGGCTATGAGCCGGAGGGCCAGGCGGTGTGGAGCAGGTCGCGGGTGTCGGCGAGAAGCTGCGGCAGCAGCTTGGTCTCGCCGACGATCGTGATGAAGTTGGCGTCGCCGGACCAGCGGGGCACGACGTGCTGGTGCAGATGGTCCGACAACGACCCCCCGGCGACACCGCCGAGGTTGAGCCCGATGTTGAACCCGTGCGGCTCCGAGACCCTCCGCAGGGTGCGCAGGGCCTGCTGGGTGAGCAGCGCGACATCGGCCGCCTCCTCGAGCGTCAGATCCTCGTACTCCGCGACATGCCGGTACGGCAACACCATCAGGTGGCCCGGGTTGTACGGATGCAGGTTCAGCACCGCATACGCAACCGCACCGCGCGCCACGACCAGGCTGTCGGCAGAGTCCTCGGCCGGGATGCGGCAGAACGGGCACTCGTCACCCGGCTCGGACGCGCTCGGATCGTCGCCGGTCACGTAGGCCATCCGGTGTGGCGCCCAGAGCCGTTGCAGCAGATCCCCAGCCGTCACCGTGCGGACCTCATTGCCCTCGACCTCATCGCGGCAGCCGCTCTCCCACGGCCCGCACGATCCTCGCCACCGCCTCGTCGACCGGCACGCCGTTGTCCTGCTCGCCGTCGAGATAGCGGAAGGACACCGCATCTCCCTCGACGTCACGGTCGCCGGCGATCAGCATGTACGGCACCTTCTGCGTCTGCGCCGTGCGGATCTTCTTCTGCATCCGGTCGTCGGAGTCGTCCACCTCCACGCGCACCCCCTCCGCGCGCAGCCGGGCCGCCACCGCCCGAAGGTGCTCGCCGTGCCGGTCCGCGATCGGGATGCCCACGGCCTGCACCGGCGCCAGCCACGGCGGGAACGCGCCCGCATAGTGCTCGGTCAGCACCCCGATGAACCGCTCGATCGAGCCGAACAGGGCGCGGTGAATCATCACCGGTCGCCGGCGGGAGCCGTCGGCGGCGGTGTACTCCAGCTCGAACCGCTCCGGCAGGTTGAAGTCGAGCTGGATCGTCGACATCTGCCAGGTGCGGCCGATGGCATCGCGGGCCTGGACCGAGATCTTCGGCCCGTAGAAGGCCGCTCCGCCGGGGTCGGGGACCAGCTCGAGCCCGGACGCGGTCGCCACCTCGCGGAGCGTCTCGGTCGCCTCGTCCCAGGCGGAATCGACGCCGACGTACTTGTCCGGGTTCTGGGTGGACAGCTCGAGATAGAAGTCGTCGAGCCCGTAGTCACGCAGCAGGTCGAGCACGAACTCGAGCACGGTGGTCAGCTCGGCATGCATCTGCTCACGGGTGCAGTAGATGTGCGCGTCGTCCTGGGTCATGCCGCGCACCCGGGTCAACCCGTGCACGACGCCGGACTTCTCGTAGCGATACACCGACCCGAATTCGAACAACCGCAGCGGCAGCTCGCGGTAGGACCGCCCACGCGAGCGGAAGATGAGGTTGTGCATCGGGCAGTTCATCGGCTTGAGGTAGTAGTCGATGTCCGCGTCGACGCTCATCGGCGGGTACATCCCGTCGGCGAACCAGTCGAGGTGTCCCGAGATCTCGAACAGCCGCCCCTTGGTGATGTGCGGGGTGAAGACGAACTCGTAGCCCGACTCCCGGTGGCGCAGGCGCGAGTAGTCCTCCATCACGGTGCGCAGCACTCCACCCTTGGGGTGGAACACCGCCAGCCCGGACCCGATCTCGTCGGGGAAGCTGAACAGGTCGAGGTCGATGCCCAGCCGGCGGTGGTCCCGCCGGTGTGCCTCCTCCAGCCGGTGCAGGTGCGCGTCGAGCGCCTGCTTCGACTCCCACGCCGTGCCGTAGATCCGCTGCAGCTGGCGGTTCTCCTCGCTTCCCCGCCAGTACGCCGCCGCCGTACGCATCAGGGCGAAGGCCGGGATGCGCTTGGTGGTGGGCAGATGCGGCCCGCGACACAGGTCCTTCCAGGCGACCGCACCGTCGCGCCGCACGTTGTCGTAGATGGTCAGCTCTCCGGCACCCACCTCGACCGCGGAGCCGTCGTCCTCGCTGGAGCCGCCCTTGAGCCCGATCAGCTCGAGCTTGTACGGCTCCGCGGCCAGCTCGTCGCGCGCCTCGGTGTCGCTGACCACCCGGCGGTCGAACCGCTGACCCTCCTTGATGATCTTGCGCATCCGTGACTCGATGCGGTCGACGTCGTCGGGCTTGAAGGGCTCGGGGACGTCGAAGTCGTAGTAGAAGCCGTCGACGATCGGCGGACCGATGCCCAGCCGTGCGTCCGGGAACAGGTCCTGCACGGCCTGGGCCAGCACGTGTGCGGTCGAGTGCCGCAGGATGTCGCGGCCGTCGGCGGAGTCGATGCGTACGGCCTCGACCAGCTCGCCGCCGGACACCTCGTACGACAGGTCGCGCAGGTGCCCGTCGACCCGGGCGGCGACCACCGCGGGATCGTCGGCGAACAGCTCCCACGCCTTGGTGCCCTTCGTCACCGTGCGCGCAGCGGACTCGTCCGCGGACACGACAGAAACGGTGATGTCAGGCACGGGGGCTCCTCCGAGACGTGCCGGGCGGCCCGGCCGACCCGATCGTATCCGGGGCCGAGGTGGTGCTCGTAGGCAGTTTCCGCCTCGGGCTTTGCACGCGCGGGGAGGCGCGCCACGCCGACATCGCGGGAGCTCATACTTACGGTCATTATATGACCACAGTGAGTGACAACAGCCCTGGTCCTGAGTTTAGGTGTGTAGGCAGCGCAAGCACCACGCCCTGTCGGGAAACCGCCTAGCACCCTGCGGTGGTGTCGGCTCGGTGTCACCGCCGGAACCGAAGGTGGACCGGCACT
>JAQSWV010000038.1 GCA_029266455.1 Nocardioidaceae bacterium
CGCACCGGTCGCACCGGTCGCACCGGTCGCACCGGTCGCGCCGGTCGCGCCGTCGATGCCGTTGGTGCCGTTGGTGCCGTTGGTACCGGCAGCACCGGTCTCGCCAGTGTCGCCCTTTGCACCGGTAGCCCCGTCAGCACCGTTGGTGCCAGTGGCGCCAGCAGCACCAGTCGCGCCGGTGTCGCCCTTCTCGCCCTGTGCGCCAGTGGCACCGGTCTCGCCGTTGGTTCCGTTGGTTCCGTTGGTCCCGTTCAGGCCGTTGGTTCCGTTGAGGCCGTTGGTTCCATCGGCACCAGCAGCGCCGGTGTCACCCTTCTCGCCCTGGGCACCGGTGGCACCGGTCGCGCCGGTGTCGCCCTTCTCGCCCTGGGGGCCCATCGGACCCGCAGCGCCGGTTGCACCAGTCGCGCCGGTTGCACCCTGCTCGCCCTGTGCGCCAGTGGCACCGGTCGCGCCGTTGGTGCCGTTGGTCCCGTTGAGGCCGTCGGCTCCCGCAGCGCCGGTGTCACCCTTCTCACCCTGAGCACCAGTGGCTCCAGTCGCACCGGTGGCTCCAGTTTCACCCTGAGCACCCGTAGCACCGGTGGCACCGTTGGTGCCGTTGGTGCCGTCGGCACCAGCAGCTCCGGTGTCACCCTTTGCGCCCTGGGGACCGGTTGCGCCAGTCGCGCCGTCAGCACCGGCAGGTCCAGCCGGCCCCATTGCGCCGGTGGCGCCGGTGGCCCCGGTGGCGCCGGTTGCGCCGGTGGCGCCGGTGAACCCTCTAGGCCCCTGTGGACCCATCGGACCGGTCTGGTTCCACGTGATGGTGCGCTCGCCGTTCTTGCACTTGCTCTTGGCCGCGTCGATGATGCGCACGGCACCGCTGCTCTTGTCGTAGCAGCCGGTGATCACGCCGTCGGCACTTGGGATGGCGGCTACGGCGGTGCTCATCCCGCCGAAGACGGTGATGGCCGTTGTTGCTCCTATGAGGAGCACGTTTCTCGCTCGGGTTCCTGCTCGCGATGTGGAACGTTGAGACATTGTCAGCCTGCTCTTTCTCGCCTGAGTGGTGGCGACCCTGAAAAGGCAGGTCGTGCGGTGAACGTACGGCTGGCCTGTCTTCGGTGGAGCGTTTTGGTTGGATCGGGCTGATTTGCGGGCGAATTACGGTCAGAATTGAGGAAACTTCGCTCATCGTCACTGGACTAGTACATGTAGTGACGCCTTTTCAGTTGTGCTACTCGCTATTCCTGCGCTCCATGCACGGGACATCGGCGAAGGTCCTCCACCATCAGCTTCTCGCGTGTCGGTGCGGAGGTGCCGCGGGTGCGGGCCGTACTCAGAGCAGCGCCATGAGGCCGTTCGGGCAGAAACTGACTATTCCTGCGAAGGGCGTCAGATCGGCTGTTACTGTCAGTGCACGCAGTGCTCAGCGTGCAGCCGTCAGCGTAGTAAGCGCCTGGCGCTTCATTCGTTGGAAAGCGTGTTCCGAAAGCTCCACGTGCGAACGCCGGATCTCGGCTTTTCACTAACTATCACTCCTACACCCGGGGGATTTATCGTGTTGAACAATGTGCAGCGTCTGCCACGGACGAGCCGCCTACTCAGTGTGCTGGCCGTGACGGCAGTGACCTTGGTCGGCCTCAGCGCCTGCGGCGGCGACGACCAGCCCGCCGCCGCTGACTCGTCCTCGGAGTCGTCGGATGCGGATCAGGCCCGCGCAGCTGTCGATGCGGGGCTGAAAGCACATGCTGCGGATCGGCTTCCTCGCGCGGCTAAGAGGTACGAGGAGGCACTGGCGCTGGACCCGACCAACCAGTACGCGCTGTACAACATGGCTCTCATCGAGGAGGCCAACGGGAACTACGGCTTGGCCGAAGATCACTACCGGTCAGCCCTGGACACCGACGACGAGTACGGACCGGCGCTGTTCAACCTCGCCATTCTGCGAACCGCCGCTGACGATCCGAAGGAGGCCATTTCGCTGTACGAGCGCGCGGTGGCCGTGGACAAGAAGGACGCAGCGGCTTGGCTCAACCTCGGACTGCTGCTGCGTGAGGAAGGTCAAGAGCGCGCGGGCAACGAGGACGTGCTCCGCGCACTGGCACTCGACTCATCCCTCGAGGACCCCGCCGGCCGCTGAACGCGTGCCCGCATCTGAGTAGGGTCCAAGGTCCGGACCGTCGGATGGAGGGCTGCAGATGACCAGGCTCAACGCCGAGACCCTGAGATCGCTCGGGATCGCCAAACCCACGTTCGACCGCGAGCAGCTGTCAGTCGGCGTCGTGCACTTCGGCCTCGGCGGGTTCCACCGGGCGCACCAGGCGATGTACCTCGACGCGCTGATGAACCAGGGGACGGCGCTCGACTGGGCAATCTGTGGAGTGGGCGTGCTCAGCCATGACAAGCGCATGGACGACGTGATGCGGGAGCAGGACTGCCTCTACACGCTGGTGGTCAAGCATCCCGACGGCGAGCTGGAGCCGCGGGTGATCGGCGCGGTGGCCGACTACCTGTTCGCTCCGCAGGACCCAGGGGCAGTGGTGGCGCGGATGGCCGACCCGGCCACCCGGATCGTGTCGCTCACGGTCACCGAGGGCGGCTACCACGTGCACCCGGTGACCGGTGGGTTCGACGATCGCGACCCCGACATCCGGCTCGACATCGAGGCCGGCAGTCAGCCGGACGCCGAGCCGCGCACCATGTTCGGCTTCGTCACCGCGGCACTCCGCCGGCGTCGCGCCGAGGGGACCCCGGCGTTCACCGTGATGTCCTGCGACAACATCCAGGGCAATGGCGAGGTGGCCCACAAGATGATCACGTCCTTCGCCCGGGCGCAGGACCCCGAGCTGGCCGACTGGATCGAGAGCGAGGTGCCCTTCCCCAACTCCATGGTCGACCGCATCACGCCGGTGACGAGCGACGACGACCGCAGAGTGCTGGCGGAGCGCTTCGGGATCGAGGACAGCTGGCCGGTGGTGTGCGAGCCGTTCACCCAGTGGGTGCTCGAGGATCGCTTCGCGGCCGGGCGGCCGCCGTTCGAGGACGTCGGCGTACAGGTCGTGGACGACGTGGAGCCGTACGAGCTGATGAAGCTCCGGCTGCTGAACGCGAGCCACCAGTCGCTGTGCTACCTCGGGTACCTGGCGGGGTACCGCTACGCGCACGAGGTGTGCCAGGACCCGCTGTTCTCCGACTTCCTGCTCCGGTACATGGACCGGGAGGCGACCCCGACTCTGTCACCGGTGCCGGGCGTCGATCTGGACGCCTACAAGCCCCACCTGATCGAGCGCTTCGCCAACCCCGAGGTCCGCGACACCCTGGCCCGGCTGTGCGCCGAGAGCAGTGACCGCATCCCCAAGTGGCTGCTTCCGGTCGTACGCCAGAACCTGGCCGCGGGTGGCGACATCGCATGCTCGGCGCTGGTCGTGGCGGCCTGGGCACGATACGCCGAGGGGGTCGACGAGCAGGGACAGCCGATCGAGGTCGTCGACCGGCTCAGCGAGCAGCTCACCGCTGCGGCGCGGCGGCAGCGCGAGGAGCCCCTGGCGTTCATCGCTGACCGCGACCTGTTCGGCGATCTTGTCGACGACGAGCGCTTCGTCACCGCCTACGCCGATGCGTTGGCCTCGCTGCACGAGCACGGGGCTCGGGAGACGCTGGAGGCGTGGCAGCAGCGGTAGCCGACCGCCGCCCCTTCCGCACCCACGGCCAGGTCATCAGCGCCCACGCCACCAGCGCGATGGCGACCTCGGCGAGCACGTACCAGGGCCACGGCCCGAGCAGGTCGAGCGCCGACGCCGACCCGGGCTTCTCGTTGAGGTAGCCGTAGTTGCTGCCGACGACGGCGTTGATGGCGATGACCGTCGCCATCCACCCGAGGGAGACGGCCACCGTCACCCGGTAGCCGCGCCAGTCCGGGACGATGCCCAGCCCCCAGGTCAGGAACGCAGCCGTCCACACGATGAGCAGGTGCAGGCCCCAGAACTGGAGGAACACGAGGTCCGGGAAGTCGGCGGACAGGTCCGGCGTCAGCACGGCCTGCGTGGTGAGGCTCAGGCCCCAGTAGTACGTGACCGCAGCGGCCCAGGGCGTCCTGGTCCACAACGCGTACGCCGCCATCAGGCCCGCGAGGTCGCACAGCTGCAGCGGCAGGCCCTGCTCCAGGACGGCGTCGGACCGGGCCATGGAGTTGACCTGGAGCGGCACCAGGAGCACGAGGACCGCCACCGCGAGGATCCGCCCGGTCCGCTCCGCCTCACGGGACCCTCGAGAGGCGCGGCCGAGGGCGACCAGAGCCACTGCTCCCCCGACCAGGGCGACCACGACGAGCAGGTGGGACAGGCCGTACGGGGTGAACGGCTCCGCCGCCTGCACCGAACTCACCGCCGCACTCACCATCCCAGCGTGCCCTGGATCAGGTGGTGGCGGCCACCGGCGCTGGTGCGGGGTCCTCGACGTGCTGCGGGACCAGCAGTGCCATCCCGGTCGCGGCCAGCGCGACGATCGTCGAGAAGACGAAGGCCACGGTGTAGGCACCCTCGCTGGGCAGCCCGGTGCTGCCGACCAGGTGCGCGGCGAGGATGGCGGTCGAGATGGCCGATCCGAACGCACCTCCGACGGTGCGCATCACGGTGTTGATGCCGGTGGCGATCCCCACCTGTGCGGGCGGGGATGCCGCCACCACGAGGTTCGCCATCGCCGCGAACGCGAAGCAGATGCCGGCCCCGAGGAACATGCCCGCGACGACGAACTCCCACGGAGACTCGTGGGCCACCGCCAGCAGGCCGAAGGAGATGGCGCAGAGCAGGGTCCCCAGCGCCAGCACCCGGCGGAACCCGATCCGCACCCCCAGGCGACCGGCGATCGGACCCACCATGATCTGCACCAGCGCCGACGGCATGAGCAGGAGGCCCGCCTGGGTGACGCTGAAGCCGAAGCCGTAGCCGGTGGACTCGGGGGTCTGCGCGAACTGCGGGATGAGCAGGAAGCTGGAGAACATCGCGATGCCGATGAGCGTCGCGGTGGCGTTGGTGGCGGCGACCGCACGCTGGCGCAGCACCCTGAGCTCGATGAGCGGCTCCGGGACGAGGGCCTCCACGCGGACCCACACGAGCGCGAGGACGACCCCGCCGAGCAGAAGGCCGAGTGTGCGCAGGGAGGTCCAGCCCCATGCCTCCGCGTGCGTGACCCCGAGCAGCAGCGAGGCGAGCGATGCAGAGAGCAGGAAGGCTCCGGTCCAGTCGATGCGGGGCCGGTGGTTGCTCGGCGCGGACGGGATGAGGAAGTGCGCGGCCGCAGCCGCGGGAAGCGCTACCAGGGTGATCCAGAACAGCCAGGAGATGTCGGCGTGGTCCACCAGCACGCCGGACAACGGGAGACCGATGCCGCCGCCGATCCCGAACACCGCGCTCAGGGCGGCCAGGTGTCCCGGCACCTTGTGACGCGGCGACGTGTCGCGCACGATCCCGAAGGCGAGGGGGAAGACGCCACCGGCGACGCCTTGCAGGACCCGGCCGGCGATCAGCACCTCGATCGTCGGCGCCAGCGCGTCGATCACACCACCGAGGGCGAACAGCACCAGGACGATGGTCAGGACGCGCCCGCGCCCGTACAGGTCCCCGAGCTTGCCGATGATCGGGGTGGCCACCGATGCGGAGAGCAGGAAGCCGGTCAGGACCCACGACGTCGCCGAGGTGCTGGCGTCGAGCTCGGCGGCGATCGCCGGCAGCGCAGGTATAACCAGGGTCTGCGCGAGCGCGAACGACACGCATGCGAGCAGCAGGACGGACATCACCTGCAGGGGGTTTCGCTCGTGCGGGAGTGAGGCGCGGGGGGCAGTGGTCATCAACGCGGTGTCAACCGGTTGAAGGCCCAACTTGTTCCTCGAGGGACTCGCGCTCGTCGGCCTCGACCGCGGCCTTCCAGTCCTCCTTCTCGTGGCGCCAGCCCTCGTCGGTCCGTCCCCGGCGCCAGTACCCCGACGCAGACAGCCGACCGCGGGGCACCCCCCGCTCGACGCGCAGGTGCCGGCGCACCGCACGCACCATGTCCGCCTCCCCGTGCACGAACGCGTCCACGTCGCCTCCGCGCTCGGTCGCGGCCCGGACCGCTGCGAGCAGAGGATCGCTGCCTGGGTCGCGGTCCGGGTCTTCGGTCGGGTCCCCTCGGTGGACCCAGGTCAGCTCGACGTCAGCGGGTGTCACCACCAGCTGCTCCTCCGCCGGCCCGGCAACCTCGACGATGACGACCGCGGACGCCGAGGCCGGCAGTGCCTCCACGGTGGCCGCGATCGCCGGGAGCGCGCTCTCGTCGCCGACCAGCAGGTGCCAGTCGGCGTCGTGAGCCGGCGCGTAGGCGCCGCCGGGACCGAACAGCGAGATCCGGTCCCCGGGCCGCGCCGCCGCCGCCCACGCGGGTGCGATGCCATCGTCGCCGTGGCGCACGAGGTCGACGGTGAGCACTCCCGCGGCGGCGTCCCACGCCCGCACCGTGTAAGCGCGGGTGACCGGCCACTGCTCACGTGGGTGTGCCTCCTCGACCGCAGCCGGGTCGACCGGCAGCCCGTACGGCGCACCGGGCGGGGGGAAGATCAGCTTGACGTAGTGGTCGGTGAACTCGCCTGCATCGAAGCCGGCGAGGCCTTCGCCGCCCAGCGACAGCCGGATCATGGCCGGCGTCAGCCAGGTGGTGTGCAGCACCTCGGCCGTGCGGGCCTGTCGCCTGGGCCGGGTCTGCGGGCCGGTCGATGTCGTCACCCCTGCAGCCTGTCACGATGCCGCCGGGCGCTGAGGTCGGTGGTGTGCTCAGGCCTGGACGCTGAAGCCGGCCTCGCCGACCGCAGCCGAGCAGGCCTCCTCGTCCTGTGCGCCGGTGCCCCCACTGGCGCCGAGGGCGCCGAGCAGGGTGCCGTCGCGGTAGACGGGAACAGCGCCGGTCTGCGGGGTGAAGCGGCCGGAGGTCATGGTCGTGACCGCGCCGGCGAAGTTGGGCATCGGCTCCATCTTCTGCTTCTGCGCGTCGCTGGGCACGCCGTACGCGGCGGCGGTCCACGCCTTCCCCTGGGCCACGTCGGCACTGATCCAGGGGGCTCCGTCCATGCGGTGCAGCGCCACCAGGTGGCCGCCGGGGTCCATCACCGCGAACGACATCGGGACGCCCGCCTCGTCAGCCGCTGTGCGGGCGGCGGACAGCAGGGCTGTGGCTTCGTCGAGGGTCAGCATGCGGCCATCCTGCCTGAGCCGGAGGATGGCATCGGGAGAGGCGCTACTTTCGGGAGCCTGCGTGGTGCCGACCCGGACACCTGCTGCCTGGAGGAGTGAGATGTCGCTGCCGACCGAGCAGTTGGGTGCCTAGCGGTCCGCTGCTTTCCGCTGCCGATGACCAACGGCGGCGGGGGCTGCGGAGGATGCGCGCCGTCGCACTGTCCCTGCTGGGAGTGGCGGCGGTCGTGTACGTGCTGACCGTCGACCGCGACGGTGCCTGGGGCTACGTGCACGCGACCGCGGAGGCGTCGATGGTGGGCGCCATCGCCGACTGGTTCGCAGTGACCGCCCTGTTCCGGCACCCCTTGGGACTGCCGATCCCGCACACGGCGCTGATCCCCCGGCGCAAGCGCGCGCTGGGAGTGAGCCTGCGGGACTTCGTCACGGACAACTTCCTGGTCGAGGAGGTCGTGCGCGAGCGGGTGCTGTCGGCCGGGATCAGCGCCCGGGTGGGGCGCTGGCTCACCGACCCTGCGCACCGCACCCGGGTCATCACCGAGGCGGTGCGCCTGCTGCGTACCGGGCTGGAGCGGGTCAGCGACGACGACGTCGCGGCGCTCGTGGAGCACGAGCTGGTGCCGCGGCTGCTCGACGAGCCGTTGAGCCCGGTCGCCGGCAGCCTGCTCGCCGAGGTCGTGCGCGAGAAGGCGCATCACGGGCTGGTCGATCTCACCCTCGCAGAGACCGTGCGCTGGCTCGAGGGCAACGAGCAGGCGGTTGCGGCGGCCCTGCTCACCCGTGCACCGTGGTGGACGCCCGCCTGGGTCGACGAGCAGGTCACGCACCGCGTCCACACCGAGGTGCTCGGCTGGGCGCGGGACATCCGTGACGACCCGGAGCACGAGGCGCGGCATGCGCTGGACGAGCTTCTGGCCCAGCTCGCCGACGGGCTGCAGCACGACCCGGAGACCATGGAGCGTGCCGAGCGGCTCAAGCAGCGGGTGCTGTCGCAGCCACAGGTGATCACCACAGCGACGGCGCTGTGGAACGCGCTCCGGCGGGCCCTGGTCAACAGCCTGGCCGACCCCGACAGTGCGGTGGTCGCCCGGGCGCACTCCCAGCTCGACGCCTTCAGCCGCCAGCTGGCCGACGACGAGGCGCTGCGCGCCCGGCTGGACGGCTACGCCGCCGACCTGGCGGCCTTCGTGGTCGCGACCTACGGAAGTGAGATCACCACGGTCATCACCGAGACCGTGGACCGCTGGGACGGTGACGAGGCCGCCCGTCGCATCGAGCTGCACGTGGGGCGTGACCTGCAGTTCATCCGGATCAACGGCACGCTGGTCGGCGGGCTTGCCGGGCTCGTCATCCACACCCTCACTCAGACCCTGTAGCAGTGGACGCCCTGACGAGTACGCCGTGCCGGATCGCCGACCGCCGACCCTCGAAGGACCTCGAATGGCTCGAACAGTGACACGCCCGCCAGCGGGAGCCCCCCTGCGCTCGGCGGCCCTCGGCCTGGCCGCGGGCGGGCGTACCTCGCTCGGGATGGCGGCGCCCGTGCTGTCGTGGCGTACCAGCCGGGCCGGCGAGTGCCGGTCGCGGCTGCACACAGCAACCCGCGTGATGTCGATCATCGGTGTGGCGTTGGAGCTGGCCGGCGACAAGCTGCCGCAGGCACCCAGCCGACTCGACCGCCGGGGCGTCGCGGCGCGGGTCGTCTCCGCCGTCTCCGGCTCGGCGGTGCTGTGCCGCCGGGACCACGTCGCTCCGGGGCTGCCGCTGCTCGCCGCCGCCCTCGGCGCCCTCACGGGGGCGTACGGCGGCGCCGCCTGGCGTGCCTGGGCTGCTGACCGGATGCCGGCGTGGCAGGGCGCGCTGGTCGAGGACGTGGTGGTTCTCGGCTTGGCCGGCAGCGCCGTCAGTGGGGGCGAGTAGGGGTCCGACCGTCCTGAGCCCCGGATGCTCGCGCGGTGCGGCGCGCACGGAGGCGCCGCACGAGCAGCCAGCCGACGACCAGGACCAGTGCCCCGATCAGCAGGTAGTCGAGCCAGTCGGCGTAGGCCTGTACCCGGTCCCATTGGGTGCCGAGGGCGTAGCCGCCGCCCACCAGCAGGGAGTTCCACGCCAGCGACCCGATCGCGGTGTACGCGACGAACTGCCCCAGCGGCATCCGCTGCGCACCGGCGGGTAGCGACACCAGACTGCGGACGCCGGGCACCAGTCTCCCGAGCAGCACGGCCGAGCGCCCGTGCCGGGCGAACCAGTCCGACGCGCGGTCGACGTCCTCCCGGTCCACCAGGGGTATCCGTGCCAGCAGGGCGCTGGCCTGCTCCTGGCCCACCGTCGCGGCGAAGCCGTACAGCGCCACGGCACCGACCAGCGCCCCGAGCGTGGCGGCCATGAGCACCCAGCCGAGCGAGAGCTCGCCACGCTGGCTGAGGTAGCCCGCGAAGGGAAGCACGATCTCGCTGGGGATCGGCGGGAACACCGTCTCCAGCGCGGTGAGGACGCCCACGCCCGGCTCGCCGAGGGTGCGGATCACGTCGGCGATGAACCCGCTCAGACCGCTGAGCCCGTCACCGTGCTCGGCCGCGCTGAGCGTCATGGCGCCGGCATCGGGGTAGGCCATTGCTCGAGCCTCGCATCCGTCGCCGGGGTGTGCAGCCCGCACCCCGCCGGCCACCGGCAACACCAGCCTCACCGTGGGGATCCGGTGGGGTTCCCGTCACGTCCGGGTCTGCGCACGCCCGCGGCTGACGCCCGCGGGCCGCAGGTCAGGGCGGACCGACCCCGGTGACCTTCACGACGGGCTCGCCGGCCTCGTCGCTGGCCGCCAGGTCGACCTCGGCACTGATTCCCCAGTCGTGGTGGCCCGCGGGGTCGTCGAAGATCTGGCGGACCACCCAGCGCTGGGGCTCCTCGGTGACCACGAACAGCCCGGGTCCGCGGGCGTCCGCGCCGGTCGGCAGCATGTCGTGCTCGTCGAAGTAGGCGTCCAGCGCCCGTTGCCACGACTCGGCGTCCCACCCCCCGGCGGCGTCCAGCTCAGCCAGCGCCGCGGTGTCGCGACGGGCGGCCAGCTCGACCCGGCGGAACATCGTGTTGCGCACCAGCACCCGGAAGGCGCGGGTGTTGGCCGTCAGCGGCCGGGAGGGTGCGGCCACCTCGACGACCGGCGCCGCCTCGCCGGGATGCGTCAGCCGTTCCCACTCGTCCAACAGGCTGGAGTCGACCTGGCGCACCAGCTCGCCGATCCACTCCACGATGTCGTCGACCTGCTCGGTGCGCGCCTCGCCCGGCACCCCGACCCGCAGCGCCCGGTAGGCGTCGGCGAGGTAGCGCAGCACCGAGCCCTCCGAGCGCGCCAGCCGGTGGAAGGCCACGTACTCGCCGAACGACATCGCGCGTTCCCACATGTCCCGCACGACCGACTTCGGCGCCAGCTCGTGGTCGGCCACCCACGGGTGTCCGGTGCGGTACATCTCGTACGCCGCGTCCAGCAGCTCCGCCAGCGGCCTGGGGTGGGTGACCTCCTCGAGTAGCTCCATGCGCTCGTCGTAGTCGATCCCCTCCGACTTCATGGCAGCGATCGCCTCGCCGCGGGCCATGTGCTCCTGGGCCGAGAGCACCTGGCGGGGGTTGTCGAGCGTGGCCTCGATCACCGACACGACATCGAGCGCGAAACCGTCCGCGGCGGGGTCGAGCAGCTCGATCGCCGCCAGCGCGAACGTCGACAGCGGCTGGTTGAGCGCGAAGTTGGCCGGCAGGTCGACGGTCAGCCGCACGGTGCGGCCCTCGGGGTCGGGCTCCGCGAGCTCCTCCACGACGCCGGCTGCGCGCAGCGCGCGGTACGCGCCGATGGCGGTGTGCACGTGGCGGCGCCTGGCCTGCGGCTCGTGGTTGTCGGTCAGCAGGCGGCGCATCGCGACGAACGCGTCACCGGGCCTGGCGATCACGTCGAGCAGCATCGAGTGCGACACGCGGAAGTGGGAGACCAGCGGCTCGGGGTCAGCCGCGACCAGCCGGTCGTGGGTGGCCTTGGTCCAGGAGACCTGGCCCTGCGGTGCCTTCTTGCGCTGCACCCGCTTGAGCTTCTTGGGGTCGTCTCCGGCCTTGGCGACCAGCCGGGCGTTCTCGACCTCGTGCTCGGGCGCCTGCACCACCACCGTCCCGGCGGTGTCGTAGCCCGGCCGACCGGCGCGCCCCGCGACCTGGTGGAACTCGCGCGCCTGCAGGTGGCGCATCCGGGTGCCGTCGTACTTGACCAGCGCGGTGAGCAGCACCGTGCGGATCGGCACGTTGATGCCCACGCCGAGAGTGTCGGTGCCACAGATGACGGTGAGCAGGCCCGCCTGCGCCAGCTGCTCCACGAGGCGCCGGTACTTCGGCAGCATGCCGGCGTGGTGCACGCCGATCCCCATCCGGACCAGCCGCGACAGCGTGCGCCCGAAGCCGGCGGAGAAGCGGAACTCGCCGATCGCGTCGGCGATGCGGTCCTTGTCGGCCCGGCTGGTCACGTTGAGGCTGGTGAGGGCCTGTGCCGTCTCCAGGGCACCGGCCTGGCTGAAGTGCACGACGTAGACCGGCGCCTGCCCGGCTCCCAGCAGGTCGAGGATCGTCTCGTGCAACGGCGTGGTCTCGTACCAGTGGTGCAGCGGCACCGGCCGGTCGACCGAGGTGACGACCGCCGTCTCGCGCCCGGTGCGGCGGGTGAGGTCGTCCGCCAGCGCCGTCACGTCGCCGAGGGTGGCCGACATCAACAGGAACTGCGCGCGGTTCAGCTCGAGCAGCGGGACCTGCCAGGCCCAGCCACGGTCCACGTCGCCGTAGTAGTGGAACTCGTCCATGATGACGGTGTCGACGTCTGCGCCGGCACCCTCGCGCAGCGCCACGTTGGCCAGCACCTCCGCCGTGCAGCAGATGACGGGCGCAGTCGCGTTGACGCTGGCGTCCCCGGTGAGCATGCCCACCCGGTCCGCACCGAAGACGTCGCACAGCGCGAAGAACTTCTCGCTGACCAGCGCCTTGATGGGAGCGGTGTAGAAGCTGCGGCGGTCTCCAGCCAGGCCGGCGAAGTGCGCGCCGGTGGCGACCAGGGACTTTCCCGACCCGGTGGGGGTCGACAGGATCACGTTGCTCCCCGACACGAGCTCGATCAGCGCCTCGGTCTGCGCCGGGTAGAGCGCCAGCCCCTGCTCGGCGGTCCACGCGGCGTACGCGTCGAACAGCGCGTCGGGGTCGGTGGCCCCGTCAGGCGGGGTCAGCAGCGGCCTGTCCATGTGCCGTCGATGGTGTCAGACCGCAGACTCCCGGATCGGCGAGTCCCGCCCCCGCTCAGCCGGCGTTGTTCTCGTCGCGCCAGGCCAGCCAGTCGTCGAGGAAGGCGAAGTCGAAGTCGGGGCCTCCCGCCGCGAGCACGAACAGCCGGGTGCCGAGGACGTGAAACGCCGGCCCGAGGTCGGCAGGACTGCCCTTGACGGTGACCGAGCGCTCGATGGCGGCGGGGTCCCGCCCCTCCTTCGTGCACCACTCGTCGAGGATCCGGTGCTTGCGCTCGATCATGTCCGGCTCGCCGAACCCGTGCCAGATATCGGCGTGCCGCGCCACCAGTCGCAGCGTCTTCTTCTCGCCGCCGCCGCCGATGAGCACCGGGATGTGCCGCGTGGGCCGGGGGTTGAGCTGGCCCAGCCGCGACGCGATCCGCGGCAGCGCTGCGGCCAGGTCGTCGAGGCGACCGACCTTGGTCCCGAACTCGTAGCCGTACTCGTCGTAGTCCTTCTGGAACCAGCCGGAGCCGATGCCGAGGATCAGCCGGCCGGTGCTGATGTGGTCGATCGTGCGGGACATGTCGGCCAGCAGGTCGGGGTTGCGGTAAGAGTTGCACGTCACGAGGGCACCGAGCTCGATCCGGCTCGTGGCCTCGGCCCACGCGGCGAGCGTGGTCCAGCACTCGAAGTGCCGACCGTCGGGCTCACCGTGCAGGGGGAAGAAGTGGTCCCAGGTGAAGGCGACGTCGACACCCTTCTCCTCGGCCATCAGCGCGGTGTCGCGCAGCCGGGACCAGTCGGCGTGCTGGGGCTGGATCTGCACGCCGATGCGTACGGGGCGGGTCGCAGGCCCAGCAGGCCCAGCAGGCTCGGCAGGCTCGGCAGGCTCAGCAGGCTCAGCAGGCACAGCGCTCACGGTGTCCTCGTTGTCGGGGCAGTCGTCGAGAAACGGTAGCCACCGGCGGCAAGGCTAGGGTCCGAGGTGTGCGCGTGGCCGAGATCTGGCGCTACCCGGTGAAGTCGCTGCAGGGGGAGCGGATGGACGACGTGGAGGTCGACCGCGGTGGCCTGCGCGGCGACCGCGGCCACGCCATCTTCGATGCCACCACGGGCTTCGGGCTCACCGCCCGGAGGGAGCCGCAGCTGCTGTACGCCGCCGCGTCCCTCGGGAGCGGCGGCGAGCTGACGATCACGCTGCCGGACGGGGCGGTCGCCTCCACCGACCAGGAGCTGTCGGACTGGTTGGGGAGGGACGTCCGGCTGCGTCCGGCCACCGACACCGGGCCGCGCCGTTACGAGAACGTCGCGGACTTCGAGGACGAGGACGGTCGCTGGGAGCCGTTCGACGGCAGCCGCGGCGCGTTCCACGACTCTGCGGGGGCGAGCCTGTCGCTGCTGTCCCGCGACAGCATCGGTGCCTGGGACGCCCGGCGGTTCCGGGCGAACCTGCTGCTGGAATCAGGCGACGACAGCGCGCTGGCCGGCACTCGGGTGACCGTGGGAGACACCCAGCTCCGCGTCGGCTCCCCGATCACGCGGTGCGTGATGACGACGCGACCGCAGCCGGGCGGCCTGGAGCGGGATCTCGACGTGCTGCGCACGATCCATCGCGAGCGCGGAGGCTGCCTGGCGGTCGGGGCGCTGGTACGCCGGCCGGGCCGGGTGCGGATCGGCGACGAGGTCAGCTGAGCCGCTCGACCAGGTGGGCCCCGAGGGCATCGCCGGACGACCAGGCGCCCTCGACCTTTGCGGCCGGCGACCATCCGTCGCCGCAGATCCCCACCGTGCCGGACTCGTCGAGCAGCCGGTAGGGCTCGTCGCGGGTCGACTCCGGCTTCGCGTACCGCCAACGCCGGACGTACGTCCACTGCGGCTGGTCGCGGATGTCGAGCTGGCTGCGCAGTGCGGCCAGCATCGTCGACTCGGCCCCCTCAGGCGTCGTCAGGTGCTCGTGCGCCAGCTCCGGCGTGGAGTGGGCCACGAGCACCGCAGCGCCATCGCCGCGACGGCGTCCGTCGTCGGCTATCCAGCCCAGTGCGCCCGCGTCGGCGTTCACGAAGACGCCGTCGACGTCCCATCGGCGAGCGGCCCATCCGGCGGCCAGGGCGATCGTGGGGGACCAGTGGTGGTCGAGCGGTGCGGCGAGCCCTGCTGCGGACGGTCGGCCGGCGACGTCGTCGGACAGCAGCGGGGTGGCCTGCGGGTCGGGCATGGCCAGCACGACGGCGCGCACCCGTACGCCGTCGACGTCCGGACCGGCCGCGCCGGCCCTGACGCTCTGCACCGGCTCCTGCTGGCGTACGTCGATCCCGGTGGCGAGGTCCTCGACCAGGGAGCGCAGCCCGCCCGGGGCACCCCAGCGCTGCGGCCCCCGCTTGGCCGCCCCGAGCTGCTGCCCGTCGCCGGTGTGGAACCTGTCGGTCCACGGGCGGGCGCGCCCGCGCTCCCGCCAGTCCTCGACGACGCGGGCGAACGCGGGCTCGCGGACCGTGAAGTACTGCGCCCCCAGGTCGACGGTGCGCCCGTGCAGCGTCCGCCCACCCATCCGACCGCCAGGCCGGCGACCGCGGTCGCGCACCACGACTGGCAGCCCCGCATGAGCCAGCCGTCGCGCGCAGGCGATGCCAGCGATGCCTGCCCCCACGACCACGACCGTTTCCGGTGACGTCACCTGCGCATCGTGCCCGCTTCGCGGACGGGTGGCAGGGCGGGTGGCTCAGCCGGCGCCTTCGCGGACGCCCTCGAAGCGCACCAGCGCCACCGCACCAGCCGCGGTCAGCACGAACCCGACGAGCGCGCCGAGGGCCCAGCCCGACCGCACCACGTCGCCCAGCAGGAGCACGCCGACGATCGCCGGCCCCGCGGTCTGGACGACGATCATCGGCGCCGTGGCGACCGTGACCGAGCTGCGCTGCAGCGCCAGCGAGTAGAGCAGGAAGGCGAGGGCGCCGCTGAGCGGCAGGGCGTACGCGACCGGTGACCCCAGCACGGAGGACACGGTCAGCTCGGGCAGCAGCCGCGCCGACAGGGCCGTGTTCGCGAAGCCCAGGCCGGCGAGCAGGCTGAGCGCGCCAGCGGCCACCGGCCCGCGCGCGCGGGTGGCGACAAGCCCGCCGACGACCATCACGGCAGCGACCGCGAACAACGTCACCGTCATCGCAGCGGTGGCGCGCTCCTGACCGGTCTGGCCGGCCGCCGCGGTGAGCAGAGCCAGGCCGCCGCACACCGCGGCTATGGCGGCCCAGTCGACGCGGCTGAGCCGGTCGTGGAAGATCTGCATCGCCAGCAGGGCCGTGACCGCGAGGCTGGCCGCGATGCCCGCCTGGGCGAGAAACAGCGGCAGCAGACGGACGGCGACCAGGTGGAGCAGGAAACCCACGAGGTTGAGCAGCAGCGCGGCCAGGAAGGCGGGCTGCTGGAGCAGCAGGACGGCGGTTCGCGCACTGAGCCCCGAGTCGTTCGCGACACGGCGCGAACCGATCGCCTGCAGGACGGCCGAGCAGCCGAAGACACCGGCCGCGGCCAGCGCTGCCGCAAGGCCGAGTAGCACCTGCTAGTCGCCGTGACCGGCGGCCGACGGGCTCCCGGATCCGCCGGCGCCCACCGTCTCGCGCCGGCTCCGGCGTTGAGTGCGGGTCACCGTGAGGTACAGGCTCAGTCCCCCGTAGTAGACGAGGTACAGCAACGACAGCGCCACCACCACCGGGTGCGGGTTCGGCACCTGGACGAGCAGCACGGCGTAGGCGACCAGCCACACGGCCGTCAGCACCAGGTTGGTACGCCGGAACGCCTTGGTGCGGGAGGGGTAGAGGTAGCGGACCGGCACGAACACCAGCACGGTGCACGTCACCAGCAGCACGGCCGTCACGGCCGGGGACAGATCCAGCACCACCACGTAGAAGGCGAGGACGTTCCAGTAGCTCGGGAACCCGAGGAAGAAGTGGTCGGCCGTCTTCGCATCGACCCGGCAGAACTGGTAGCTCGACGCCATCAGCGGCAGCGCCGCCAGTGCGGGCCCCAGCCAGCCGGCGGGCAGGAAGTCACCCGTCCACAGCAGCACCATCGGCGCGAACGCGTACGTCAGATAGTCGACGATGTCGTCGAGCCGGGCACCGTCGAACCAGGGGATCGTCTCGCCGACCCGCAGCCGCCGTGCCAGCATGCCGTCGGTACCGTCGATGATCAGCGCCGCGAGCAGCAGCCACAGGGCACGAATGGCATCGCCGTCCATGGCCGCGACGACGATGAGCAGGGCCAGCACCGAGCCGCTGGCCGTGTAGGCGTGGAGGGCGATACCCGCGAGCCGAAGTCGTCGCGACGGGACGAAGGTCGGGTCAGCCACCTCGTGTGCTGTCAGTGCGAACTCCCGGGGCGACGGTGGGTTGCTGCTAGGGGATTCCCGACCGATCCTCTCACGTTCCCTGCTTGTCCCGAGGCCACCCTTGCCCGGCCCGGTCCGGACACGGCAGGCGTCGCGAGCCCCGGCGACAGGGAGCCGGGCGCGGCCGGTGCGGCGCAGCAGGTGACCGGCGTACGGTCTGGTGCGTGTTCGAGACGTATGAGACCACGGACGTCGATGTCGCCGGGGTTCGGCTGCGCGTCCGCACCGGAGGAAGCGGACCCGCCGTCCTGCTGCTGCACGGCTTCCCGCAGACCTCGGCCATGTGGCACCTGATGGCGGACCCGCTCGCGGACGTCGCCACGGTGGTCGCGCCTGACCTGCGCGGATACGGCGACTCGGCCCGGCTGTCGTCCGACGAGAGCCACTCCCCGTACTCGTTCCGAGCCATGGCCGCCGATGGCGTCGGGCTGATGCGTCAGCTCGGCCACGAGCGCTTCGCGGTGGTGGGCCACGACCGCGGCGCGCGGGTGGGCCACCGCATGGGTCTCGACCACCCCGACGCGGTCGAGCGGCTCGTCGCCCTCGACATCCTGCCGACCCGTCATGTGTACTCGACCGTCGACCGGCGGGTGGCCACGGCCTACTACCACTGGTTCTTCTTCGCCCAGCCCGGCGAGCTGGCCGAGCACCTGATGGCGGGGGACCCTGGCTGGTACCTGCACCGGTTGCTCGGCGGCTGGGGCAGCGCGCTCGACATCTTCGGCCCCGAGGCGCTGGCCGAGTACGAGCGCTGCTTCGCCGATCCCGCGGCTCGGCACGCGATGATGGAGGACTACCGCGCCGCAGCCGCGATCGACCTCGAGCACGACGACGCGGACGCCGCCGCGGGACGGCGGCTGTCCATGCCGCTGCTGGCGCTCTGGGGCGCCGCGGGGCTGGTCGCCGGCGACCGGACCGACCCGCTCGACGTCTGGTGGGGCTACGCCGACGACGTGCGGGGCGGCGAGCTGCCGGGGGGCCACTTCCTGGCAGAGGAGTGTCCCGGCGAGGTACTGGCCGCGATGCTGCCGTTCCTAGCGGAACGCGATCAGTAGCGCGCACAGCAGTGCGGCTGCGGTGATGCCCCCGGTGACCAGCGGTACGAGCAGCGAGCGGGGCAGTGGCCGACCCGCCACCATGGCGCCGTGCACCCGGCGCTGGTGCAGGAACGCGCCGACCGCGAGGACCCCGCCGAGCACGATGCACAGACCCGCCAGGACCGCGCTGGCCACCCGGCCGTCGGAGGCATCAGGGGCGAACCGGGCCACCGCGACCCCGCCGGCGAGCAGAGCGATCGAGGTGCGGATCCAGGACAGGAACGTGCGCTCGTTGGCCAGGGAGAACCGGTAGTCGGTGTCCGGCTCGTTGCCGGGGGTCGAGCCGGTGTCACGGTCGCGCGCGCCCACGGGCAACCCCCTCGACCACTGTCGTGCCGGAGTGGCCGGTCATCCCTGCCACAGCCCGTACATGTGGGTCACCTCGATGGTGAGCAGGATCCGGCGGTCGCGCACCATCGCGGCCCGGTAGTCGTCCCAGTCGGGATGCTCGCCGCTGGCCTGGCGGTAGAGCACCACGAGGTCCTCCACGACCTGGTCGTCCGGCGCGGCGGCCGGCGCGGACAACGTCGCGGTGCCCTCGGCCACCAGGTACGACGACCCGCTCGGCGTGGACACGTGGTAGCTGGCCCGTGGGTCGCGGCGCAGGTTCGCGGTCTTGGCCCGGCCTTCGACGATCGACACCCGCAGCGTTCGGCTGTCCGGGTCATACACGTGCGTGACGTTGGACAGCTGGGGCCGTCCGTCTCGTTTGAGGGTCACGAGCACGCCGATGGGGCGGGTGGTCAACAGCTCGAGCAGGCGCGGGTCCGGGGCGCGGGTCATGGGCTCAGCATGCCGGGCCGACAGCGGGCGGCCTTCTCGACGTGCGGGGCCGGCGAGTATGCGCAATTGTGAAGGGGTCAACGGACGCCTGTCGATTGCGATGGTCCATGCGCTCACCGACGTGTCAGACCGTTCGGCTGCTCCGTCTGCTCACCGGCTCCGCGATGAGCCTGCCCACCCGGCCTCCCGAGCGCGGCGACGCCCGACGCCCGGCCGGCTTCGGCGGCCCCCGCACGGGTCGCCGTCCGCAGGCTGCGACGTACGTGGTCCGGCCCGGCCGAGAGCACGGATTGCACCAGGCCCCGGTCCCCCGCCAGGCCCCGGTCCCGCGCCAGGCCCCGGTCCCGCGCCAGGGTCGAGGTCCGCGTCAGGGCTGGCGATGGTGGCTGGAGCGGCCGGGTGGAGACGCGGTGGCCGCGTCGCCGGGCCTGTTCCCGTCCCGCCAGCAGGCCCGCATGGACACCCTGCGGGTACGGCTGGCCGCCGCGACCGCCCGGGTGGAGACGTACCGCAACGGGTCCGGGCGGTTCGGCTGGCGGCTGCTGTCCCGCGGCGGATCGGTGCTCGCGGTGTCGGCCGTGGCCTACGTCACCCGCACCGCCGCCGAGGTGGCGGTGACCCGGTTCCGCCGTGAGGCCAGCCACGCCGAGCTCGACGAGGGCTGACCCCCTGGCCGCCAGCCGGCCGCCGGCGTTCGCGGGCCGAGGGGCGGGAGGATGGTCGGCATGACGTCGATCCGGTTGCTCCGGGGCGCCGACCGCTTCCGTACCTCCGAGCCGGGGCGTGAGACGCGTCATGTCTTCTCCTTCGGACCCCACTACGACCCGGAGCGGACCGGGTTCGGAGTGCTGGTTGCGTGCAACGAGGACCGGCTGGAGCCTGCAGGCGGCTACGCCCTGCACGAGCACCGCGGTGTCGAGATCGTCACCTGGGTGCTCGACGGCGTACTGCACCATGACGACACCTTCGGGCACCGCGCGGCGGTCGCTCGAGGCTCCGTGCAGGTGCTGAGCGCCGGGAGTGGAGTTCAGCACTCCGAGCGGGCCGGACCGCACGTGCCTGCGCACTTCGTGCAGATGTGGCTGGTGACGGCCGAACCCGTCGCGCAGCCCGCGTATGCCGTCGCCGATGTCTCGTCCGCGCTCGTCGAGGGGGGATGGGTTGCCGTTGCGGGCGGGGAGTGCGGGGACGCTCCCGCCGTCTCCATCCGGCAGCCGGCCGCCTGCCTGCAGGCGGCGCGACTGGCGCCTGGTGCAGCGCTGCCACTGCCGCCGGCGGCCGCCCATGTCGTCCACGTCACGCGCGGCGAGGTCGAGATGGCAGGTGCCGGCCAGCTGGGCGCGGGCGACTCCGTCCTGGTGTCCGGCGGGGAGTCCGGCGGGGAGTCCGGCGGGGTGTCCGGCGGGGTGTCCGGTGGGGTGTCCGGCGGGGTGTCCGGCGGGGGGTCCGGCGGGGAGTCCGGCGGGGAGAGCCCCCAGCTCCGCGCGCCGCGCGGTGCCGCCGAGGTGCTGGTCTGGCAGCTGCACGGGCGCCACCGGTAGCAGTCGCCCCGGCTCGTGGTCGGGTCAGTTCCGACGGGCCACCAGCAGCACGTCGATCGCGGCTCGTTCCGCGTTCGTCACCTCCCGGCGCACCTGGTCGGCCCGCAGCACCTCCAGGCCGGCACCGGCCGCCGCCTCGCGGAGGAGGTCCGTGTCCCAGAGCACGTCCGCGTCCTGCGGGCCGCCGGTGCCGTGGAGCAGGTTGGCTGCGTCATGACCGAGCAGCACCAGCCACCCGCTCGGTGCCACCCACGTGCCCAGCCGGTGCAGGAGTGGCCGGGTCGTCACGGATGGCAGGTGCAGGAACGCGCACACCACCAGGTCGACCGGCTCGGCAGGGTCCCACTCGGTCACGTCGGCGCACACCGTCTGCACGTCCACGCCGGCGCCCGCAGCGGCCTCCCGGGCGCGGTCCAGCCCGACCCGGGAGTAGTCGACCGCCTGCACCCGCCAGCCACGCGCGGCCAGCCAGACCGCGTGCCGGCCCTCACCGGCGGCCACGTCGACACAGGTGCCGGGGACGACGTCGGCGAGCTCCTGCTCGACGGCGGCGGCCAGCGCCCGATTCGGACCGGGCGTCCACACGGTGCCGCCGCACTCGGCGGCCGCGGCGGCGTACCTGTCGTCCCACTCCTGCGGGTTGCGGCTCATGGCGACCCCGGCCGAGCGTGCCCGTGGTGGCGGGCTGGTTGTACGGCCTGCGCCGCTCGGGTGTTGAGGGTGGCGGTCATGTGCTGCCCTTCTGGGTTGCGGCCGATCGGTCCCGAGCACTTTCTCCCACCATCCTGGCTTCGGCCGCCACCTGTGCGGCATCGCCGGAGGCGGGACCGGTCAGCCGCACGGGCGCCCGCGAGGACCCTCGCAGACATGGTCGGATCTCGCGCGGGGCACGGCTCGCATGCCCCCTGCCGCGTCAGCGTCTCGCTGCTACGGTGAGCCGTCGCGGGCGCCCACCGTCCGCGAACCAGGAACTCTCCGCCGGGGGAAGCCGGTCGAAGTCCGGCACTGACCCGCAGCCGTGGGCGGTGGCCTGTTGCCAGGGCCATCGCGAGTCGGAATGCCCGGTCGGGGAGCGAGCGGCTCCGTTCCACTGTCGAGGTCTGCAGGGTGGAGTCCGGGTCCCTGTCGCCGTCACGGCGGCCGGGCGCCGGCCGTCTCTTGCGGACCGTTGTCCCGAGGAGGGCATCGTGTCCGTCGTCCGTACCGTCCCAGGTCCCGTCCCACGTCCGGTGGCCCGTCGCCGGTCCCGCTTTGTGCGCGGAGCGGCACGGGCGGTGAGCGCCGCCGTCGCAGCCGTGGTGGCGGCCGGTCTGCTCGGCCCCGCTCCCGCCGCGACCGCCGCTCCGGCCGCGACCGCCGCTCCCGGCCCGCACGCCGTCAACGGCGCCACCTGGATCGCCGACCAGGTCAAGCAGGGCCGCATCCACAACAACCAGTTCGAGTTCGACGACTGGGGTCTGACCCTCGACGCCTACCTCGCCCTGGTGGCGACGCGTCGGGAGGCTGCGACTGCCACGCGGATGATCCGTACCACCACTCGGCACGCTGATGAGTACGTACAGATCGACGGCAAGTTCCTGGCCGGCGCCTCGGCCAAGCTGTTGCTGAGCCTGCGGGTGGCCAGGCGTGACGCGGCGATTCCGGTCAATGGCGATGCGGTGAACCTGCGCGGGCGCCTGCTGACCATGGTGGCGCCGAGCGGGCGGGTGCGCGACGAGGGGACCGAGGACTACAGCAGCACGTTGACCCAGTCCCTGGCCGTCCTGGCGTTCTCCCGCTCCGGCCGGGCACCGCAGAAGGTCGTCGACTACCTGCTCCGCCAGCGCTGCCACGCCGGATACTTCCGCGAGGCGCTCCGGAACCGTACTTGCGCCCAGGCCGGCTCAGCTCCGTACGTCGACTCGACCGCATTCGCCCTGCAGGCGCTGGTGGCCGCTCATGCCGACGGTGCTGACGTGCCGAGGGGAGTTGTCGGGCGGACGGCTGCCTGGCTGCGGCAGGTGCAGAACCCCAACGGCGCCTGGGGCGCGCCCGCCACCGACCAGGACCTCAACACCAACACCACCGGTCTGGCGGCGCAGGCGCTGGGGGCGATGCCGGACAGCCGGCGCAACGAGCGGGCGATCGATGCGGCCGCGCGCTACGTCGGCCGCCAGCAGATCACGCGCGCACGAGCCGACGGCGGACCCGCCGCCGACGAGGTCGGTGCCATCGCCCGCAACCGCGCTGGTCTGGACCAGGCGCTGGAGAACGGCATTCGGAAGGGCACCCGCGACTCGTTCCGGCGCGCCACCGCGCAGGCATTGTTCGCGCTCGTCCCGGTTCCGCTCGGGAAGCTGAAGATCCCCCGCTGAGGCTGCGGACGCGAGGTCCGTCGCGGGCCGCCGCGGCGGCGGCTGACGGGTGCGCTCCTCAGCGGCCGATGGCCACGACGGGGTGCAGCTGCGGCTGCAGTCGGCGCATCGTCTGGCGCACGAAGCCACGCGGCGTGGACACGCACCCGCCGGTGGCACCGGCTCCGTTGACGTGCAGGAAGATGCCCGAGCCGCGGTGGCGTACCGGCCGGGGGCGGTTGAAGTCGATGACCACGGACCAGCGGTACTGCCCGCGGTAGTCCCGCAGCCGCTCGGACGAGTTGTATCCGCTCGCCCGCCAGCGGAAGCCGCCCTGGCGTTTGTTGCGGAGCTGGTTGTAGTAGGCGGAGGCGTTGTCCTGCACCCAGTAGTCGCCCGCGCGGACCCGGTGGAAGGGCATCCGACTGCCGCCCGGCTCATCTGCCAGGCCGAAGGTCTCGGTCACCCGGAAGGTTCCGAGCGGCGTCGTCCCGGTGCCCTGCCGACGCTGACGCGCCGGTACCAGCCCGCCGTAGCCGGTGCGCCCGTCGCGCGCGCGGGTCACGCGCTGCCACCCGTGCTGCTCGGTCCTGCGCCACAGCGCGACGCCGGCGTGCCATCCGGCCCGTGCGTTCACGGTGACCACCTGCCGGGTCCCCGGCCACAGCCGCACGTCGACACCGCCCAGCTCGACCCTGCGCCGTACCGGGCTGGTGTGCGGAGTCTCCCGCGTCGCGCTCGCCGGCTGAACTGGACGGGCCGCGGGGGAGGCGGTCGGGGCATACGGAGGCTCGGCGTCTGCCGGGGCTGCCGGGGCTGCCAGGGCTGCCAGGAGGGTGACGGTCAGCGTGACGGCCAGGGTAAGCGCCGGGGTGGCGGCTCCGGTGTCGCGCAGAGCGGCCGCCATGGTGCGCACAGCGAGGGCGAGGGGGTGGCGTCGGCGTGGCACCGCATCCACGGTGCCTGCTCTATCGCCCGCTGTGAAGCACTCGGCACGTTGCGTCATCCGGTTGGGGGCGTATCGGCGGCGCGTCGTATGACGTCGTGGGGGTTACGGTCGGGGGTCCCACTGCACGGCGTCTCGCCCGCCTACGCTGCTGCGCATGTTCGGAGTCCCGCGCCCACGGCGCCGTCTTCTGCCCACTCTGGGTGTCGCCACCGCGGTGGCGCTCCTGCTCGCCTCGTGCGCGCCCCAGGACGACTCGTCCGACGATGCGTCCGACTCGGGGGACTCCGGAGAGGCGCCCGACTGCACCGTCGAGAGCCTGCCGCTGTACAAGCCGGGCCAGCTGACGGTCGGCACGGACGACCCGGCGTACCCGCCGTGGTTCGTGAACGACGACCCGAGCAACGGCAAGGGGTACGAGTCGGCCGTCGCGTACGCGGTCGCCGAGGAGCTCGGCTTCTCCGACGACCAGGTCAAGTGGGTGACGGTGCCGTTCAACTCCAGCTACCAGCCGGGCCCGAAGGACTTCGACTTCGACATCAACCAGATCTCGATCACGCCGAAGCGGGCCGAGCAGGTGACTTTCTCGCGGGGCTACTACTCCGCCGCACAGGCCGTCATCACGATGCAGGACTCCCCGTACGCCGGCGCGACGTCGCTCGCCGACCTGGCCGACGCGAAGATCGGTGCCCAGGTGGGGACCACCTCGCTGGAGGCCGTCACGTCGGAGATCCAGCCCACCCAGGACCCGGCCGTCTTCGACGACACGAACGCGGCGACCAAGGCGCTGGACAACGGTCAGGTCGACGCCATCGTGGCCGATCTGCCGAGCGCGTTCTTCATCACCGCGGCGGTGCTCTCCGGCAGCACGATCGTCGGACAGTTCCAGCCGACCAGCGGTGAGACCGAGCAGTTCGGGCTGCTGTTCGAGCAGGGCAACCCCCTGGTCGAGTGCGTCGACCAGGCCCTGAACACCCTTGACGCCGACGGCACGCTCGCCCAGCTGGAGAAGCGCTGGCTCTCCGATACCGTCGACGTGCCGGTGCTGTCCTGAGCGACCCTCAGCCGCCGGCGTGGACACCGAGCGACGTCCAGCGGGAACGCGACCGGTTTCGCTCGCGACGGTCATGGCAGCGGGGCCTGCTGGCACTCGCCTCGACGGTCGTGGTCCTCGGCCTGCTGTCGTGGGCCATCGCCTCGTCGCCCGGCTGGTCGTCGGTGCAACAGAGCTACTTCGATCCTGCGGAGGCCCGACTGGCGCTGCCGGAGGTCGCGGAGGCATTCGTCTTCAACGTCCGCCTGTTCCTCGTCGCCGAGGTCACGATCCTGGCCGTGGCGCTCGTCGTTGCCGTGATCCGGGTGCTGCCCTCGCCGGCGCTGATGCCGCTCAAGCTGGTCGCGGTGGTCTACACCGACGTGTTCCGCGGCACCCCGACCATCCTGGTGATCTTCCTGGTGGGCTTCGGCTTCCCGGCGCTGCGACTCGAGGGTGTCCCGACCAGCTACTTCACCCTCGGGCTGATCGCGCTCACGCTGTCGTACGGCGCGTACGTCGCTGAGGTCGTGCGTGCCGGGATCCAGTCGGTGCACCCGAGCCAGGTCTCCAGCGCGCGGGCGCTGGGCCTCACGTACGGGCAGGCGATGCGGTTGGTGGTGCTGCCGCAGGGTCTGCGTCGTGTCATGCCGCCGCTGCTCAACGACTTCGTCTCGCTCCAGAAGGACACCGCGCTGGTCTCGGTGATCGGGCTGGTCGAGGCGTTGCGGGCGGCGCAGGTGCGTGCCAGCAACGACTTCAACTTCACGCCGTACGTCGTGGCCGCCTGCTTCTTCATCGCCGTCACGGTGCCGATCGCGCGATTCGCCGACTGGATCGCCTTGCGGCAGCTGCGTCGCGAACAGGGCCGGGTGCTCGGATGAGGCGCCAGGCGACCGAGCGTGCGGCTTCGCTGCTGCAGGTGGAGGCCGTGCGCAAACGGTACGGGCGCAACGACGTGCTGGCCGGGATCGACCTCAGCATCGACACCGGCGAGGTGGTGTGCCTGATCGGCTCCTCGGGGTCCGGCAAGTCGACACTGTTGCGCTGCCTCGACCTGCTGGAGCGCGTGGACGACGGGACCATCTGGTTCGAGGGTGTCGACGTCACCGACCCGCGGATCAACGCCGACGTCGTCCGCCGCCGGATCGGCCTGGTGTTTCAGGCGTACAACCTGTTCCCGCACGTGTCCGTGCTCGGGAACGTGACCATGGCGCCGCGCCGTGTGCACGGTCGCCGCCGCCGCGAGGCCCAGGACGAGGCCCTGGCCCTGCTCGACCGGTTCGGCCTCGCCGCCAAGGCGCACGTCTTCCCGGACAGCCTCTCGGGGGGCCAGCAACAGCGGGTCGCCCTGGTCCGGGCCGTCGCGACCCGCCCCCGCCTGCTGCTGCTCGACGAGGTCACCTCCGCCCTCGATCCCGAGCTGGTCGGTGAGGTGCTGTCGATGGTTGCCGAGCTCAAGGACGAGGGCATGACCATGCTGATCGCCACCCATGAGCTGTCCTTCGCTCGCGACGTCGCCGACCGGGTCTGCTTCCTGCACGCCGGTGTCGTGCACGAGCAAGGCCCCGCCCGGCAACTGCTCGACTCTCCCCGTGAACCCCGCACTCGCGACTTCCTCCGGCGCTTCCACGCCCGTTGACGTGCCCGACCCTGGAGTTTTCGCTGGGTGGGCTGCGAAAAGGGCACTGCTCGGGCGCTGCAGCGCGGCGGAAGCGTCACTTTCGCAGCCCACCCAGCGAAACTTCCCCCTCCGTCACGGCCGGCGGAGTCGCCGAGGAGGACTGTAAGAATCTCGGCATGGCGAACCCGGCAACTCCGTCCCGCGGCCCGCTGACCGGACTAAGCGTGGTTGAGCTCGCCGGGATCGGGCCCGCTCCGTTCGCCGCAATGCTGCTGGCTGACCTCGGGGCCGACGTCATACGCATCGACCGCCCGGGGGGTGGCACCACTTTCGGGCCGTACGACAATGACCTGCTCAATCGCGGCCGGCCCTCGGTAGCGGTCGACCTCAAGCACCCGGAGGGGGTCCGCGTCGTACTCGACCTTGCTGCGCGCGCCGACGCGGTCATCGAGTCGTTCCGGCCAGGCGTCGCCGAACGGCTCGGCGTCGGCCCGGACGACTGCCAGGCCCGGAACGAGCTGCTCGTCTATGGACGCATGACCGGATGGGGACAGGACGGGCCGCTGGCGCACACGGCCGGCCACGACGTCGGTTACGTCGCCCTCACCGGAGCCTTGCACGCCATCGGCGACGCCGGCGGTCCGCCGCAGATACCGCTCAACCTCGTGGGTGACTTCGGGGGTGGCGCGATGTACCTCGTGGTGGGGATCTTGGCCGCAGTGATGGAGGCCCGCACGAGCGGGAAGGGTCAGGTGGTGGACGCCGCGATCGTGGACGGAGCGAGCCATCTGACGATGATGGTGCGCGGCATGCTGGCCGCTGGCTCCTGGCAGGACCGCCGCGGCGTCAACATATTCGACGGCGGTGCGCCGTTCTATGCGGTGTACGAGACGAGTGACGGCCGGCACATCACGCTGGCACCGCTGGAGCCGCAGTTCTACCGCGAGCTACTCGACCGACTGGGGCTCGCCGACGCGCCGGGCCTCCCTGACCGCGCGGACCGGTCGGCGTGGCCCCGGCTCCGGCAGCGGCTGGCCGAGCGGATCGCGTCGCGCAGCCTCGCGGAGTGGCTGCAGGTCTTCGAGGGCAGCGACGCGTGCGTGGCTCCGGTGCTGAGCCTGGACGAAGCCCCGCGCCATCCCCACCTCGCCGCTCGCGAGACGTTCGTCGACCATGGCGGGGTGCTGCAGCCGGCACCGGCGCCACGCTTCTCGCGTACGCCCGCTGCGCTGTCCAGCCCTCCCTCGCGTCCGGGACAGGACACCCGCACTGCCTTGCACGCCTGGGGGATCACCGACGTGGACCACCTCGTCGCGGCTGGCGCCGTGTACGAGGAGAGCTGACCCCACCCCTCCCGCGATCCGCGGGTTGTGGTTGCGCCATCCGCGGGTTGTGGTTGCGCGGTCCGCGGCTTGTGGTTGCGCGGTCCGCGGTTTGTGGTTGCGCCGTCCGCGGATTGTGAGGTGGCCGGTGCGCAGGTGTGGCAGGTCGCCGCGACGGCTCGGAGCACAATGCCGGCGGGCGGGGGCGCGCCTGCACAACTCGCGGATGGTGGACGCGGTGGCGGGTGGACGTGGCAGCGGCGAGGGGCGCGCCTGCACAACTCGCGGATGGTGGACGCGG
>JAQSWV010000039.1 GCA_029266455.1 Nocardioidaceae bacterium
ACATCGGCGACAACTCCGGCTCGTCCACCCAGCTGAAGGGACAGTCCGGGGGCTACCCCGGAACCAACGTCAGCACCGACTGCCTCAAGGGCAAGATCACCTGGGACGACTTCTACGTCCTGCCCAAGGGCTGGCACAAGTGACCCGGACACCCGACCCCACCGTGTGAACCAGCCGGCTGAACCCAGCACCACACAGCGACCAGCGCCCGTCCCTGTCCCGAGGTTCACCCTCGGGACGGGCCGGGCGCCGCTAGCGTGTGGGTCGCGGGTCCCTGAGAACCGTGCTTGACGACACCCGGGACGACGCAACCCCCCAACCGGAACGGGACAGACATGCATCGCGCCTCGACCAGGCATCCGCGGCGACCTTCGGGCACCGCGGGAGCACACTCGACGACGCCCGGCGCCGCCCGATGACCAGGGTGCTGCTGGTCGGGAAGGGTGCTCCGGACCGCGGGGGCATCCCCACCTTCCTCGAGACCCTGCGCCACGGCCCGCTGTCGCAGGAGCACGAGCTCACCTTCCTCAACGTCGCCCATGCCGGCACTCCACAGGGAGGCCGGCCCACCACCGCGAACATCGTCCGGACGGTTCGCGACGCGATGGCTGTGTGGCGAGCCGCACGCGGTCACGACATCGTGCACATCCACTCCGCACTGGCGCCGGCGGTCACCGTCGTGCGCGCGGCACTGCTGGCGCTCGCCGGGCGACTACGCGGGTGTGCGGTGATCGTGCACGCCCACGGCGGCGACGTGGAGTTCTGGCTGGTCAACCGCCTGCGCCGCCTGTTGATGAAGACGGCGATGCTTCCGGCCAGTCGGGTGATCGCAGTCTGGACGATCGGGGAGCGCGTACTGCGGGTGGCGCTGAGCGGCGACCGGGTGCGGATGATCGACAACGGCGTCCCGCTCGACGACTTCGCCCAGCACAGCCCGCACGAAGGGCCGCCCCGGATCCTGTATGTGGGCCTGCTGACGCCACGCAAGGGGGTTGTCGACCTGATCGATGCCTCGCAGATGCTGCACGATCGCGGGGTGGATCACGAGCTGTGGCTGCTCGGCGGCACACCCGACGAGGGCCCGGATGCCGAGGTGCCCGTACGCGCAGCCGCCGAGGGACGGGCCCGCCTGCTGGGCACCAGACCACCGGAGCAGATGCCGCAGGCCTACGCCGAGGCCGATGTCTTCTGCCTGCCGTCGTGGTGGGAGGCCATGCCGCTGTCGGTCCTGGAGGCGATGGCCAGCGGCCTGCCCGTCGTGGCCACCGATGTCGGCGATGTGGCCCGCGAGGTCGACGACGGCATGTGTGGCTACGTGGTTCCGGTGCGCTCGCCGGACCAGCTCGCGGCTGCGCTGGAGAAGCTCCTGACCGATCCGGAGCGGCGAGCGCGCATGGGGTCCGCCGCCCGTGAACGCGTCCGACAGCACTTCTCGAGTGCAGTCACAGCGCGCGCCGTGAGCGACATGTACCTGGAGCTGGCTGGACGGAGCCAGCGATGACGATCCTCTGCTACCACTCCGTGGAGCCCGGCTGGGAGTCGCCGCTGGCGGTGCACCCCGATGACTTCGCCCGGCATTGTGCCTGGTTGGCGCAGCACCGGCGGGTGATCCCGCTGCGCGAGGCGATCGCCGGGTTGGACCGAGCAGGACGACCTCCCGCCGGCACGGCCGCACTCACTCTCGACGACGGCTTCGCCGCCCTGTACGAGCACGCGCTGCCCGTGCTCCGGCGTCACCGGTTGTCTTCCACCGTCTTCCTCGTGGCCGAGACCCTCACCCCGGGGGGCCGCGCCGTGGACTGGGTGGACACCCCTCCCGCGTACCCGCTGCAGACACTGACCCTCGATCAGGTTCTGGAGATGCAGGAGGCGGGAGTCGACTTCCAGTCGCACAGCTGGGCGCACCGTGACCTTCCCAGCCTGGATCCGGCTGAGTGCGTGCGGGACCTCCGGGACAGCCGTGAGCTGCTCGAGGAACTGCTCGGACGGGCCGTGCCTCTCCTGGCATACCCGCGGGGACGCCATGACGGCCGGGTCCGGGAGGCAGCTGCCCGCGCAGGCTACTCGCACGCGCTGGCCCTCCCCGATCTCCCGGAGACTCCAGGGCCGTTCGCCGTCCCCCGGGTGGGCATCTACCGGGGCAACGGGGTGCGGGCGCTGCGCCTCAAGTGCCGGCCGAACTACCTCCGCCTGCGCAACCCGGCACGCGCGGTGGTGCGCCGCCTACGACGCCGCTGAGACGGACCGGGGCATTGCCTCCACACTCGCGGTCAGCCACGACCGTTGCTCCGAGGTATCCGTCCGTCCGGGAACGTCGCCACCGGCGGCGCCGCGTCGGCGGGGGCCGCAGGTTCGTCCCAGTCTGTGAGATTCCGGCACAAGACCACGAGGATGAGGGCCATCCAGAAGAACTTGAACTCCAGGTTCGACAAGAACGTCGCGGCGAAGACCGTTGCCGCAAGCCCAGCGAGCGGAGCACCGCGCAGTGCGGCGGGCAGTCGCAGCGCCTCGGAGAAGGTCGCCAGCAAGCCCGCCGCCAGCAGCAGGACACCGAGCACTCCCAGCTCGATCCCGACCAGGATCCACACGTTGTGAGGCTCGTAGGCTCCTCCCCCGACCAGCACGCTGGCCCCCGGGACGCTGGCCTGCGTTTCGGCGTACACCGACGGGAACGTGCCCCACCCCGAGCCGAACGCGCAGTACTCCGGGCAGGCGGCGAGACCCACCTCCCAGATGTCGGTCCGTCCCGACGACGACGTGGTCTCGACGTTACGCTCCGCCAGCCCGAACGGGTTGGTGAAGAAGACGAAGGCGGCCACGAGCATGGCGACCAGGCCATAGGTGGCCACGATCGCCTTGCCGCGGTGGACAGCCGCCACCAGGACAAGCACCGCAACGCCGGTCGCCAGCAGACCTCCGCGTGACCCGGTCATCACGATGCCGACGACCAGGACAGCAGACACGATCCCGTACAGAACGCGTGTCAAGCGGTCGGGCACCGTGACCGACCGGGTGGTGCTGACCAACAGCGGCAGGATCAGCGCGACGGCCTGGTTGTTGGGTCCGAGCAGGCCATTGCCGAAGCGGCCGTCCGTCGACCCCGGCACGGGTGGGTCGGAGGGAAAGCCCCCGAGCACGATCAGCTGGAACAGGCCGTAGCCGACGCAGGCCAGCCCGCCGATCAGCAGCCCGTTCTCCACGCGCCTCAGGACGCTGCGGTCAACCGGGCAGATGGCGACCAGCACGTATATCGCGATCAGGCTGACCAGGATGTAGACGCTGCTCACCGTCTTGCCCGGGTCGACGCTCCATATCACGGTGGCGCCCGCGAACGCGAGGAGCAGCAGCCAGATGGGTACCGTCGCGGAGAGCCGCACCCCGGCCTGCCGGTTGCGCAGGACGTGGAGGGCGAGCCCGGCCCCGAGAACGATGCCCGCCAGCGATGACAGCGACGCGAACTTGGAGTCCGCCAGCGCCACAGCGCCACCGAACGGGATCAGAGCGGCATAGACGGGTAGCGCGGTCCGCAGCGGCTCTCGGACGAGGACCACGACGAGCCAGACGACGAAGGGCGCCGCCGCCAGCCCCAGTAACAACTGCATCGAAATCTACCCGTGGCCCTCTCGTCGGTCGGTTCCCCGATCGTATCGGTCGGACGCGCCTGGGTACGGCGGTTACCGAAGGTCGCCCAGGTCCTGCCGCTGACTCGCCGCCGAGTGCCGTTCGGGGTCGCGGACCGGCGGCCGCTGCACCCGATTCTCCTGCGCTTCTCGCCGACCGACGGTTAGTGTTCCCGACGGCTGTCATCGCGCAGCCGAAGGAGGAAGGAGCCGTGGCGTGGCCGTCGGTCGACTGCCCAATCTTCTCGTCGCGGGCGTACCCAAAGCCGGCACGGGATCGCTGTTCGCGTACTTCACGCAGCACCCGGAGGTCTGCCGCGCCGACCAGAAGGAGATCGGCTACCTCAACTACTACAACCCGCTGCGCTACCGCGGCGACCCCCCGCCTGTCGAGACGTACATGGCTCACTTCGCACACTGCGGTGACCAGCGATACGCCATCGACGCGACACCCACCTACTCGTACGGTGGCGCACCGGTCATCGAGGCGGCGCGGCGGATCCTGGGTCGTCCGAAGGTGGTCATCACCCTTCGCAACCCGGTGGACCGGCTCTGGTCTGCGTACACGTTCCAGCGCACCCTCGGGAACATCACCGAGATCAGCTCCTTCAACGAGTATCTGAGCGTCTGCGAGACCCGCAAGAGGCATGCCCACGACCTCGTCCCTCGCGACCACCTGCACGGGCTCTACATCGGCTTCTACGCCGACTACATCGGTGAATGGCTGGACACCTTCGGCGACGACCTCCGCGTCGTCTTCGCCGATCACATGCTGCGCGACACGACTCGGGTGATGGCCGGGTTGCTGGACTGGCTGGACCTCGATCCCGACATCGCGCCGACGCTCGACCTGGTGCCGCGCAACAAGACACAGCACGCTCGTAGTCCCCGCATGGCCAAGGCCGTGTTCTCGGCGAAGCGGTCCGCCGACCGGCTGGGACGCCTGCATCCGGCGGTACGGCGTCCGCTGCGTCGCGTGTACGAGCGGCTCAACGCCGGCGAGTTGCCCGAGACGCTGGATCCCCCGCTCCGGCAGCGGGTCGAGGAGATATACCGGGAGTCCAACACCGCGACGGCACGAATGCTGATGTCCCACGGTTACCATGACCTTCCGGACTGGCTGCACATCGCCGTCGAACGCGACTGAGACCGGGGTGCACGGGGGACACCATCGCGTTGAGCCTGGGCTGCCGCAGCAGCGTCGAGTGGCGCACGCACGGGCGGCGTCCGGGGCTGATCGCCGCTGGTTGGCTCGGGCCAATGCCGCCACGGAGGGATCTGCTTCACCACAGGTACGCCTGCACCAAGAGGAGCGACAGTGAATGACTCGGTAGCGCCGATAAAGGTGCTGTCGGTAACGGGTGCGGGGCGTAGTGGAACCACCGTGCTGGCGAGCATCCTGGACGGCGTCGAGGGCTTCGCCAGTGCGGGCGAGGTCCGCCGGCTGTGGGAGCGCGGCGTTGCCGAGGGGCGGCCCTGCGGATGCGGACGTCCGCCGGTCGACTGTCCGGTCTGGTCGGGTGTCGTCGCCCGCACGCTGGAGACGGACGACGCGGCCTCCTCCGGTGAGGCCCTGCAGCGCATCATCTCGGCTCAGCACGAGCTGTCACGAGCGCGCAACCGTCTGCGACTGCTCCGCAGCGCCGCCGGAGGCGAGGCCGAGTGGGCTGCATTGGAACGGGTGCGCATGGCGCTGGGAGTCGCCTGCGTCGCGTTCGCTGAGAGCACCCACGCCCGGGTCGTGGTGGACACGTCGAAGCGCGCCGAGGATGCGGCCGTCTTCGCCGCGCTTCCGGATGTCGAGCACTACGTGCTGCACATCGTGCGTGACCCGCGCGCCGTCGCGCACTCGTGGCGGCGGGCCAAGGCGTTCTCGGCGGCGGGCTCGACCAGGACCATGGGCACCCGCCGGTTGCCCTCGACCGTGCGCCGCTGGGTCGAGAACTGCCTCGGGACCGAGACGCTGTTGCGGTATCTCCCGCGCGACCGGTCACTGCGGGTCCGTTACGAGGACTTCTCCCGTGAGCCACGCGTCGTCGTCGACCAGATCCTCGCGCTGCTGGGAGAGTCGGGCGAAGCCCCGTTCGAGGACGACCACACGGTCCGGCTCGGGCCGAACCACATCGTCGCCGGCAACCCGAGCCGGTTCACGACCGGTTCGGTCACGATCAGGGCGGACGAGGAGTGGAGGGGCCGCATGCCGCGGCGCGAACAGCTCCTCGTCGAGGTGGTGACCAAGCCGCTCATGCTGCGATACGGCTACGGAGGCAGCCATGAGCGGCGATCGCGACCGCAGTAACGGCGACGACGACCAGCCCGACGAGGAGCCGACACCCGAGAACGCAGCAACCGGCGACGAGGGCGTCGCCAAGATGGACCGCGAGCATGTGCGCGGGTCTGCTCTGCTGCTGGTGGGCAGACTGGTATCGCTGGGCTTCACGGTGGCCACCCAGATCGTGATCATCCGCGCGCTCTCCAAGACCGACTACGGGGTTTTCGCGTACGCCCTCACGTTGGTGGCGTCGGGCCGGATCCTGCTGAGCCTGGGCCAGGGGAAGCTGCTCAGCCGGTTCATGTCGACCTACGAGGAGACGCGCGACTACCCGCGCATGTTCGGCAGCATGCTGATGGCGGTCGTCACCATCATGGTGACCAGCACGTTGCTGATCGGCACCCTGGCGCTGTTCGCCGAACCCTTGCTGGGGTCCAGCTTCGGCGGTCCGGATGCAATACCGATCCTGCTCGTGCTCATGTTCCTGGCTCCCATGGAGGCGCTCGACCAGGTCTTCGTGTCGCTGTTCGCCGTCTTCTCCAAACCCCGGGCAATCTTCTTCCGCAAGTACCTGCTGACGCCTGGACTGCGCCTGGCCGTGGTGTTGGTGCTGGTGTTCTTCGGGGGAGGCGTCTTCGTGCTGGCGGCCGGCTACGTCCTCACCGGTGTGGTCGGCCTGGTCATCTACATGGCGCTTCTGATCCGGGTGCTGCGGGAGCGCGGCATTCTCCAGCACCTGCGCCCGGGCCGCTTGATCTGGCCGTGGCGGGCGGTCATCGCCTTCTCCATCCCTACCATGACCAACGAGATCGTCATCCTGGTCACGCACATGGGCACGGTCGTGCTGCTTGGGTACTTCTGGAACGCCGCAGCGGTCGCGGAGTACCGCGCGGTGTTCCCGGCGGCGCGACTCAACCAGGTCGTCTACCAGACGTTCGTCATCCTGTTCCTGCCGATGGCGGCGCGGCTCTACGCCCGCAGCCAGTACGCGAACCTGAGGGACGCGTACTGGCGCTCGGCGGTCTTCGTCGCAGTGTTCACGTTCCCCGTCGTCGCCATGACCGGGATCTTCGCCACCACGACCACCGTGACGCTCTTCGGTGACCGCTATGCCTCCTCCGGCGCGGTGTTGATGGTGCTCTCGATCGGCTACTACATCAACATGGCGCTGGGCTACAACGTCTACGTCCTGCAGGTGTGCGGACGGCTTCGCTACCTGGTGGTGTCGAACGTCGCCGCCGCTGCGGTGAACGTCCCGCTCGCCTTCTGGTTGATTCCGGAGTACGGGCCTCTCGGTGCTGCCTTCGCCACGGCTGCGACGATGATCGGGCAGAACGCCGCGAACCAGATCGTCCTTGCCTCGACCTTGCGCGCCCACGGGGTCACGCGTGCGGGATACCTCCGCCCCTATCTGATCATCGTGACCGTCGTCGCGGCGCTGGCTGCCGTCCAGCTGACCTTCCAGCCGGGAATCGTCGCCGCTCTCGGCGTGGCCGCTGTCGCCTCCCTGCTGGTCCTGCGCCTGAGTCGTCGCTGGCTGCACCTGGCTGAGACGTTTCCCGAGGTGCTGAAGGTGCCGCTGCTGAACCGGCTGCTGCGCTGAGCATCCCGGTCAGCGGTTGGGTCGGTCAGTGCCGCAGGCCGCGGATCACTGTCCACGCCTCGCGCACGTCGCGTAGGGACCGGCCACGCTGAACCTTGCGGAACGCCTCGCTGGCGCGGACGGATCGGCGCGAGCGGGTCCGGGCCAGCGCCTGCTCGACCTGCTCGAGCCGGACGGCGAGCTCCTCGGGACTCGCGTCGATCGACAGCGTGGGTGGTCGGCGCTCGAAGTCGATGCGCCCTGCCCACTGCGCCTGACGGCGCGCCACCTCGGCACCGTCCCACAACAGGTCGGACGCCCCGGCGCTCCGCGCCGCTGCCCCTGCGGTACCGACGGGCTGATAGCCGACGAACTCCGACAGGCCTGCGTGCGCCTGCAGTGCCTCGCTGTCAGCGGCGGTGATCGAGTCGAGCCACGTCATCGCACGGCTGGGGTCGATCCGATCGCGGGTGATGGTGCTGCCCTCGGCTACCCGGGGAGCGCCCTTGTCACGCTGGACGCGGTGATGCTCGAGCACGTCGGGCGACCACGGTTCGCCGAGCCAGTCGACGAGCTCCCGCAGCACCGGCTCGCTGTGACCGACCAGGTCCTCGTACCGGCAGAGGACGAAGCGGCTGCCGAGGGCGCTCGCCGAGCGCAGCATGTCGAGGTTCGTGGCCGCCCAGTAGGAGAGTGCCTCGTCGAAGCCGTAGTTGAAGCTGTCGCGCAGTGAGGCGGCAACCGCGCCGGGATGGCGGACGATGCCGACGAACACGGCGTCGGGGAAGACCTGCGCCATGGTGGCCATGTGCCCGGTGTGGAACGGCGTCTTGTCCCCCCAGCGCTGCTTGCCCTGCTGGGCGGCGTGACGGGCGAACAGATTGCCGTAGAAGCTTCTCAGGAGCGCGTCGATCTCAGGCTCCGTCCAGCCGAGTCGCGCGTACCACTGGTCCCCGAACTTCCAGTTGGGGATTCGCTTCGTGGCCAGCACCGCGCCCATGAAGCCGGTCTCGGGGCCGATCGCGATGTTGGGGTGGCTGTCCAGGATGAGCCGCAGCATCGTGGAGCCCGACCGCATCGAGCCCACCACGAAGATCGGGCCGCGACCTGGTGTGCTGTCTGCGACCCCACCGGGGCTCGGTGCTGCTGCGTCCACTGGGCCGATCACTCCTCCTCGACGCACCATCAGCGGTCGCGACGTCGACTGCACGATACTGGCCACGTGCCGGCCACGTCCGCCGTACGCTCGTCGGCGTGATGCAGCTCAGCCGGAGAGTGGACCGCGTACGGCACCATCTGCGCCGTCCCCTTGCCAAGACCCCCCACCTGTGGGACGTCGCCATGCTGGCGCGCAGGGGCAAGCGCGCCACCCTCGCGCGCCGGGACACTGCCATCGTGATCGAGGGCTACCTGCGGTCGGGCAACACCTACAGCGTGGCTGCCTTCACGATCGCGAACGGAGCCGACCTCCATGTCGGGCGGCACCTGCATGGCGCCCCGCACGTGCTCAGAGCCGCTCGCCTCGGCATTCCGTGCGTGGTGCTGATTCGCCGGCCGCGCGACGCTGTGCTGTCCTACCTGATCCGTCGGGACACCTTGTCGCCTGACGACGCCCTGCTCGAGTACCTCGACTTCTACCGCACCGCACTGAAGGCGCAGGACGCTTTCGTCGTCGGCCTTTTCGACGAGGTGGTCAACGACTTCGGGGCCGTCGTCGACGCCGTGAACACCCGGTTCGGCACGTCCTTCAGCCGGTACGAGTCGACGCCGGACAATGCTGCGGCAGCATTCGCGATCGTCGAGGAGATGAACCGCAGGGAGTGCCGTGGGCAGCTACGGGAGACCCACGTCGGTCGACCCTCGCCGCAGCGTGCCGAGCGCAAGGCTGAGCTGGAGACATTGCTGGACCAGCCCAGGACGGTAGCGCTGTTGCGTAGGGCCGAAGAGTGCTACGAGCAGTACCTCGACCTGGCAGCGCGGTTCCCGGCGAGGGGACAGCCGCCGCACTGAGCAGCAACCACAGGGAAATGGGCGAAAGCCGTGAGTCGGATCGGACGCCCAACTATCATTGCGGGAAAGCCCGGGCCGTCCGTGGTCACGGCTGTCGAATGGTCGGGTAGGAGGACGTGCGGTGCGTCGGCGTCTGCTGTCCCGCGCATCAGCCTTCATCGCCGTCGCAGTGCTCGGACTGGGGGCGGTTGCCCTCGCGGCCACCAGCAGCTCGCCGCAGGACGAGCCGGGCAACGCCTCCTCGGCGGCCGGCCCGCCCGCGACCGAGCCCTATCCCGAAGCAAGCGATGATCCATTTCGCGCCTTCACGTCCGACTCGTGGTGGAACACCCCGCTCCCCTCCGAGGTCCCGACGAACCCTGCGGCGGACGAGATCCTCGAGTACCTGAGCACCGCACCCGAAAGCGGTGGCGGCTGTCTCAAGCTCGCCGGCGCCGGCGACTCCCCGTGGGGCCATCCCATCTACTGGGCCAAGCCCGGTGATCCGGTCTACAACCTGGACGCGGTCGCTCACGTACGCGCGAAGGAGCTCGAGAGCATCCGCATTCCCAGAAGCGCGCGGCCTGCGTCCAACAACGACGGCACCATGAGCATCTTCGATCTCCAGCGAAAGTACGTGGTGGCGCTCACGAACGCTGAGTATGACCCCGACACGCGCGAGTGGTCCGCCGCCGGAGCCACCGTCACGTACCTGAACTCCAACGGTCTCGACGCCGCTACGGGTCAGTCCGACGAGCCGAGGAACACCGGCACGCATCGGGGCAACAACGGCGCCACCATGGCGGTGCGCTGGGACATGGTTCAGCACGGCGAGATCGACCATGTGCTCAAGATCGCTGCCGGGCCGGAGGTCGCGGACCGGTTCGTGTTCCCGATGGTCGGCTCCGACGGCGACTACCACGGCACGGATCCCGCCGTGCCGCCCTCGGGCCTCCGGATGCGCATCAAGCCGTCCATCGACCTGGAGTCCCTCAACCTGTCAGACCAGGCACTGGTCATCGCCCGGGCCCTGCAGGAGTACGGCGCGTACATCGGCGACTCCGGTGGTGTCACCGCACTGAAGCTCGAGAACACGATGGCGGAGGGACGCGGGCAGCTGTGGGACGTCAGCGCGACCGATCTCTGCGGGCTTCCGTTCAGCGCGGAGTACTGGGATGTCCTCGACGAGGACTACGACCCCACCACCGCGTCATGAGGGAGGGGCCGATGGCCACCGATGGCAGTGGCGGTGACGAGTCGATGACGACGACAACGCCCGACTTCCTGTACGTGGGAACGAGCAAGGCAGGGTCCACCTGGCTGTTCAACGCTCTCACGCTACATCCCGACGTCTATCTCGCCTCCAGCAAGGGCCTGTACTACTTCGACCAGCACTACGAGAACGGCCGCGACTGGTACCTGAGGCATTTCGACGGTGCGGACGCCCAGCCCGCCGTCGGTGAGATCTCGCACTCCTACCTGTCCTCGGAGCAGGCCGCAGGGCGCATCGCCGAGCTCAACCCCCGGATGCGGCTGCTTGTCTGCCTCCGCGAACCCGTCGACCGCGCCTTCTCCGACTATCTCGATCTGGTCAAGAACGGCCAGCACGACGGCTCGTTCGAGACGGCGCTCGAGCGGTTTCCGCGGCTGGTCGACCGGGGCAGGTACGCGACGCACCTGCAGCGCTACATCGACCGCTTTCCGCGAGAGCAGCTCCACATCAGCTTGTTCGACGACCTCGGCGCTGACGCGCAGGCCTACGCCGACGACATCTTCGCCTTCCTGGGCGTCCCCGCGCTCCCGCTCCCCCCGGGGGCGCTGCAGCGCCGGATGCCCGCCGGCGTGCCGCGCAGCCGCACGATGGCCGCGACGACGAAGCGGGCGTCGCGGCTGGTGCTCAGGCTGGGGCTCCGGCGGCTGCGGTCGACCGTGAAGCGATCGGCCGTGGTGCGCCAGGCGTTGTACCGGTCGTACACCGACGACAAGCCGACTGTCGATCCCGTGGTGGCGGCGGAGCTGCGCCACGAGTTCGCCGTCGAGGTGTCGGCACTCGACGCGATGCTCGACCGTCCCGTCTCGAGCCGCTGGGGCTACGCCTCGGGTCCGAGCAGCTCCGGCGACACTGTCAGCGAAGGCTCGCACTGAACCCGACCGTCAGCTCCGGTGCAGAAGGGCGGCCACCCGCCCGGCCTCGCGGCTGATGTAGCGGTCACCGGGTTTCCGGACACGTTCGCGGACGGCTGCCCGCCAGCCGTTGCCGCCTCCTGCAGAGTCGACCAGAGCGGACCACTTGTCGAGAAGGATGAGCAGCTGGTAGCACCGCAGAGCCGCGTAAGGGATGGCTTCCTCGCCGAAGTATCCGGACAGGAACAGGGTCTCGCGCCGCGCCAGCCCGGTCTGCCCGTAGGCCGACCCATGACTGAGCACCTGCAGCCCGGACAGGCGCAGACCGACGAGGAACCGGCACAGGTCCTCATAGCGCGGCACCCGCCAGCGCGGCATCGGGTCGAAGACCGTGACCCGACCACCGTGGTCGACGAAGATGTTCCGGGCGACGTAGTCACCGTGGCCGACCGCCAGGGGAAGGTGCTCCGGCAGCACCTCGGTCGCCGCCTCAGCGCCGCCGGCAGCCAGGCGACCGACCAGGCGCGACCCCACCCGTTCGGTGAGGAAGGCTCCATAGGCGGAGAAGCGTTCGGCGACCTCTGCGCTGGTGGCCTGGCGCGCGGGCTGGCTGACCGCCCCCTGTGACGCAGGAGGCAGGTCGTGGTAGCTCCGCAGCCAGGCACCTGCGTTCAGCCAGGCGCGCTGCGGTGGCGGTCGTGTCGACGACCCTCGGTACGCCAACCGCCGGACGGCGCCGAGCCGGCTCTCGGCCACGAAACCGTCGCGCAGCGTCGGCGCACTGACGTGCTCCATGAGGAGCACCGACTCGGCCGGCATGTGGTCGAGCGGTCGGACGGCTCCGAACTGCGGGTGTCCGGCCGGGACGGACTCGTAGATCGAGGTCAGTCCCTCGAACTCGAGCGCGGTCAGCTCGGCGACGCCGGCCGCGGTCTTGCGCAGCCGCGGCCGCTGCGGTCGCCCTCCGGTCGGATCGGCGTCTGCCTCCCCCCGGCGTACCTTCGCCACCACCGCACGCCTCACGTGGTCGCCGGCCAGCGCCACCACGTACAGCGAGCACCGGGGACGGATGCTCAGCGGTGTCAGCGTCAGCTGCGGGCTGGGCCCGAGTCCGGGGAACCACTGGGTCGCCCGCGCAGCAGCCCGCTCGAGGATCGCTCGCTCGACCGCTTCGGTCCGCACCCGCAGATCATCGATGCTGCTCACGAGGAGGTCGCCCTAGTGACGAGCGGTGGCACCTGAGCGCGACGTGTCGTTCGCCGACGCGGAGTCCCGAGGCCGCTCGTCGGTGTCTGTCTCAGGATCCATGTCGAAGAAGCCCGACTCCTGAGTGCCTGAATCGTTGACCGACTTGCCGGCCCTGCTCTTGGGGTGGCCGTCAGCGCTGCTCGTCGCCCGCTTCGGCCGCCGCCATCCGCGGTCACGGTCGACCAGCACAACCCCCGCCCATCCGTCGCCGTCGAGGTGGTCCTCCGCCGCCTGGCGCAAGGACCGCTCGGAGATGCCTTCAGGCACCACGAGCAGCATCATCGCGGTCTCGGGGCGGGTCGCCAGCTCGTCGGGCGCCGGAGCGTCGATGAGCACCAGCTCGCCTGCGCCGGACCGGTCGAGCGCGAGTGGCCCCGAGACCTCTTCGCCCTGTACGAGGCGGACCGGACCCACCCGGCCGAGCACGGTAGCAAGCAGCGAGGCCAGCTGCGTGCGTTGCGGCGCAGCGTCGGCGGGGCTGACGAGCATGATGACCGTCGGGTCAGCGGCGAGCAGCCGCCGCGCCAGCGGCGCGATGCCGGCGGCGCGGCTCACGTCCCTGTCAGCCCTCGAGTGCGGCAACGTGACCTTGCCCAACGCGGTCGTGCGCGTCAGCTCGGTGGCGGTGGTCCCGTCGAGGACGGGACGGCGCAGGAGCAGGAGCAGGCCCACGATCCCCACACCGGCGAGCAGACCCGCCAGGGCTCCCAGCACAACGGCGAACCGACCGCCGGTTATCGCCGGAACCGGCTCGCCGGGGCGGTCCGCGGTGCTCTGGATCTCGAAGGACCCCACCGACTCGACCGTGGTCGAGTTCATCTCGCGGGTGAAGGTCGCCGCGGCGATGTCGGCCAGCCTGACGGCCTCGTCCGGGTTCTCGTCGCGACCGATGACCGTGAATGAGGGGTTGTCCTGCTCGGAGATTAGCTCCACCCGCGACGGCGTCACGTCTGCCTCGGCATCCGCGAGCCCGAGGGCTTCGCGGACTGAGCTGGCGACCTCCCCGTTCTCGAAGACACGGTCGCCGTAGCGCGGCACCATGTCCAGCGTGGTCGCGGTGAGCCGGTTGGGAGCGACCAGTGCGCTCGCCTCATAGACGTCTGCCGTACGCGCCTGCAGCGCCGGTAGCAGGACACCTACAGCGAGCACGGACAGGGCGATCAACCAGGCATACTTGCGCAGCCCCCAAGCGAAGACGCGGAAGGCTCCGACACCTTGGTTCATATGAGATCCTCTTCCCGAACTGGTTGCACGATTGTAGGTCCTGGCGAGTTGTCACCGAGGGGTAACGCAAAAGTGGCTGCGGCTGGCAGAGAAGCAGTCACAGGACAGCGTCCCGGCCGTAGGTGAGGGCGCTGCCGTCGTCGGAACGCAGACCCTCGCAGGACACGTCATCGAAGCCGACCTCGACCATCACGTTCCCGCTGCCCTTCTTGAGCTCGCCCGTCTCCTCGAAGTAGAACCGGCCCGCGTCCACGCCGGCGTTCTCGCGCACGACGTTCTCCGCGCCCTCGAGCTGGGTTGCCCGCACCAGCGCCCCCGAGACGGGGCCGCCCAGCAGGTTGCCCTCGATGAGCGAACCGCTGGTGTCGCCGGACAGACTCACCGCGACCCGGGCGCCGTACAGCGTGTTGTAGGCGACGGTCACGTCGGTGGGTCCCCCCGAGCCGGACTCGGCCACACCGAGGGCGATGTTGCGGGCGGGCTCGGAACCGAAGACGACGTTGCGCGTGATGCTGCCTGGCCCCGCCTTGTCCATGGCGCCGACCGCGATATTGCTGCCCCGTGCGACGCGGGAGGGGGGGACGAGGTCGTGCACACAGTTCTCGGTGAAGGACCAGTCGGCCGGTTGGCCCGACCCGCGACCCGTGATGAACACGTTGGCGCCGGTCCGCGCGCCCCAGATCTCGCTGCCCTGCCAGACCCAGCCCACACCGCCGGTCAGCTTCACCATGTGCTGGGCGTTGGTGTCGAGCGCCTTGTCCCAGGTGACGTTGATGCCGTCAACCGTCCAGTACGAGGGGTCGCGGAGCCAGAGCAATCCGCGGACGACCGGCTGCTCGCCCTCGTACGCCTGGACGACGATGCGGCTCGCAGGTCGGCCCTTGCTGAGGTTGAGCTTCACGAGCTGCTCTCGATAGACACCGTCGCGGACGTAGAGGACCTGTCCGGCTTCCAACGACGGGAGGGCGTGCCGCAGGGTTCGCCACGGCTGCTGCTCAGTGCCCGGCCAGTCGTCGCGACCGTCGGGGCTCACGTACAGCTCGGCCACCGGTCCGTCCGCCTCCTCGACGGGCGCGCCGTCGTCCGAGGTCAGCCAGCACCCTGCGGACATCCAGAGGGCAGCCAGCACAAGTCCCACCCGCCCCAGCGACCGCACCTGCCGCGCCCGGCTCCGCCCCGCCGCGCTCACGATGCCGTACCGACGGCGGCTTGCGCGGTCGTGCGACGCGCTGCGAGCTGTGCCCGGAGGGTGCGCAGGACATGCGCTGACGCCAGCTGGGCACCGGTCGCGACGGCCTGCAGCATGTCGACGACGAAGGGCAGCGGGTCACGGCGCGACCAGATCGCATGCGCCTTGGGTCCGCGCAGGGACGCCACCCACTCTCGCACCGTGAGCTCGCCACGAGAGCGGGCGACGAACGCGGCCTGTGCGTCGCGACGCAGGTCCAGCCACTTGGTGCCGATGTAGCGCTGCTCCCGATCGGCCGGCAAGGGCAGCCCGGCCGCGTCGCAGTACGCGGTGTAGACCAGCTCCACCCCCCCGGCCTCGGAGATCGCCGAACGGCCCGTCGGCCGGCCGACGTTGGGCTCGATGATCACCAGCCGGCCGGTGCGGGCGTCGCGCTTCATCTCCAGGTACGCCAGACCGTGGAACCCCACGCTGCCGAAGACCCGAAGGGTCTCGGCCAGCACGTCGTCATCGCGGCACTCCTCACCCGAGGCGCTCGTGCCGATGTCGGGCGGCCACTGTCTGACCTTGCGAGCGACGAACGTCGCCAGCGCCACGCCGTCGCGATCGAAGTAGCAGTTGCACGAGAACAGGCCCTCCTCACCGCCCTCCACCCACTCCTGGGCGAGCAGCTGCGGTGACCAGCCGGCGACCTGTTCATACGTGCTCAGCAGCTCGTCGGCATCCGCGACGGGGATCGCCTTGGCGGACGTGTGCTGCAGCCACAGCGGCGACTTGACCGGTGGCTTCAGCACGCAGGGATAACTCACCTGACGGGCGGCCTCCTCGGCGTCGTCCCGGCTGGTGAGCACCTCCGTCCGGGGGATGGCGAGATCGGCCGCAGCGGCGTGCCGGGCGAACCGGACCTTGTCCATCAGCACCTCGACGACATCGTCAGACGAGAGCGGTAGCCGGAAGCGGGGCGCCAGTACCCCCCGGTGGCGGGAGACCACACTGACACTCGCGTCGGTGCAGGGAACAAGCACCGACGGTCGTCCGATGCGCTCACCGAGTGCCCGCAGGGCCGGGATCAGATCGTCCCCGGACAGGTCGGCCTCGATGATGTCGGCACAGACGTTGGTCCTTGCCCCGAAGTGGCGACGGTCGGCGACCACCCCGAACACAGGGACTCCTCGGCCGGCCAGGATGCGCGCGGTCTGCAGCCCCGTGATGTTGTCCAAGCCCACCACCACCGCGGGCGGCGGCGAGGTCGGGCGGAGGGTTCCGGGACTGCTTGCGCTCACTGTGACTCGTCGGCCTCGATGGTCTCCTTGGTGTGCACCAGCTCGAAGATGTGGTTCACCTTCGCGATGTGCGGGTCGGCCGCAGCCGGCTTTCCCTCTGCGCGGAGCACGCGGAGGGTCTCCTCCATCGCCTGCACCGATGCCCGCATCGGCTGGTTGGCGAGGATCACCATCGAGAAGCCCTTCTCGTGCAGCTGCTCTGCGGTGTAGTCGGGGAACAGGGTGGGCACCGCGACGAGAGGCGTCGACAGGCCCGTGTCGCGCCAGCGTGCGAGGAAGCCCTCGATCTCCTGCAGCGACTTGTCCTTGGAGTGGATGAGGATCGCGTCCGCCCCCGCCTCGGCGTACGCAACCGCCCGCTCTATGGCGGCGTCGATCCCGTGACCGGCGATGAGCGCCTCCACGCGCGCGATCAGCACGAACGACGGAGACTCCTGAGCAGCCTTTGCCGCACGGAGCCGCCGCGCCTGCTCCTTGGTGTCGACGAGCTCGCGGCGCGACTGGCCCTGGTAGAGGCTGTTGCGCTTGGGGAACAGGTTGTCCTCGATGCACACGGCGGAGACGCCGGCGCGGTCGAAATCCACCACGGTGCGAACGACGTTGCTGAACCCGCCATAGCCGTTGTCGCAGTCGACCACGACGGGCAGGTCGGTGACGCCCTCGATCCGGCGGGTCGCGTCGAGCGTCTCGGTCTGGGTGACCAGGTTCAGGTCGGGAAGCCCGTGCGCCATCGCCGAGACCCCGAAGCCGCTCACCCACACGGCGTCGAACCCGTGGCCCTCGATCAGGATCGCACTCATCGCGTCGTGGGCACCGACGGCGACGACCGGCCCTGCGGCCAGTCCCTCCCGGAGTCTGGCCCGCTTCGCGTCAGCACGGCTGGTCACCGGTCCGTTGTCAGGCAACGTGTTCACCATCTTGAATCTCCTCGTCGAGTCGTCCCTCGTGGAACGCCTGTATCAGTACCGCCGCCCGGTCCCCGATGAGACGTTGGGAGTCCAACGCCATCGCGCCGATGTGCGGTGTGAGCACTACGTTGGGCAGCTCGACGAACGGGGACATGGTCCCCTCGCCCTCCTGCTCGTGCACGTCCAGGGCAGCGCCAGCCACCGTACTTCCTTCGTCGAGCTGCTTCAGCAGGGCCTGCTCGTCCACGACACCGCCACGAGCCATGTTCACCAGCAGCGAGCCCGGCTTCATCCGGGTGAGCACCGAGGCGTCCACCAGGTTGCGGGTGTGGTTGTCGAGCGGCACATGCAGGCAGAGGAAGTCCGCCTCGGCGACGATGGTGTCGAAGTCGGTCATCGTGATCCCACGCTCGAACAGATGTTGCCCGACGGGGGCGGTAGGGCGGGCCACGCAGCCCAGCACACGCATCCCCCACGCGTGACCCATCTCCCCGACCAGGCTCCCGATGTTGCCGGCACCGACGATGCCAAGGGTCTTGCCCCGAAGCAGCGCACCACCGAGGTCAGCCTTCGGCCAGTGGCCCTGCCGGATGAGGCGATCGGCCAAGGTGACCTTGCGCGCGAGTGAGAGCAGCATCGCGAACGTGAACTCGGCGACCGGCAGCGCGGACATCCCCGGCACCCGGATCACGCGGATGCCCCGTTCGCGGGCGAAGTTCACGTCGATGTTGTCGAGGCCGGAGCCCGCTCGCACGATCAGCTTCATGTCCGGGGCCTGCTTCAGCACCTCAGCCGTCAGCTGGACGCCACTGCGCAGGACCACCGTCTCGCGATCGCTGATGGCTTCCGCCAGCAGCCGGGGCTCGGCGTTGACGGCGTGCCGGACGTCATAGGTGGCTTCCAGGGACTCGATGGTCGCCGGATCGATGGGACTGGCGAGCAAGATCTTCACGTAGCCATTGCCTTCCATTGGTCGCGGATGCGCCCGATCACGTCGTCGATGACCAGCTCGAGCGAGCGGTCGGCATCGACCACCTCGAGGACCGGTACGACGTCGCCCAGGCTGAGGTACTGCTGCCTGCGCTGCTCGAGCCACTCCACGCTGGACTCGGGCTTACGCAAGTACAACACTTCCGCGGGCGCGTCGAGGCAGATCACCAAACCTGGCTTGGGGTAGGCGTGCGTCAGCATCCAGCCGTGCAACCGGCCGACCAGCCCGCGACCCTCGCCCTCGGCGATGTCGGCGTGATAGTAGTCGGCGAGGAAGTGCCGGTCGAAGACGACGATGTAGCCGCGGGCTCCGTACGCCACCACCACGAGCTGGCGTAGCCACTCCTCGAGCATCCAGACCGACATCCTGGCGCTGTCCCTGGCCGACCTGCGCCAGTCGCGGCTTCCGCCCGGGGGTGGCTCGGACGACGGCTGAAGGCGGCTGGCGACCAGGTCGGGGCGACCGCCACGGCGCTGCTTGGCCGCCAGCAGCAGTCGCGTGGTCGGCAGCATGAGCGTGCTGGCCTCGAGGTTCACGCCCATGTAGATCGTCTTGACCGGCGCAGGGAGGTCCGCGTCCGCAAGCGCTCTGCTCACCGTGCTCTTGCCGGCTCCGTCGGCACCCACGAGAGCGACGGTCACCAGGGGACGGCGCCGGGCAAGGCGGCCCAGCCCTCGGATGAGCCCGCTCACTGGGTGCTCGACGCAGGGCGGAGCACGAGCAGCTGCCCGATGCTCGGCCAGGCGACACTGGCCGTCGCGGTGACCCCGGACGCGACCTCGACGCCGGACATCTCCGCCGTGCTGCTGGTGATCCGCTGTCGGGCACCTGCCGAGTTGCCTTGGGTGAGGTGTCCCACCATCTCAGGAGGAGGGGTCACACTGACGAGGCCGGCGACGCCGAACAGCCCCACCACCATGGCGTCGTCGTCCGGAAGCACGACGCTTGGCGTGTCCACGCTGGTGGACGACGAGTTGCCTTGGCCAACCGCCTCGACGACGGCGTCGTCCGTGTCGACTCCCCGGTACGACAGCGCGACTGCTGCGACGCTCGTCTCCTCCGACAGCCGCCATCTCGTCACGGACGGTTCCGTGCCGGTGGCGACCCTGGTGTACGTCAGCTTGACCAGGGAGTTGCCCTCGGCATCCCGTCGGACCAGGTCCCAGCCAGCCGGGGCCTCGACCGTCGGAACGCCGACCGCGTCAATGGTGGCGATGAGCAGATCGCCGCGTTCCGAGGGTGGCGCCGGCAGGGTGAGGGTGCGCCCACCGTCGTTCGTTGCCGTGGAGTTGCCGGTGAGCCAGATCCCGGAACCGCGGTGCATGCTGTCTGGCGTGGTCACCGGTGCCGACTCCGTGAGGCGCGAGACGTTTCCCGTCGTGTCCACAGCCGCCACGGCGTACTTCTGGGTCGACGCACACCCTGCCGACAGATCCGTGTAACCCGTGTCGGTCGTCGACGCGAGCTCCTCGCCGTCACGCTCGATCGTGTAGCGCAGGACCTCGACGTTGTCTCTGGCTGGCGGCCACATGAGGTCGACCTGACATCCGGCCGTCACCGACGTGAAGACGTCCGCCGGAGCGTCGGGAGCCTCGGTGTCGTCCGCTGTGACGTCAGGCAGGTCGATCTCGGCGTGAAAGTAGGTGCGGGAGCCGCCCGCGTTCGCGAGCACCACCAGACCGCTCTCGGATGTCACCGCCGCCTTGCTCGTCGTGGGATCGCTCACCCCTCCGCTCCCGATGGTCAGCAAGGGTTCCCCCTCACCCCCGGGGAAGGCGATGTCGTCCAACGGGGACCGCTTGTAGTAGATGCCCTGTCCGTGCGCCGTGGCGATCAGGTACAGCTGCTCGCTCGAGGAGTCGACGAGGAGCAACGGGCGGTTGTGACCATCGGCGACCGTGCCAGCCGGCACGGTCTTCCACTTGCCGTTCGGTGAGCGCACCAGTACGGCGATCTGCTCCGCCGATCCCGGGACGCCCGAGATGTTGTCCAAGCTGGTCTTGACCGCGGTCAGCACCCTCGCTCCGTTCGAGGACGGGGCGGTCTGCAGGTGCAGGTGGTCGTCGATCTCGAGGTATCCCCGCGACGCCACCTCCTGCGACCACACCGAGTCAGCGGCCCTGTCGTCGTGCACGGCGAAGGTGAACTGGTCCGACGCCTGGTCAGACCACATGACGCCGATCTTCCCGTCGAAGCTCACGAGTGCCGAGATGTCGTCTCGGGTGACGAAGGGGTCGCTCACCGGAGGCACGAACGGCGTCGACCAGGCGCGGTCGCCACTGTTGGTGTGCGCCACCCTGACCTGACCCTCCTGCACGTACGTCAGCCACAACCTGCCGCGTGAGTCCTTGTCGATGGTCACCGACGCCATGCCGCCACCTGCCACGGTCGCGGGCGTGCCGAGCCGCGACCAGGAGCGTTCCTCGTCGTCGTAGTCGAACCTGCTCACCAGCAGGTCGCCATCAGCGGTCCGGGAGGCGACATACAGTCGGGATCCGTCCCACAACACGTCCGCTGTGCTGTTGATGCGGTCGTCGACCACGGTGCTCGTGTCAGTCCAGGTGTGGTTGTCGCTCAGCTCGAAGATGTTGACGTTGCCGTCCTCGGCGGTGGCCAGCAGGCCCCACCAGGACCCATCGGCGAACCAGAGCTTGCTCTGTGGCTTGTCTGCCGTGGGGCTCGTCACACCCTCGGCGAACTGGAAGCCGCGGTAGCTCAGCACCGTGGGGGGCTCCGCCTGCACGGCAGCGCCACCGGCCAGATGCAGCCCTGGGCCCGCGAAGGCCGCCAGAACCGCGACCGCCAGCAGGCGGGCGCAGCGTCGAGCCGTCATGAGATGCCCACCGGCCGGCCGGCAGCCGGCCGGACGCCTTCCGCGCGCACACCGCGCTGCTGAGAGACGCCCGACATCACGGCCCGTCCCAGGGCTGCGATGTCGCACGGATAGGGGTGGGACACCTTGGCAGCCGCCCTGCCGTCCAACAGTCGACTGAGTAGCGCCTTCTCCATTGCCGATGCCTGAGCGACGACGTCGCTCGATGCCGCGGGGAAGGCGTAACGGAAGTGCGCGTAGTGCTCCATGAACGGTGCCCTCTCGTCGGCGAGCGACGCAGCCATCCGCCCTGCGACCTCATCGCCGGTGATCGGCTCCACGACCATGCCGGGGGACTCGGAGTTCATGACCAGGACCACTGCGTCGAGGCTGCCGTGCAACGTCACCGCTGCCGTGCCGAACAGGTCCCGCGGGGCGATCTGCAGGTAGGCCTGCCTGGCGATCGCCGGTGCGCCCTTACGGACCACGTCCGCCCCCGGCATGGGGACATGGGCAGCGCGCTTCGCGGCCTCAGCCGCGCGGTGCCACAGCGACAGCCGGAGACGGTCGCGTCTGGGCCGTGCCGCCAGGATGGCCGGCACCTGCCGCAGGTGCCAGGACCAGAGGCGGATCGGCTCAGGCAGCCCGTACATGTCGCCGCTGTCGGTCAGGTACACCCACTCGTCGCCGACATAGTCGGCTCCCTGCTGCATACACGCCAGCAACGCCTCGGTCTTTCCGGCCTTGGCCCAACCGGTCACCAGCACGCCTGTGCCGTCCAGCGTGAAGGCCGAGGCGTGCAGCGGAAGGACTCCCTTGCTCAGTGCGGTCAGGTTGATGATCGCCAGCAGGTGCGGCACCAGCGGAAGCCCTCGCTCGCACACGATCTCGGGGCCGTGGCCCACCTGGTCGAAGGGAACGCGGGCGCGGCGAGCAGTCGAGCCCGTGGCGCGTGACACGAAGAAGCCGTCATCGTTGTAGCCGGTCACTCCCAGCCCGACCAACGTGACCGGGCCAGCCGTGACCTTGTCGACGAACCGGATCGTGATGTCGGGTTCCCGCTCGAGCGGGTGGTCAAGCGGACCCAGCTGGCGTCGTACGGTCGCAATCTCGATGGGCCCGGCGTCGATGAGCCGGATGCCCACCAGCCCGTGCAGGTCGAAGTCATGCCGACCGACGGGGTCGACGCCCGCGTCACCTCGTGAGTTGTCCCCGCGGCCACCATCGCCGCGGCCCCCGGAGCCGCTCATGCCCCCCTACCGCCCAGAACCTGGCCCGTGGTGCGCAGCACGATCTTGACGTCCTCCCACAGCGACCAGTTCTCGATGTAGTAGTTGTCGAAACGCGCGCGCTCCGAGATGTCGGTGTCGCCGCGCAGGCCGTTGATCTGGGCCCATCCGGTCATGCCTGCCGGCACCCGGTGCCTGGCCATGTAGCGGGGGAACTGCTTGGTGAACTCCTGCACGAAGAAGGGCCGCTCAGGGCGGGGGCCCACGAGGCTCATGTCGCCACGCACGACGTTCCACAGCTGCGGGAGTTCGTCCAGCGACGTCTGGCGCAGGATACGGCCGACCCTTCCGATCCGCGGGTCACCACCGATGTTCCAGTTCGACGTCGACTCGAGCTCGTCCGTGGGCTTGAGCGAGCGGAACTTGAGCATCGTGAACGGTCGGCCGTCCAGCCCCACCCGCTCCTGCCGGAAGATGACTCCGGGCCCGCCCTCGAGGCGTACGGCCAGCGCACAGGCGGCCAGCACCGGACTGAGCAGCACCAGACCGAGCAGGGCCAGGACGGCATCGGCACCGCGCTTGCAGCGCCAGGTCAGCGTGCGATACGGCGCGCGGCGAAGCCGGATGAGGGGAAGACCCCAGACGAGCTCGTTGTCGCGGGCGGTGCCGTGCAGCTCATAGAACCGCGGCACCAGGAAGATCTCGCACCTCAGCCGGTCGCAGGTACGCAGGACGTCGACGATCACCGACTCGCGGCTCGACGAGAACGCGACGATTACGTTGCTCACGTCGTGCCGGCGCAGCAGGCCCGCCAGCGAGTCGGTGCCGCCGAGGAGCGGTACGCGCAGGTCCGCGGTCGGGATGAACGGTGAGTCGTCGACGAAGCCGACGGGCTTGAGCCCGTACTCGGGGTGCTCGAGCAGTGTCTGTGCCAGCTGGTCACCCACGCGCCCACAACCGACGATGATCGTTGGCCGGGCCACCCGGCCCACCACCCGGCTGCGGCGCACCAACGGGTATCCGACGGCTCGCCCGAGGCAGGCAAGAACCAGGAACAGCACGGCGACAGTGACGGGGCCCGCTTGTACCGGCAGCTCCAGAAGGATGCGGAACGCTGTCACCACGGCACCTGCCACGAGCGCGCGGCCCACGAGGCTGGGGATCTCGTCCAGCAGTGACGGTGCCAGCCGGGGACGGTAGTGTCCGCCCGCCGCGTTGAAGCACAGGATCAGGAGGAGCAACAACACCGACGACACGATGCTCAGCGACGTCACCCGAGTGGCCACCACCAAGGCCACCAGGTCGATGACGACGGCGAGGGGGACGACGTCGACACCCGTACGGGGTGCGCGCTCGCGAACCTGCGTCGGCACGGTGGCGACCGGCTCCGGCGGCGGCTCAGGCGTGCCGGTCACCGCCCCCGGCCGTGCGGCCGGGTCCGGGAACTGTTCGGCGTGCTTGAGGTCGGCGGACGACGACATTGACTGACAATCCCCCTAAGGGTAGAAGACTACGGATTACATCACGACAAGCTCGGGCTCCTCAGCGCTATGACGAAAGAGGCAGGCGACGCTACGGAGGGTGCACACCGGGCGAGCACTACAGCCCTGTACCCCTTCCTGCCTCGAGCCCCTGGATCACCGTCGCCGCAATGTCCACGAGAAAATCCGGCGCGCTGTCGACCGGTACTTCTCCTGCTCTGATGGCCACCGAGATCGTGAGCTGGCCGTCGCGGACGTAGTAGGCCGAACCCGCCGACGAGTCGACGGCCGTGCCGCGCATACCCAGCGCCTCGAGCTCATCAACGACAGCCGAGGCATCGCCGAGTGCGCCGGGGGTGGTCATCCGGCGATGCTGGACGCGGGCTGCCCCCTCGTCCTCGTACGCCCGGGCCGAGACGGTCAGGGCGGCTCCGTCCGCCGCGACCCCGTACTCGCAGATCATCCCGTCCACGAGCCCGTCCTGTGGTGTCGGGGCGAGGTAGCGGGCGGACCTGCCACCAGCCAGCTCAGCCTCCAGCACGCGCGCCACCGTCAACGGCGAGAGCAGACCGTCGCACGAGTCCGGCAGGGTCTCGTCGGCATCCACGGCGGGGGTCTTCGGGGGCTCGGCCGGCTCCTCCGCCGCGGAGGTGCAACCCGCCGTCAACGCCACGACGGCGACGGCCGCACCCAGGAGAACTCGCACCGAGCCAACGCTACCGGGCTTGCCAGCCTGTGAACGCGGAACGACCAAGTCCACGGGCCCGCGGGTGGCACCGACCCGGCCGGGGGTCACATCCCCCGGTTCGCCGCCGAGAGCACCGCCTTGAGCGAGGCGGTGACGATGTTCGGGTCGACACCGACACCCCATACGACCGAGCCGCCGACCGCGCATTCCACGTACGCGGCCGCCTTGGCGTCACCGCCGGAGGACAGCGCGTGTTCGGCGTAGTCCAACACCCGTACGTCGATGCCGATCACCGACAGGCAGTCCACGAACGCGGCGATCGGCCCATTGCCCTCGCCCTGGAGCGTCGTCCGCTCGCCGTCGACGTAGACGTTGACGGTGAGGGCGTCACGCTCGCCCGCGGCCGACGAGGTGTGCACCGAGTCGAGGCGCAGGGGGCTGGCCGAGTCGAGATACTCCGTCGAGAAGATCCGCCAGATGTCCTCGGCCGACACCTCTCCACCCGCGACGTCGGTGTGCTGCTGCACCACCCTGCTGAACTCGATCTGCAGCCGTCGCGGCAGCTCGAGCTTGTGCTCGGCCTTCATCACGTAGGCGACGCCGCCCTTGCCGGACTGACTGTTGACCCGGATGACCGCCTCGTACGAGCGACCGACGTCGTGCGGGTCGATCGGCAGGTACGGCACTTCCCAGGGGTGTTCCTCCGGCGGGACGCCGGCAGCCGCAGCCCGGACCTCCAGCGCCTCGAGACCCTTCTTGATGGCGTCCTGGTGCGAACCCGAGAACGCGGTGTAGACGAGGTCGCCTCCGTACGGATGACGCTCGCCGACCGGCATCTGGTTGCAGTACTCGACCGTGCGGCGGATGTCGTCGATGCCCGCGAAGTCGATCTGCGGGTCGATACCCTGGGTCAGCAGATTGAGACCCAGCGTCACCAGACAGACGTTTCCGGTGCGCTCGCCGTTGCCGAACAGGCAGCCCTCGATCCGGTCGGCACCGGCCAGGTATCCCAGCTCGGCGGCCGCCACCGCGGTGCCACGGTCGTTGTGCGGGTGCAGCGAGAGCACGATGGCATCCCGGTAGTCGAGGTGCCGGCTCATCCACTCGATCGAGTCGGCGTAGATGTTCGGCGTCGCCATCTCCACCGTCGCCGGCAGGTTGACGATGGTCCTGCGCTCGGACGTGGGCTGCCAGACCGCGTTGACCGAGTTGCAGACGTCGAGGGCGAACTCCAGCTCGGTACCGGTGTAGGACTCAGGCGAGTACTCGAAGGCGATGTCGGTGTCGCCCATGCCCTCGGCGATCTTGGCGCAGATCTGCGCCCCCCGGACGGCGATGTCCCGGATGCCGTCGCGGTCGAGCCCGAAGACGACCTGCCGCTGCAGGGTGGACGTCGAGTTGTACAGGTGCACGATCGCCTGCTTCGCCCCGCGCACGGACTCGAAGGTGCGATCGATCAGCTCCTCGCGCGCCTGGGTGAGGACCTGGATGGTGACGTCGTCGGGGATCAGGTCGCGCTCGATGATGTCGCGGACGAAGTCGAAGTCCGTCTGGCTGGCTGCGGGGAAGCCGACCTCGATCTCCTTGTAGCCCATGCGGACCAGCAGCTCGAAGAAGCGGCGCTTCCGATCAGGACTCATCGGGTCGATGAGCGCCTGGTTCCCGTCGCGGAGGTCGACGGCGCACCAGCGGGGCGCCCGGGTCATGGTCGCGTCTGGCCAGGTGCGGTCGGGAAGAGGGATCGGGGAGAACGGCCGATACCGCTGGTAGGGCATGGAACTGGGCTGCTGGGGGTGGAATGCCACGAGGGCTCCTCTGCGGAGGGCGGTCAGGCGACCGGCGCAGGCGACTCCGCGACGAGGATCCGGCCTGGTCAGGCCTCGCCGCGGCGCACAAGGAGGAGCTGCACGCGTCGCATCACCCGAAGACTAGCCCAGGGGCGGTGGCTCGGTCGACGTCGGTGCCGAGTCAGCGCTGGCTCACCCCGGGCTGGCCGCTGCCTAGACTCAGCCCCGGTCCAGCAACGCGCCGCCGGGTGGAGGAGGGGCCGTGGGTCCGCACGCCGACGAGACGACGGGGAGACGACGGCTCCGCAGCGGTCGCCGGGTCCTGGCCCTGGCGACCGTGCTGGTGGTGACGGGGTGCGGTCTGTTCGGCGGCGGCTCCGGCGACGCGGCTGACACGGGCCCCGACGAGCCGGCGTCCGCATCCGACGGGAGTGAACCCTCGAGCCGCCCGTCGGACGACGGAACGGCAGGCCCACGGCCGCAGGCACCTCGGCCCTCGGTGGGCGACTGCCGCCGACTGACCTGGCAGGACACCAGGAGCACGGTCACTGATGCCGGCTCTGACCCGACCCGCTGCCACACTGCGCACACGGCCGAGACGTTCGCGCGGGGCACGCTCGACGTGGTACCGGGATCGGGCGGCGAGCCGGACACCAGGCGCCTCGGGGAAACCTCGGTGCAGTGCCGTTCGGCACTGGTCGACTGGCTGGGGGGCGACGATGCTGCGTACGAGCTCAGCATGTTCGCCTACGTGGTGGCTGTCCCGACCGCCGAGGACCTGGCCGCCGGGGCTCGCTGGTGGCGGTGCGACGTCTTCGCGACCACTCGGCCGGGGGAGCTGACGAGGCTGCAGACCACCACCCGTCGGGCACTGGCCGGCCGGACCGCCGACCGGTGGGCGACCTGCGTACGCGGCCGGCTCGACGCCAGGCCGGAGCAGGTGCTGTGTCGCGAGCCGCACGACTGGCGCGCGGTCAGTGCGCACCGGCTGGGGGGCCGCGGGGCGGACTACCCCGGTCGCAACGTCGTGGCCGAACGGATGCGGAAGACGTGCCAGGACGAGATCGGCGCGTACGAGGGAGATCCGCTGGAAGGCTTCGACTACGGCTGGCTGCGCCCGACCCTGGCCGACTGGCGGGCCGGCCAGCGATTCGGGTTCTGCTTCGCCGAGACCCGCGACTGACCCCGATTGGCCCCGACTGGTCCCGACTGGCCCCCACGACTGGCGCCCGGGGTGCCCCCCCACCCCACCGACTGGCTTCGACTGGCTTCGACTGGCCCCGACTGGCCCCGACTGGCCCCGACTGGCCCCGACTGGCCCCGACTGGCCCCGACTGGCCCCGACTGGCCCCGACTGGCCCCGACTGGCC
>JAQSWV010000040.1 GCA_029266455.1 Nocardioidaceae bacterium
CGCGGATCGTCGGCGGGGGTGGAGGTGTTCGCCTGCACAAGTCGCGGATCGTCGATGGGGGCGGAGGTGGTCGACCCGCTGCCGGTGCTGGTCGACCCGCCGCGCTACCGTCGCGGCTGAGGTTCTGGTCGTCTGTCGCGTTACCACGGCGACCTCTGGGTCGGGCCGGGTCCGATAGACTGCCGGCGGCACGACGTCGTGCACTGGCCGGAGTTTCTCTCGTGGCCAGCCCGACACGACTCGTAAGGGAATCGCGCGTGACCAAGCCCGTCGTCCTTCTCGCCGAAGAGCTCTCCCCGGCCACCGTGGACTCACTCGGACCCGATTTCGAGCTCCGCCACTGTGATGGGTCCGACCGGTCCCAGCTGCTACCGGCACTCGCCGACGCGGACGCGGTACTTGTCCGCAGCGCCACCAAGATCGACGCTGAGGCGCTGGCAGCAGCACGGCGGCTGAAGGTGGTCGCCCGCGCCGGCGTCGGGCTCGACAACGTCGACGTCAAGAGCGCCACCCAGAGCGGCGTCATGGTCGTGAACGCGCCGACGTCCAACATCGTGAGCGCCGCCGAGCTGGCGGTCGGCCTGCTGCTCGCCGCAGCGCGGCACGTTGCCCCCGCCAGTGACGCGCTGCGGCGGGGCGAGTGGAAGCGCTCCAAGTACACCGGCGTCGAGCTGTACGAGAAGACGGCCGGCATCGTCGGGCTCGGGCGCATCGGCGTGCTGGTCGCACAGCGGCTGTCCGCCTTCGGCATGAAGGTGATCGCGTACGACCCCTACGTGCAGGCCGGCCGGGCAGCGCAGATGGGGGTGCGGCTGGTCACCCTCGATGAGCTGCTGGCCGAGGCCGAGGTGATCTCGGTGCACCTGCCGAAGACTGCCGAGACGCTGGGGTTGATCGGCGAGGCGCAGCTTCGCCGGGTACGTCCCGAGGTCATCGTCGTGAACGCTGCCCGCGGCGGCATCGTCGACGAGCCGGCGCTGTACTCGGCCCTCAAGGAGGGTCGGGTGGCGGCGGCTGGCCTCGACGTCTTCGCTACCGAGCCGTGCACCGACTCTCCCCTGTTCGAGCTCGAGAACGTCGTCGCCACTCCCCACCTCGGCGCCAGCACCCATGAGGCGCAGGAGAAGGCGGGCATCGCCGTCGCCCGCTCGGTGAGGTTGGCCCTGGCCGGCGAGCTGGTGCCCGACGCAGTCAACGTGCAGGGCGGCGTGATCGCCGAAGAGGTGCGCCCCGGTATCCCGTTGGCGGAGAAGCTCGGCCGCATCTTCACCGCCCTGGCCGACGGCATCGCCCAGCAGCTCGACGTCGAGGTGCGCGGCGAGATCACCGTCCACGACGTCACCGTGCTGGAGCTGGCCGCGCTGAAAGGCGCTTTCGCCGACGTCGTCGAGGAGAACGTCTCGTATGTCAACGCGCCGCTGCTTGCCGCGGAGCGTGGGCTCGAAGTGCGGTTGCTGACCGATCCGGACAGCCCCGACCACCGCAACCTCGTCACCGTGCGCGGCACTCGTGCGGACGGCAGCCAGGTCTCGGTGTCCGGCACCCTGGTGGGTATCCAGCAGCGCGAGCGGCTGGTCGAGATCGACGGCTACGACGTCGAGATCGAGCCGACCGAGCATCTCGTCCTCGCCCAGTACGAGGACCGTCCGGGCATGATCGGCACCGTCGGCAACATCCTCGGGGACGCCGGGGTCAACATCGCCGGCATGCAGGTGAGCCGGGACCGTCGCGGCGGCCAGGCCCTGGTCGCCATGGCCGTCGACTCCGCAGTCTCGTCAGAGGTCATCGAGGACATCCACGTCGCCATGGACGCCGAGTGGGTGCGCCGCGTGGATCTCGCCTAGCCGACAGGCGGCAGGGCGCGCTCCGCCGCGCAGCTCGCGCACCGGCGGCGAGTGGCCGGCAGGCGAGGTCCGGCCAGGCGAGGGTCTGGTCAGGGGAGGATCCGGTCAGGCGAGTCCGGTCAGGCGATCAGAGGGCGGCTGTCGTCTCGCGTCCGCGGCACCCGCCCCGTGCGCTGCGCCTCGGCATCTGCACTCACGAGCCGGCGTACTGCCTCGACATAGACAGGGGCGTCCAACGTGAACGGCAGTCGCTGCTGGGCCTCCAGCCCGCCGTCGACGGAGAAGCGCCCACCGGGCACCAGCAGCAGCCCCGCCCGTGCGCCGGCCTCCGCCAGCGCCGAGCTGTAGCCGCCGGGCAGCCGGCACCACAGGTTCAGCCCCCCGCTGGGCACGGGCACCGACCACGTCGGAAGGTGCTCAGCCAGCAGGGCCGCCAGCGTGTCGCGGCTACGCCGCAGCCCCTCCTGCCGGGCCGCGAGCGCCGGGCTCAGACGCTCGAAGAGATAGGTCACTGCCAGCTGCTCCAGCACCGACGATCCGAGGTCCATGGTCACGCGGGCCTCGACCAGTGCGGGCACCAGCCGCCGCGGTGCGCGGATCCAGCCGATCCGTAGACCACCCCAAAGCAACTTGCTGGCACTCCCGACGGTGACCACATTGGCGCGGCCACCAGCCTGGTACGCGGCGAACGGGCGAGGCAGGGGGCCGGCCCCCGGATCGAGGAGCAGCTCGGCGCTGCTCTCGTCGATGACCGCGGTCGTTCCCGTACGCGCCAGCGCGCGGGCCACCCGTTCGCGGTCCGTCTCGCTCATGACGGCGCCGGTGGGGTTATGGAAGTCGGGCATCAGCAGGGCCAGTCGGGGTGTGGCGCGCCGCAGCGTGGTCTCGAGCGCAGGGACGTCCCAGCCGCTCGAGTCGACCGAGTGCCCGATGATGCGCCCGTGCGCACTGCGCAGGGTCTCCATGGCGTTGGGATAGGACGGTGACTCGGTCAGCACCCGGTCGCCCGGCGTCACCAGAAGCCGGCTGACGATGGCCAGGCCGGCCAAGGCGCCCGTGGTCACCACCACCTCATCGGCCGAGGTGGCCAGCCCGCGCTCGCAGTAGCGGGCCGCGATCGCCTCACGGAGCGCAGGCAGGCCCTCGGGGTAGTAGCCACTGCCGCGCACCTGCGCCGGCATCTGGTCCACCGCCCACCCCAGGGCAGCGTGGGTGTCGGGCACGGCTGCCGGGGCGGCGCAGGTCAGGTCGATGACGCCGTCGACCGCCGACCTTGCCGTGAGGAGACCGCCGAGCGCGCCGAGGGCACTACCCGGGATGTCCACGACCGTGCCTGAGCCCTGGCGCGCCGCGGCATACCCGGTCTCGACGAGCGCGTCGTAGGCCCGGGTGACGGTGGTACGGCTCACTCCCAAGGCCACCGCGAGCGCACGCTCCGAGGGCAGCTGGGTGTCGCGCGCGAGCCGGCCCTCCGCTGCCAGCCGGCGCACCCTGGCGGCGAGCGCCTGATAGGCCGGCACCCCGGTCGGGAGCTCGCCCAGCAGTACGGCCAGTCGGTCAGGGGAGATCCGGGTCCACACCATGCAGGCCACTGTCGCAGAAGTGGCTATCGGATGTCAGTCCATTTCCGGGAAGACTGAACGGTATGGCATGGCGCACTCGTACCGTTCCCCCGCCCAGCATGCCCGGGGTCGGGGGGTCCACGACTCCCGGGGCGTCAGCATCTCGCCCGCCTGGTCGCCAGCTGGCAGACCTCACCCCGCGGCAGCAGCTGACGGCCGGGCGTACGGGGCGCCGGCTCGTGCAGCTGTTCGCCGGGCTGACTCTCTACGGCTGGTCGATGGCGATGATGGTGCGCTCCGAGCTCGGGCTGGATCCGTGGGACGTCTTTCACGACGGCGTGTCCCGGTGGATGGGTCTGTCATTCGGCACCGTCGTGATCGTGGTCGGCCTGTTCGTGCTGGCGTTGTGGATCCCGCTGCGGCAGTGGCCGGGCCTGGGGACCGTGGCCAACGCCATCGTGATCGGCCTGGTGACCGACCTCGGCCTGGCGCTGCTCAGCACGCCGGACTCCCTGCCGGCCCGGATCGGGCTCCTGATCGGCGGCATCGTGCTCAACGGTCTGGCCGGAGGGATGTACATCGGCTCGCAGTTCGGCGCCGGGCCGCGCGACGGGTTGATGACCGGACTGGTCCGGCGGACCGGGCGCAGCATTCGGCTGGTGCGCACCAGTCTCGAGCTGACCGTGCTGGCCCTCGGCTGGCTGCTCGGCGGTGTGGTCGGCGTGGGCACCGTGCTCTACGCCCTGATGATCGGCCCCCTGGTCCAGGTGTTCCTGCCCCGACTCACTGTCGAGCTCCCCGCGGACCGGGTGCCCCTGAACGTGGAGGCGACGGGATCCGCCGCCGGTCCGGCTGCGGGCGACACCAGGTGAGTCGTGACCAGCCGGTGGGGACCAGGTGAGTCCGACCCCCACTGGCACAGCGAAGACGTCGCCTCTCCAGCGCTGCAGCGCCCCGATAGTGACAGTTTCGCAGCCCACCCTGCGAAAACTCCGCCCCCGAAGGCGGCTCAGCGGCGAGTGGCCACCAGTACGGACGCGTCCTGGGCGACCATGACATCGACGGTGGTGAAGCGAGGGTCGGTGAGCCACTGCTCGCGCAGGGTGTCGATCCGGCCGGCATAGACGGGTGGCCACGTCGTGCAGGGGGTGAAGTCGTCGAGCACCACCATCCCTCCCGAGTCGACCAGGTCGGCGACCAGGTCGCGCCCACCCTGCTTGGGCTCGGTGCTGTCCACGAACAGCAGCGAGAACGGGGCGTACGTGGTCAGGGCGCTCCAGTCGGCAGCCAGCACCTCGACCTGAGGCTCGTCGGCGAACAGCTCCTGGACCTTGCCGGCCATGGCGGTGTCCAGCTCGGCGGTCACCAGTCGGGCGCGGGTACGCAGGCCGCTGGTCAGCCACGCCGACCCCACGCCGCAGCCGGTGCCGAACTCCGCGAGCGTGCCGTCACGCGACGCGGCGAGCGTGGCGAGCAGCCGTCCGGTCTCGTGGCGGCACGAGCGGAGAAACCCCTCGCGTCGGGAGAGGTCGAGCGACCGCGCGACGATCGGTGGTACGTCGGGGGGCATGCTCACCGCTGGGATTGTGGCACAGGCGCCCGGGGTCCCCGAGCTCTCAGCAGGGGGAGAGGCGGGCGGCGTCGGCTCTGGCGTTCGCACCGATCAGGTACACCGAGCAGTCGTTGGCTCCGAGGTGCTGATCCAACGCGCCGGTGGAGCTGGACTTGTTGCCCACCCGGACCGGTTCACGGCTGACGATCATGCCGGCGTCGAAGGTGCCGGTCCGAGTCGTTCCGTCGACGGTGAGACCGATCCGAGCGCCCTCGCGCCAGCAGCTGGCGGCGTGCCACTTGCCATCGTCGACGTTCACTCCCGGTCGGAGCATCCCCGGAGAATCCCCCGACGGTGCAGTTGACCCTGCCCCCCGTTGGCGGGTGCCAGCTGCAGCTTCACCTGCCGCGGCTATGGTGCTTTGCCGCCGTCCTCGTCTGCGTGGCGGTACTCCGGTGGGGCAGGACCCAGGTCCGTACTGCTCCCGCGTTCACCAGCGCGCGACAACGCGTGCGGGGCCGCCGGAGCCTTCCTCGAGCGGGATGAGTCCGACGGTGATGCTCGCGCCGCACGGCGGCAGGGAGCTGAGACCGGCCAGGTTCTCCAGCCCGTAGCGGTCGGCCTCGGCCAGGGTGACGTGCACGGCGAACGTCGTCGACAGGCCACGGTCGGTGCTCAAGGTGTCGACACCCAGGCAGGCAACGCCACGTTTGTGGACCAGCCACTCGCACGCTGCCGCACCGAAACCGGGGAAGTGCAGGTTGCCGTCCTCGTCGACGCCGCGGTACGCGTCCGGGTCTTCGACCTTGTCGGCCCATCCTGAGTGCATGAGCACGGCTGCTCCCCCAGGGATGCGACCGTACCGTCGCTCATAGGCGCGCAGGTCGTCGACCGTGACGACGGTGTCGGGATTGCGGGCCGCACGCCTCGAGATGTCGATGACCGCGGCGGGCGCCCGGAGCTCCTGGACGGTGAGCTGTGTGGCGTAGCGGCCGCCCGGACTGAAGTGCGCCGGCGCGTCGACGTGCGTGCCGGTGTGCTCGTACAGGCGCCAGCGCTGCATGTAGTAGCCGTCGTCCTCGATCGTTGTCGCCGTTCGCCGCACTGCCTCTTCGCCCAGGGCGTACACCGGGAATGTCGTGGTGAGCGGGTGGGTCAGGTCGACCAGGCCATGCCGGGCGGCGGTCAGTGCACCCGAGGTCGCTGCCGCCGCGGACGGCCGGGACAGCGCCGCCACGCCGGAGGCGGCGAGCGCCGCACCACCGGTGACGGCCGCTCGCCTCGTGACCGCCTTCCCGCTCGCCCTGCCTACGTGCTCGGTGCACATGTCGGTCTCCTTCGTCCGCGGGCTCTCATCCGACCACGACTCGCCCGAGACAGATAGCGCGTGGGTAGCGCGTCGTGGTCGCCCACGCCGCTGCGCCGAGTCTGGTGGAGGTTCTCCGGACCGGCGACAGCTGCGGCCTGCGCCAGCGCTCGGCCAGCCGCCCAGCTCTGTCCCGTCATCCGAGACGCATCCGCGGTTCGTGCGGCGACCGGCGTGCAGACGTCGTACGGTGCCTGTGTCATGCGGAAGTTCGTAGCCATCCTTCGCCGCCGTAGCGGGGTCTGTTAACAGGCCGACCCCCCGCTGCGGCGTTCGGCGTTCCCGTTGGCCGGAGTCCCGCAGCGACAGCGAGCACCACCCCGCTCGACCCGCACCCCCGAGTAGCCCCCGGCCCGACGTGATCCGTCGGTTGCCGGTCCCTCGGTCGGGACTCGGCCCTGGGAAGCGACGCTTCCCCAGCCCACCGATCCGAGAGGACCCGCACACCATGTACGACATGTACCCCGCCGACTGGGGCTACTCGCAGCACCGGGGCGAGCCGAGCGACCGCGCCGGAGCCGCCGGGGGCGCCCGCGCCGTGCAGTCCGCGCTCGACCTGCGCGACAACGGCGGGCCTCGGCCCGACGACAACTGATCCGCCGGCCGAACCGCCGACCGAACCGACCACGACCGAACGGACCCACCTCCTCTCATGACGACGTCGTTCACGATCGCCCTGGTGCCGGGCGACGGCATCGGCCCGGAAGTCACGTCCGAGGCGCTTCAGGTGCTGCGCGCGGCCACCGAGCCCGATGGTGTGGTCCTCGACGCGCACCGGTACGAGCTGGGCGCCGAGCGGTACCTGGCCACCGGTGAGGTGCTGCCCGACTCGGTGCTGGCGGAGATCAGCCAGCACGACGCGATCCTGCTGGGGGCCGTGGGCGGACGCCCCGGTGACGCCAACCTGCCCCCCGGCCTGCTCGAGCGTGGCCTGCTGCTCCGGCTGCGGTTCGCCCTCGACCACCACGTCAACCTCAGGCCGACCAGGCTGTGGCCGGGAGTGGCCTCGCCGCTTCGCGACCCCGGCCCGGTCGACTTCGTCGTCATCCGCGAGGGCACGGAGGGGCCGTACGTCGGGAACGGGGGCGTGGTACGTCCCGACACCGAGCACGCCATCGCGACGGAGGTGAGCGTCAACACCACGTTCGGCATCGAGCGAGTCGTACGTGACGCGTTCCGACGGGCTGCCGCCCGGCCCCGTCGGCGGCTCACGCTGGTGCACAAGACCAACGTGCTCGTGCACGCCGGGGGCCTCTGGTCATCGGCCGTACGTGCCGTGGGGGCGGAGTTCCCCGACGTCAGCGTCGACTATCTGCACGTCGACGCAGCCACCATCTTCCTCGTCACCGACCCGGCCCGCTTCGACGTGATCGTCACCGACAACCTGTTCGGCGACATCCTCACCGACCTGGCCGCGGCCATCAGCGGGGGGATGGGCCTAGCGGCCAGCGCCAACATCAACCCCGGACGCGAGACCCCCAGCATGTTCGAGCCGGTCCACGGCTCCGCGCCGGACATCGCCGGTCAGGGGGTGGCCGACCCGACGGCGGCCATCCTCTCGGCGGCCCTCCTGGCCGAGCACCTGGGTCTTCCGTCGGCGGCCCGCCGGATCGAGGAGGCGGTGTCGGCCGACCTGGCCGCCCGGGGGGGCGCGGCACGCAGCACCCGTGCTGTCGGCGAGGCCATTGCCGGCCGGGTGGCGTCGGTTAACGTGCTGACATGAAGATCGAGGCGCATCCCCACCCGGTCAACGAGGCCCGACGCGAGCAGATCCTGGCTGATCCGGGTTTCGGACTGCACTTCACCGACCACATGGTCCTGGCCGAGTGGACGGTCGCCGACGGCTGGCACGACGTCCGGGTACAGCCCTATGGGCCGCTGAGTCTCGACCCGGCCACCGCGGTGTTTCACTACGCCCAGGAGATCTTCGAGGGGCTGAAGGCGTACGCGCACGACGACGGCTCGGTGTGGACGTTCCGCCCCGCGGACAACGCCGCCCGGATGCAGCGCTCGGCCCGGCGGATGGCGTTGCCGGAGCTGCCCGCCGACCTGTTCCTCGAGGCCGTCGACACCCTCGTACGCACCGACGTCGCCTGGGTCCCTCGCGGTGCGGAGACGAGTCTGTACCTGCGGCCGTTCATGTTCGCCTCCGAGGTGTTCCTCGGCGTCCGTCCGGCCGAGCACGTGACGTTCTGCGTGATCGCCTCGCCCGCCGGGGCCTACTTCCCGGGCGGCCTGAAGCCGGTGTCCCTGTGGCTGTCGGAGGAGTACACGCGGGCGGCGCCCGGTGGCACCGGGGCCGCCAAGTGCGGTGGCAACTACGCCGCCAGCCTGGCGGCGCAGCAGGAGGCGAACCAGCACGGGTGCGCGCAGGTGGTGTTCCTCGACGCGGTCGAGCGGCGCTGGGTCGAGGAGCTCGGCGGGATGAACCTGTACTTCGTCCGCGACGACGGCTCGATCGTCACCCCGCAGCTCAGCGGCTCGATCCTGGCCGGTGTCACCCGGGACGCGGTCCACACGCTGCTCGACGGCCTGGGGCACAAGGTGGAGGAGCGTGCGGTCGGCATCGACGAGTGGCGCGACGGTGTCCGCTCGGGCGAGGTGACCGAGGTGTTCGCCTGCGGCACGGCAGCGGTGGTCACCCCGGTGGGGCGCTTGTGCTGGCGCGGTGGCGAGGTGGACAGCAGCGTCACCCATGCCGGTGCGGCCGGCCCGGTCACGGCCGAGGTCCGACAGGCCCTGGTGGACGTGCAGTACGGTCGCGCGGCTGACGAGCACGGCTGGATGCACCGCGTGGTCTGAGCGGCGGCTACCGTTTGGTCGTGAGCTCAGCGACGTCGGGACCGGCCGTGCTCGGCCGCTACCGCCTGCTGCGCACCATCGGTGAGGGCGGCATGGGCGTCGTGCACCTCGCCAGCGGACCGGACGGCCGCCGGGTGGCGGTCAAGGTCCTGCGCCCGCATGTGGTGGGGAACGGCGAGGGACGAGCCCGCCTGGCCCGCGAGGTGGCCTCACTACAGCGGGTGCGCAGCGACCGGGTCGCCGAGTTCCTCGATGCCGACCCCTGGGGCCCCACACCGTTCGTCGTCACACGCTTCGTCCCCGGCCTGTCGCTCAGCGACTACATCAACGAGTACGGGCCACTGCGGGGGCCGGCTGTGCTGCAGCTCGCGGGCGGTCTGGCCGAAGCGCTCGCCGCGGTGCACGCCGTCGGGGTGATGCACCGCGACGTCAAGCCGTCCAACGTCCTGCTCGAGGGCCACGATCCCGTGCTCATCGACTTCGGGCTCGCCCGGGCCGCCGAGGACGCCTCGGTCACCATGACCGGCTGGATGATGGGCACACCGGCCTACCTCACCCCCGAGATCGCGCTGGGGGAGGAGCCGGGTCCCGCCACCGACGTGCACTCGTGGGCCTCGACGGTCGCCTTTGCCTGCCGTGGCACCAGCCCGTTCGGACGCGGTCCCCAGTCGGTGCTCCTCGACCGGGTGCGCCGTAACGCCTACGAGCTCGAGGGCGTCCCCGGCGATCTCGTCGAGGTGCTGGTGCGGTGCCTCGACGAAGACCCGTGGGCGCGTCCGCCCGCGACCGTGCTGGCCGGCTGGCTCGCCGGCTCGGCCAACGGTGCACCGGCGACCGTGCACGTCCCGGCGGCACCGCAGCCGCCACAGGTGGCGCCGGCCGGCTCAGGACCGGACGGCGGGAAGCGGAGCGCCCCGGCGAACACCCCTCCGGGTGGAGCCGCAGCCACCGCCGTCGTCGATGCCGCGCCCGCCGTGGCGGAGACGGTCCCCGGAGCCGGCCCTTCGCCTGCGGTTCCGGCCGCTGCGGCGCCCGACCAGGCCGGCGGGGTCTACGACCGGGCCGGGGAGGCCGACGGCCACGCCGACGAGCTGAACGACCCGGACCATGAGCAGCACCAGGATGCGCAGGACCGGTCCGGCCCGCGGACGACCGTCATGGACGCAGCGCCGCCGCAGCTCGAGTGGGGCCCCGACGTTGTCGGCGCCTCGCATCCCCCACTGATCGGACCGCCCGCGCCGGAGCGGCCACCCCGGTCCTGGACCGAGCGGATAGCGGCAGCCGCCATCGCCGGGCTGCTGTCGGTGCTCGTCGTGGCGCTGTTCGCGGCCGCCCCGTACGTCACGGTGGCTGTCGGGTGGCTTCTCGTGGCCGGCCTGGTCACGTGGGACCGAGCAGTGGAGGCGCGCCGCCGCCGCCGTTCGGTGCGCGGCGTGCGTAGGGGCGACGGAGTGGTCGCCACGTTCCTCGCACCCTGGCACGCCGCGGCCGGCATCGCGCACGCCACGGTGCTGGTCGGCGCCGCGCTCCTGGCCGCGGCACTGGTCGACGGCCTCCTGCACCTGGCCTCGGTGGAGACCCGTCGGCTGGTCTGGGCAGGCGCGGTCGCGTTCGCGCTGGTGATGTGGCGGGGCCCCGGCGGGCACGTCCTGCACCGCCCTGCAGCTCGGACCGTCAGCCGCGGCGCCTCAGCGGGGGCGTGGGCGATCGCGGTGATCTGGCTGCTGGCCGCTGTGGCCGCCGGCACCATCGGATACGTCCAGGGTGTCGGGACGACGTGGTTCCCGGCGGCGGACGCCCCGCTGTAGGGTGAGCGACGTGACCACGCACCACCGCGCGATCATTAGCTAGCGCGCCTGGCCTCCCCCCGGCCCGGCGCGCCGACCTCTCGTACTCCACGAGAGGTTTTTTTCTGCCCTCGAACCGGAGCCTCGACATGCTCGACAGGACCGACGACACGTTCCACGTCTACGACACCACCCTGCGTGACGGTGCTCAGCAGGAGGGACTCAACCTCTCGGTCGCCGACAAGCTCGCCATCGCCGGTCACCTCGACGAGCTGGGAGTGGGTTTCATCGAGGGCGGATGGCCCGGTGCGGTGCCCAAGGACACCGAGTTCTTCGCGCGGGCGCGTTCCGAGCTGCTGCTCAAGCACGCGCTGCTGGCCGCCTTCGGGGCCACCCGGCGCCCCGGGGCGTGGGCCTCCGACGACCCGCAGGTGGCGGCCCTACGCGACTCCGGGGCATCGGTCGTGTGTCTCGTGGCCAAGAGCCACGTCGGCCACGTCGACCGTGCGTTGCGCACCTCGGTCGCGGAGAACCTCGCCATGGTCCGGGACACGGTGGAGCACCTGTGCGCCGAGGGGCAGCGGGTGTTCGTCGACCTCGAGCACTTCTTCGACGGCTGGGCCGACGACCGCACGTACGCGCTGGAGGTGGTCCGCACCGCGGCCGGGGCAGGCGCCGAGGTCGTCGTGCTGTGCGACACCAACGGCGGGATGCTGCCGACGAGCATCACCGAGGCGGTGGCAGACGTGGGCGCCGCCACCGGAGCCCGGTTGGGCATCCACTGCCACAACGACACCGGCTGCGCGGTGGCCAACACGCTGGCCGCGGTGGATGCGGGTGCCTCCCATGTCCAGGGCACCGTCAACGGCTACGGCGAGCGCACCGGCAACGCCGACCTGCTCACGGTGGTCGCGAATCTCGAGCTCAAGCAGCAGCGCAGGGTGCTGCCGCCAGCCGCCCTTGCGGACGCGACCCGGCTCGCTCACGCGATCGCCGAGGTCACCAACGTGCCGCCTGCATCACGCCAGCCGTACGTGGGGGTGTCGGCGTTCGCGCACAAGGCCGGGCTGCACGCCAGCGCGATCAGGGTCGACCCCGACCTCTACCAGCACGTCGAGCCTGCCCTCGTCGGCAACGACATGCGCCTGCTCGTGTCGGAGATGGCGGGGCGGGCCAGCATCGAGCTCAAGGGAAAGGAGCTCGGCTTCGACCTCAGCGGGGACCCCGCCGTGGTGAGCCGGGTCATCGACCGGGTGAAGCGCATGGAGCAGGCCGGCTACACGTTCGAGGCCGCCGACGCCTCGTTCGAGCTGCTGCTGGCCGAGGAGGTCGAGGGCACCCGTCCGACGTACTTCGACGTCGAGTCGTGGCGGGTCATCACCGACTCAGCCGCCGCACCGGAAGAGGAGGCCCTGTCCGAGGCCACGGTCAAGCTGCGCGCGGCAGGCGAGCGTCTCGTCACGACCGGTGAGGGCAACGGTCCGGTGAACGCCCTGGACCAGGCACTGCGGCAGGCGATCGGGCGCGCCTACCCACAGGTGTCGGCGTTCGAGCTGATCGACTACCGCGTCCGCATCCTCGACCAGGGCCACGGGACCGACGCCGTGATCCGGGTGCTGATCCAGACCACGGACGGCTCGGACACCTGGACCACCGTCGGCGTCGGCCACAACATCATCGAGGCCTCGTGGCAGGCGCTGCGCGACGCCGTCACCTACGGGCTGCGCCGGGCCGGAGTCGGCTGACCCCCCACTAGCCTGACGTCCATGGCGGTCTGGGTGTGCCTGCTGCGAGCCGTCAACCTGGGGGCACGCAACAAGGTGTCGATGGCGGTGCTTCGCGATGTGCTGGAGCAGGGCGGCTTCGACGAGGTCCGCACGTACGTGCAGAGCGGCAACGTCGTCGCACGGTCGTCGCACCGCAGCCGGGAGCGGGTGGCCGCCCTCGTCCGCATGACAGTGGCCGAGCACTTCGGCGTCGACACGCCGGTGGTGGTGCGCACCCCGCCCGAGCTGCGCGAGGTGCTCGCCTGGAACCCGTTCCCGGACGCCGCGGCGCAGCGGCCGCAGCTCGTCCAGGTCTGCCATCTGCTCGCCACCCCCGAGCCGGCCGCTGTCGAGGCGGTATGCGCCGCGGACGTGCCGGAGCAGATCGCCGTGCGCGGCGAGGAGGTCGTCGTCGACTACGGGCAGGGCATCCAGGGCAGCAAGGTCTCGCCCGCATGGCTCGCGCGTCGCCTCGGGGTGGAGGGCACTGCGCGCAACTGGCGCACGCTGACCGCGCTGGTCGAGATGACCAGGGACTGAGCTGAGCCGGCGTCCACCCGCGAGCGCACATCGTCGACCGCGCGGGTGCAGGACGCCACGGTCGGCACGGTAGTTACGCTCGCGGGCGTGCGTATCGCGAGGTTCAGCAGTGACGGCGCCGAGCCGAGGTTCGGACTGGTGGGGACGGCCGACGGTGTCGAGGTCGTGGCCACCCTGGCCGGCGACCCGATGTACGCGGGCGTCGAGCTGACCGGCGACCGCCACCCCGTCGAGGACGTCCGGCTGCTCGCCCCGGTCATCCCACGCAGCAAGGTCGTCGGCATCGGCCGGAACTACGCCGAGCACGCCGCCGAGCTCGCCCACGAGCTCCCCGACCAGCCGCTGATCTTCCTCAAGCCGAACACGAGCGTCATCGGGCCGGGTGACCCGATCGTCTACCCCGCGGCAACGTCCGACCTCCACCATGAGGGTGAGCTCGCCGTCGTGATCGGGCGCATCTGCAAGGACGTCGCGGTCGAGCGGGTGGCGGAGGTGGTGCGCGGCTACACGGTGGCCAACGACGTCACCGCGCGCGACCTCCAGAAGCAGGACGCCACCTGGGCGCGGGCCAAGGGCTACGACTCGTTCTGCCCCATCGGTCCGTGGATCGAGACCGACCTCGACGTCTCCGACCTCCGCATCACCACGACAGTGGGAGACGAGGTCCGCCAGGACGGCCGCACCTCTCTGATGATCTTCGACGTGCCGACGCTGGTGTCGTACGTTTCCAGCGTGATGACGCTCCTACCGGGTGACCTCATCCTCACCGGTACGCCGGCCGGGGTGGGGCCGATGGTGGTCGGCGACCGGGTCTCGGTCACGGTCGACGGCATCGGGACGCTGGTCAACCCGGTCGTGGCCCATGACTGACACCTCCGGTGCTGCATCCGCCGGCGCCCCGGTCCGGGTGCGCTTCTGCCCGTCGCCGACCGGCAACCCTCATGTGGGCCTGGCACGGACCGCGCTGTTCAACTGGGCCTTCGCGCGTCACCACGGCGGCAGTTTCGTGTTCCGGATCGAGGACACCGACGCGGCGCGCGACACCGAGGACAGCTACACGCTGCTCCTCGACGTCATGCGCTGGCTCGGCCTGGACTGGGACGAGGGGCCGGAGATCGGTGGCGACCACGGTCCCTACCGCCAGTCCCAGCGTGGCGGGATCTACGCCGACGTCGCCGCGCGCCTGCTGGCCGCCGGTCACGCGTACCGCTGCTGGTGCTCGCAGGAGGAGCTCGACGAGCGCCGTGAGCGGGCCCGGGCGGACAGCCGACCACCGGGGTACGACGGGCACTGTCGCGACCTCGACGAGGACCAGGTCACCGCGTACGAGGATGCCGGCCGCCGGCCGGTGCTGCGGCTGCGAATGCCCGACCGCGACATCACCTTCACCGACCTCGTCCGCGGCGAGATCTCGTTCGCCGCCGAGCACGTGCCCGACTTCGTGCTGGTGCGCGCCAACGGGCAGTCGCTGTACACGCTGGTGAACCCGGTCGACGACGCGTTGATGGAGATCACCCACGTCCTGCGGGGCGAGGACCTGCTCAGCTCGACGCCCCGCCAGATCGCGTTGTACGAGGCGCTCGCGGCGATCGGGATCGGGACCGGGCCACCTGTGTTCGGGCACCTGCCGTTCGTGCTGGGTGAGGGGAACCGCAAGCTGTCCAAACGTGACCCCGAGTCCAACCTGCTGGGCTATCGCGAGGCGGGGTACGTCCCCGAGGGCCTGCTCAACTACCTCGCGTTGCTGGGCTGGTCGATCGCGGAGGACCGCGACATCTTCAGCCTGGACGAGATGGTGGACGCTTTCGACATCGCCCGGGTCAATCCCAACCCGGCGCGGTTCGACCCCAAGAAGTGCGAGGCCATCAACGCCACTCATCTGCGGTTGCTCGACGGCGAGGAGTTCGCGCGGCGGCTGACGCCGTACCTGCGGCGGGCCGGGCTGCTCGGAGCCGAGCCGGTGGCCGACGTCGTCGACGAGCGCCGCGGCGCGCTGCTGGCCGCCGCTGCGCCGCTGGTGCAGGAGCGGGTCGCGGTGCTGGGCGAGGCGGTCGAGATGCTGGCGTTCCTGTTCGTCGAGGACGAGGCGTTCAGAGTCGACCCCGACGACGCCGCGAAGGTGCTCGACGAGCAGGGGCTGGAGACGGTCCGCGCGGCGCATGACGCCTTGGCCACGATCGACACCTGGCAGACCCCCGCGATCGAGGACAGGCTCCGCCAGGCGCTGGTCGAGGGGCTGGGCCGCAAGCCGCGGCTGGCCTTCGGGCCGGTACGCGTCGCGGTCACCGGCAAGCGGGTGTCGCCCCCGCTGTTCGAGTCCCTGGAGCTGCTGGGACGCGAGCGGTCCCTGGCCCGGCTCGCGGCCGTGCTTCCGTAGTCGGGGCAGGGTTTGGGCGGCACGCGGACGCTCCGGTAGAGTCCGTCGTCGGCCCGGGCGCGGGAGCAGTTGCGGCGGACGTGGGCACCCATGGGGTATGGGGTAATTGGCAGCCCGACTGGTTCTGGTCCAGTTAGTCTAGGTTCGAGTCCTAGTACCCCAGCGAGGTCGAGCTCCGCGTTGTCGGTAGAGTTCGCCCCGCTGGCCCCGTTGTGTAGCGGCCTAGCACGCCGCCCTCTCAAGGCGGTAGCGCGGGTTCGAATCCCGTCGGGGCTACATCTCAGTCGCACCCCCGGTTCTCCGACCGGGGGTGCGGTGCGTCCGGACCCCGCCAACGATCCGACGCGTTGGAGGGCCGGACCGTCACGTGCGTCGGGGCACCGCGGAGGGGATGGTGCGCCGGCGCGAGCCAAGGACGGCGGTGTCCGATTCCCGCCAGAGACTGTTCGCGGGATGGGTCAGGATGGTGGCATGCTCACCGATCCTGACAGCTGCTACCGGGTGCTGACCGGCCGCGACCGCCGTTTCGACGGCGTGTTCTACGTGGGTGTGACCTCCACCGGCATCTACTGTCGGCCCAGCTGTCCGGCCCGCACCCCCCGCCGGGAGAACACCCGCTTCTACCCCAGCGCGGCCGCCGCCCAGGACGCCGGTTTCCGCGCCTGCCGCCGCTGCCGGCCCGAGGCGGTGCCGGGATCCCCCGACTGGGACGTCGCCGCCGCCGTCTCCGGCCGCGCGATGCGGCTGATCGGTGACGGGGTGGTCGACCGGGAGGGAGTGCCCGGTCTGGCGGGGCGGCTCGGCTACAGCCAGCGCCAGCTGCACCGGCTGCTGAAGGGACAGCTCGGTGCGGGTCCACTCGCTCTGGCCAGAGCCCGCCGGGCACAGACCGCGCGGACACTGGTCGAGGCGACGTCGATGTCGATGGCCGACGTCGCGTTTGCCGCCGGCTTCACCAGCGTCCGGCAGTTCAACGCCACCATGCAGGAGGTCTACGGGGTACCGCCCGGTGCGTTGCGCCGCCCTCGCTCCGGCCATGTCGACCAGCTCGACCAGCTCGACCAGCTCGACCAGCTCGGCCAGCCCGGCCGGCCCCGCCGACCCGAGCAGTCCGGCCGGATCGAGCTCAGGCTCGCGTGCCGGGCGCCCTTCGACGGGCGAGCACTCGTGCACTTCCTCCGGCTGCACGCGGTCGCCGGGATCGAGGACGTGGGGGCCGACGGCGACCCGGAGGTCTACCGTCGCACCCTGCGCCTGCCGCACGGTGGCGGCCGGTTGGCGCTGTCGCCGGATCCCGGCCCGACCGCTGGGCCCGCGGTGCGCTGCGAGCTGCACCTGTCCGACCTGCGGGATGTCGGGGCAGCCGTCGAGCGGTGCCGCCGGCTGGCCGACCTCGACGCCGACCCGGCCGCGGTGCACGAGGCGCTGGGCCGCGACGGTGACCTCGCCGGCGACCTGCGGCGTCATCCCGGGCTGCGTGTCCCCGGTCATCCCGACGGGTTCGAGCTGGCGGCGCGGGCTGTGCTGGGACAGCAGGTCAGTCTTGCCGCCGCGCGTACTCTCACCGCCCGGCTCGTGGCGGCGGTCGGTGAGCCGGTGCCGACGCCCAGCGGCGGGCTGACCCATCTGTTCCCGACCGCGGAGGCGGTCGCCGAGGCCGGCCCCCGCGTCGTGGCCGGACCGCGGTCGCGGGGCCGCACGCTGGTCGCGCTGGCCGAGGCGGTGGCATCAGGCGTGGTCGTGCTCGACCGCGGCGCGCCCCGCGCCGAGGTGCTGGCCGCGCTGCTGGCCGTACCCGGGATCGGCCCCTGGACCGCCGGCTACGTCGCGATGCGCGGCCTCGGCGACCCCGATGTGGTGCTCGACACCGATGTGGGGCTGCACGCCGCGGTCGGGCTCCGCGGGGCCGAGGCCGTGGCCGCCCTTCGCCACCGGCGCGCCGGCTGGCAGCCGTGGGGGTCGTACGCCTGCCTGTACCTGTGGCACCGCGTGCTCGATGCTCGCTGGCCCGACCTGCCGACCGGTCGAGCCGCAGCCCGCATGTCGGCTCCGACTCCGCCTGTCATGTCGGCTCGCACTGCAGCTCTCTTTCCGTCCCGCGCCCCGGCGAACGACCCCACGAAGGACGTCTCATGACGACTGTCTGCTGGACCACCATGACAAGCCCTGTCGGCGAGCTGCTGCTCGCTGCCGACGACGAGGGACTCACCTCCGTGAGCTTCACCCCGCACCCACCGGTGGCCGGCGAGCGTGACGACGACCATCCAGTACTGCGTGCCGCCGTCCAGCAGCTCGGCGAGTACTTCTCGCGCGACCGGAAGAGCTTCGAGCTGCCGCTCGCGCCGACAGGCTCAGCGTTCCGCCAGCAGGTCTGGTCGGCATTGCGTGACATCCCGTACGGAAGCACCACCACCTACGGCGCCATCGCCGGCGGACTGGGACTGACCGGTCACGGCGCGCGGGCGGTGGGGCTGGCCAACGGTGCCAATCCACTGGCGATCGTGGTGCCCTGCCACCGGGTGGTCGGCAGCAAGGGAGCCTTGACCGGCTACGCGGGCGGCGTGGACCGCAAGCGGCAGCTGCTTGCGCTGGAAGGCGCCGCGCTGTTCTGAGCCGCCGGGCCCGAGCGGTTCACCGCGGGTCAGGGGACGACCTGGCACTCCTGATCAACGCCGTCACGCCCGGGCGATCACCTGACCATGCAGTATCGCGAGCCACCCGTCCGGATGTTCGCCCCAGGCGCGCCATCCGGCCGCGATGCGGGCGAGGTCAGCTGCTCCGGCCAGCCCGAGCCGGACGGCATGGGTGGCGAAGCTCGACTCGATCGCCCGCCGTGCCCACATCTCGGCCCACTGGCCGCGATCGTCTGGCGTCGCGTACAACCACGTGCCCAGTGAGGGCTGCACGTCTACGAGCCCTGCTGCCCGGCACCACGCCGGCAGGACCCGGGCGGCGTCCGGCTCGGCGCCGAGAGCGTGTGCCGTCGCCCGGTAGAGCGTTCGCCACTCGTCCAGCTCCGGCAGGCGGGGCCACCACGACATCGCGTCATAGTCGGCGTCGCGCACCGCCACCACACCTCCCGGGCGCAGGTGTGCAGCCATGGCCTGCAGAGTGCCGACCGGGTCGCTCACATGCTGCAGCACCTGATGGGCGTGCACGACGTGGACCGGCTCGTCGAGGCGGATCGTGTGCACGTCGGCCTGCTCCACCCGGACGTTGACCACCCCGGCGGCGGCGACGTGCGACCGCGCCTCGGCCACCGCCTCCGCGGCGGGGTCGAACGCGACCACCGCTCCGCGGGCAAGGTGGCGCGCCAGCCCGAGGGTGATGGTGCCAGGCCCGCATCCGACGTCCAGCAGCGTCTCGTCCCCGCGCAGCCGGGGGAGCAGGTACGCGCAGCAGTCTTCCGCCGTGCGGCGCCGGTGCCCGGCCAGCACGGGCTCGGCGTGACCGTGCAGGTAGTCGGTCACTCGCCCGAGCGCCGCAGCGACTGTGACATGCGCTCGGCGGCCGCCATGACCGCAGGCGCGTGCATCCGGCCGGGTGTGCGGCTCAGCCGCTCCAGCGGCCCGGACACCGAGACCGCGGCCACCACCTTGCCCGATGGTGAGCGGACGGCCGCTGACACCGAGGCGACGCCCGGCTCGCGTTCGCCCACGCTCTGCGCCCAGCCGCGCTTGCGGACACTGGCCAGCGCCGCCGCCGAGAACGTCGAGTGCTGCAGGCCACGGTGCACGCGGTCCGGGTCCTCCCACGCCAGCAGCACCTGTGCGGCGGACCCGGCGTTCATGGTCAGCTGGGAGCCCACGGGTACGTAGTCCCGCAGGCCGGTCGGGCGCTCGGCGGCGGCGACGCAGACGCGGACGTCACCTTGGCGGCGGAACAGCTGGGCCGACTCACCGGTGATGTCCCGCAGCCGGGCCAGGACGGGGCCCGCGGTGGCGAGGAGCCGGTCCTCCCCGGCGGCCGCCGACAGCTCGCCGAGTCGAGGCCCCAGGATGAACCGTCCCTGCAGGTCCCGGCCGACCAGACGGTGGTACTCGAGGGCCACGGCCAGCCGGTGCGCGGTCGGCCGGGCGAGCCCGGTCTGCTGAACGAGCGTGGCGAGTGTCGCCGGCCCGGCCTCGAGCGCCGTGAGCACCAGCGCGGCCTTGTCGAGGACGCCGACTCCGCTAGTGTTGTCCATAGGGCGATACTGTCGTCTCGACTTGTGAGATGCAAGGGAGAGCGAAATGGGCCTGACCCTGGCCGAGAAGGTGTGGGACGAGCACGTGGTGCGCAGCGCCGACGATGCGCCCGACCTGCTGTACGTGGACCTGCACCTCGTGCACGAGGTCACCAGCCCGCAGGCCTTCGACGGCCTGCGGCTGTCCGGCCGTACGGTGCGCCGGCCCGACCTGACGATCGCCACCGAGGACCACAACATCCCGACGGTCGATGTGGACCTGCCGATCGCCGACCCGGTGTCCCGCACGCAGGTGGAGACGCTGCGCCGAAACTGCGAGGAGTTCGGTGTGCGACTGCACCCCCTCGGCGATGCCGAACAGGGGATCGTCCACGTCGTCGGGCCTCAGCTCGGCCTCACCCAGCCGGGCACCACTGTCGTCTGCGGCGACTCGCACACCTCGACGCACGGCGCCTTCGGGGCGCTCGCCTTCGGTATCGGGACCAGCGAGGTCGAACACGTGCTCGCCACGCAGACCCTGATGCAGGCGCGCCCGAAGACGATGGCGGTCACCGTGTCCGGCACGCTGCCTGACGACGTGACGGCCAAGGACCTGGTGCTTGCGCTCATCGCCCAGGTGGGCACGGGTGGCGGTCAGGGCTACGTCGTCGAGTACCGCGGCGAGGCGATCCGCGCGCTGTCCATGGAGGCGCGCATGACGATCTGCAACATGTCGATCGAGTGGGGCGCCAAGGCCGGACTCATCGCTCCCGACGAGACGACGTTCGAGTTCCTGCGGGGGCGCCCGCACGCGCCCACCGGCAGCGACTGGGACGCCGCGGTCGCCCACTGGCGAACGCTCGTGACCGATGACGATGCGACCTTCGACCGTGAGGTCGTCGTGGACGCTGCTGCGCTGGCGCCTTTCGTCACCTGGGGGACGAACCCTGGGCAGGGTGTCCCGTTGTCGGCTTCCGTGCCGTCGCCCGACGACTTCGACGATGACGACCGGCGCACGGCGGCCGAGCGCGCGCTCACCTACATGGACCTCACCCCGGGCACGCCGATGCGTGCCATCGACGTGGACACGGTCTTCCTCGGCTCGTGCACCAACGGGCGGATAGAAGACCTGCGGGCGGCTGCGGCTGTCGTCTCCGGGCACCGGGTGGCCGACGACACCCGGATGCTGGTGGTGCCCGGATCCACCCGGGTACGGCTGCAGGCCGAGGCGGAGGGTCTCGACGTGCTGTTCAAGGACGCTGGTGCGGAGTGGCGCGGTGCCGGCTGTTCGATGTGCCTGGGCATGAACCCCGACACGCTCTCGCCCGGTGAGCGCGCCGCGTCGACGTCGAACCGCAACTTCGAGGGGAGACAGGGCAAGGGCGGGCGTACCCACCTGGTCTCGCCCCAGGTCGCAGCAGCAACCGCGGTGCTCGGCCATCTGGCCTCCCCGGCCGACCTCGAGGAGGTCTGAGCATGGAAGCGTTCACCCGGCACACGGGCACGGCCGTCGCGCTGCGGCGCAGCAACGTCGACACCGATCAGATCATCCCGGCGTCGTACCTCAAGCGGGTCACGAGGACCGGCTTCGAGGACGGCCTGTTCGCTGCCTGGCGCAACGACCCGGAGTTCGTTCTGAACCGGCCGGAGTCGAGAGGGGCGAGCGTCCTGGTCACCGGTCCCGACTTCGGCACCGGGTCGTCTCGCGAGCATGCGGTGTGGGCGTTGCAGGACTACGGCTTCCGGGTCGTGCTGTCCCCCCGGTTCGGCGACATCTTCCGGGGCAACTCCGGCAAGTCCGGGCTCCTCGCCGCCCAGGTCGACGCCAAGGTCGTGGCGGCGATCTGGGACCTGTTGGAACACGAGCCGCGCACTCCGGTGACCGTCGACCTTCGAGAACGCAGCGTGGTGGCCGGAGCAGGTCCGGACCGGGTAGCGGACTCCTTCGACGTCGACGACTACACCCGTTGGCGACTGCTCGAAGGGCTGGACGACATCGGGATCACGCTGTCCCACGCCGAGGACATCAAGGTCTACGAAGAGACCAGACCGTCCTGGAAGCCTGCGACACTGCCCGCGCGCACCGGCCTCTGACCCGTCTTCGACGGGCCAGTAGTCAACAGGGGTTGAGACTTCGGCGATCCAGTCGGCTGACGGGATTGTGCCGGATGTACGGATTCCGAGCTGCCGCACCGGGTGCCGGGGCGCAGGAATCATCATTGTGCGCAAGGCTTTCGGCGTGTTCGCATTGTCTCAGCGGGGTGAAGTCTTTACGGTGCTGTCGAGGTCGGGCGCGGGCTCGACGCAGTTCACGAAAGGGAAGCCAGTGAACAAGTCCGAGTTCATCGAAACGCTCTCCGCGCACTTCGCGAACAACAAGAAGGCCGCGTCCGAGGCGCTCGACGCCGTGGTCGACACCGTCATGCGCGAAGTCGCCCGCGGCGAGAAGGTCGCCATCACAGGCTTCGGTGCCTACGAGAAGATCGTGCGACCGGCCAGGAAGGTGCGCAACCCGCGCACCGGACAGCAGGTACGCGCCAAGAAGACGGCTGTGCCGAAGTTCCGCGCGGGCGCGGAGTTCAAGGCGGTGGTCTCGGGCGCCAAGAAGCTGCCCAAGCCGTCGCCGGTCAAGGCCGTGGCCAAGAAGTCGGCCAGCAGCACCGCGTCCGCGCCGGCCAAGAAGTCGACGACCACCAGGTCGGCGCCGGCCAGGAAGACGGCCGCGAAGTCCACCGCGGCGAAGAAGACCACGACCAAGAAGGCGACCCCGGCGAAGCGGACCGCCGCGAAGAAGACCGCCACCAGGTCGACTGCCGCGAAGTCGACCGCCGCGAAGTCGACCGCTGCGAAGTCGACCGCTGCGAAGAGGTCGACCACGACGAAGGCGTCTCCGGCCAAGAGGACCGCTGCCAAGTCGACGGCCGCCAAGAAGACCACCGCAAAGTCGACGCCGGCCAGGAAGACGGCGACGAAGAAGACGGCAGCCAAGCGGAGCTGAGCTGGCGGCTGCACCGGCCACCTTGTCGCGTCCACGAGGGCCCCACCGCTTCGATGGTGAGGCCCTCGGGTGCGTCAGGAGTCGAGGACGCGCGCGGTCTCGGAGCCGACTCCCAGGGCGACGGCCTCGGCCAGCTGGCCGGCGGTGTCGACGTCGCGCGCGGCCCGGACGAGACCAGGAGCCGATACGACGACGGCCCCGTCCGCCCGGTGCCGCGACAGCGAGCCGGGTCCGAACCGCGGCTCGACCGCCACATCCGGCAGGGCTGTCAGCATCGTGGTGCCCGTGCCCTCCCGGTCGGCGACCACCGCTCTCGGATGGGCTGCCGCCAGTCCGAGAACGGTGCTGACGTCTCGTGGACGAAGTGCGGGCAGGTCTGCCGAGATCACGGCAACGGCCGCCTCCGGGTGATGTTCGCGGGACCAGCGGATCCCGGCCGCGGCTGCCTGGTTCAGACCGCCCGGATCCGGCTCTTCGAGGACGACGACACCGGGCCCTTGCGCCGACCGGCCGGCTTGCCGGTCGGCGGTCACGACCACCACGACGGGTACCTCGGCCACTGCCTTCAGCGCCGTGACCGTGTCGGCGGCGAACGCCCGGGCCAACGCCTGCCGCCTGCCGTCGACGCCCGGGTCGAGGCGTGACTTCGCGACCGCGAAGTGCTTGACCGGTACGACGGCAACCCACAGCAGAGTCATCGGTGCCGAGGATCCCACGCCACGTCGAGCAGGGCATCACCCGCGTGCAGTGTCAGGCATGGCGTGCGCAGGCTCAGGTGCAGGCCGCGGCCCCCTGGGCAATAGAGTCGGTGCCGGTCCGGGTGCCGGTCCGGGTGCCGGTCCGGGTGCCGGTCGGGACCGGTCGGGGCGGAATCGGCTGACGGCAGTATCGGTCGTGATCGGAAGTCGGCGCATGACGGAGGCGGTGTTCGGTGGGTCGAGACAGGCGTGAGAAGCGGGGATGGTCGCTGACCATCTGCGTCGCGGTGCTGCGCCCGTTGCTCACTGTGCTGACGCGCCGTTCGTTCCACGGTGCCGAGCACCTGCCTCGGGGCGGCTTCGTCTTCGCCGCCAACCACATCTCGCACGCCGACCCACTGCTGTTCGCACACTTCGTCAACGACACCGGCTACTCGCCTCACTTCCTGGCCAAGGCCTCGGTGCTGAAGGTGCCGCTGGTCGGTCGGTTCATCCGCTCGACCGGCCAGATCGCGGTGCAGCGCGGGGGTCCGGAGGCGGCCCAGGCATACCGGGACGCGGTGCTCGCGATAGGGCGTGGCTCTTCGGTGATCGTCTACCCCGAGGGAACGATCACCCGGGATCCCGACCTGTGGCCGATGGTCGGCAGGACTGGTGTGGCCCGGATCGCGCTGGAGACGGGCTGTCCGGTGATCCCCTGCGCGCAGTGGGGGGCCCACGAGCTGCTGCCTCCGTACTCCAAGCGCTTGCACCTGCTGCCTCGCAAGGTCAACCGGGTCCGGGCCGGCCCCCCTGTCGATCTGGCCGACCTGCAGGGCAGGCCGGTGACGGCGGAGGTGCTCCGGCTGGCGACTGACCGCATCATGAGCGCGATCGCCGAGCAGCTCGGCGAGCTCCGTGGCGAGGCTCCTCCGGCGAAGCGTTTCGACCCGCGCCGGAGCGGAGCCCCCCTGACGGACAACTCCCGCCTGGTGGACGACGACCCATCAGCAGGAGGCAGCGAGTGACAGCGGTGGCGGTCATGGGCGCGGGAACGTGGGGTACCGCGTTCTCGCTTGTTCTCGCCGACGCCGGCAACGACGTGCGCATGTGGGGGCGCCGCCCCGAGCTGTGTGACGCCATCAACAGCACCGGCGAGAATCCTGAGTATCTGCCGGGGGTGGCCCTGCCCCGGTCCATCGTCGCCGAACACGACCCGGCGAAGGCCCTGCAGGGTGCGCACGTCGTCGTGGTCGCCGTCCCCTCGCAGCGGCTGCGGGAGAACCTCATGCCCTGGGTCCCGCTGATCGAGCCCGATGCCGTGCTGATCAGCCTCATGAAGGGCGTCGAGCTCGGGACGACCAAGCGTATGAGCGAGGTCATCGCAGAGCTCACCGGTGCAGGGCCGGAACGGATCGCGGCGCTGAGCGGTCCCAACCTCGCCAAGGAGATCGCCGCCCGTCAGCCGGCTGCCACCGTGGTGGCGTGTGCCGACCACGGCGTGGCCGTCCGGCTGCAGCAGCTCTGCCACACCGCGATGTTCCGCCCGTACACGAACACTGATGTCGTCGGCTGCGAGCTCGCCGGAGCGACGAAGAACGTGATCGCCCTCGCCGTGGGGATGGCCTCCGGCCTGAGTTTCGGCGACAACGCCAAGGCGTCCGTCATCACCCGCGGGTTGGCCGAGACCGGTCGGCTGGCCGCCGCCGCAGGGGCTGATCCGATGACGGTGGCCGGACTGGCCGGCCTGGGCGACCTGGTGGCCACCTGCAGCTCGCCCCTGTCCCGCAACCGCACGTTCGGCGAGAAGCTCGGTCAGGGGCAGACCGTGGACGAGGTGCTGGCATCGAGTCGTCAGGTCGCCGAGGGTGTCGGATCGTGTGAGTCGATCCGCCAGCTGTCCGAGCACCATGGCGTCGAGATGCCGATCGTCCAGGCCGTCAGCGCCCTCGTGCGCGGCGAGACCACGCCTGCCGAGATGGTCCGCTCGCTGATCTCCCGTGCCGCACGGGCGGAGCGCTGGAGCTAGTGGCTCCGCAGTCCCTTGGTCGGAGCAGGCCGCGAACCGGTGTGAGCTCAGGACGAGATCTGCGCGAGCGCCAGGTCGAGGTCGCGCCACAGGTCGTCGATGTCCTCGCAGCCGACCGACAGTCTGACCAGCTCCTCGGGGATCGTCGCCGGCTCGGCTGTCCAGCGACGCCTGCGCTCCAAGGTGGACTCGACGCCGCCAAGGCTGGTGGCGTGCACCCACACCTCGGTCGCGTGGCACAGCAGGTCGGCCGCCAGGGCGCCGCCCGCGAGCTCGATGGAGATGATGCCGCCGAAGCCGGGGTAACGGACACACCCCACCGCCGGATGGTCAGCGAGCCGTCGCACCAGCTCGCGCGCGCTCGCCTCCGACCGGTCGACGCGCAACGCCAGCGTGCGCATCCCCCGCAGTGCCAGCCAGGCCTCCAGCACTCCCGGCACCGCGCCGAAGGAGCGGCGCCGCTCGTCCAGTGCCCGCCAGGCCTGGTCGTCGCGGGTGACCACGGCGCCGAGCACCAGGTCGGCGTGCCCGGACAGGTACTTGGTGGCCGAGTGCACGACGACATCGGCGCCGAGGTCGAGCGGCCGCTGCCGCAGGGGGGTGGCGAAAGTGTTGTCGCACACGACACTGGCCCCGGCCTGGTGCGCGGCCTCGGTCAGAGCCGGCAGGTCGGCGACCTCCAGTGCGGGGTTCGTGGGGGACTCGATCCACAACAGGGCAGCGTCGTCGAGCGCGCCAGTCACCTCGGTGGTGTCGGCGATGTCGACCTGGCGCACGACGAGGCGCCCGCGCCGTTCCAGCTCGCCGAGCTGGTGCAATGTCCCCAGGTAGGCGTGCCGAGGCGCGACCACCGTCTCGCCGTGCGACACCAGGTCGAGCACGCTCGTCACGGCCGCCAGCCCCGACGCGTACGCGAGGCATCGGCCGCCCTCGAGGGCACCCAGCGCCTCCTCGAAACCCTCCCAGGTGGGGTTCGAGTACCGGCCGTACTCACGGTCGCCGCCGGCGACGAAGACGCTGGCCGGCACCAGTGGGCTGTTCAACGGCTGGTCGGGCTCGTGCGGCGGACGCCCGGCCTGCACGGCGATCGTGGCAGGGGACAGGTCAGACGAGCGTGGCGGCATGGCGGTCATTGTGTCGTGCCCTACAGTCGGCGCGATGAGCACCTCCGTGCCACCCTTCGGGCCCCCCGGTGAGCTGATCGACAGCCGTACCCGCATCGCCGTCGTCTTCGGCGGTCGCTCGAGCGAGCACGGCGTCTCGTGCCTGACCGCCGCCGACGTCATCGCCGCCCTGGACCCCCTCAGGTACGACGTCATCCCGATCGGTATCGCTCCTGACGGGCGCTGGGTTCTGGAGTCGTCCGACCTCGACCGGTTCCGTATCACCGAGGGTCAGCTCCCCCAGGTCGACGCAAGCGGCACCGGGATCGCTCTCCGCGCGTCCGCGGCGGGCGAGCTGGTGGTGAACGAACCTGACGACGTGCCCCGGACGCTCGGTCAGGTCGACGTGGTCTTCCCGGTGCTCCACGGGCCATGGGGAGAGGACGGCACCCTGCAGGGACTTCTGGAGATGGCCGATGTCCGGTACGTCGGCGCCGGGGTGCTGGCCAGCGCGATCGGCATGGACAAGGAGTTCATGAAGACGGCGCTCACTGCTGCGGGGCTCCCCCAGCTGCCCTACGCCGTCGTCAGGCCCCGGGAATGGGAGCACGACGCCGCCACCGTGCGCGAGACGGTGACCGCGCTCGGCTATCCGGTGTTCGTGAAACCGGCCAGGGGCGGGTCCAGCCTCGGTATCAGCCGGGTCGACAGCGCGGATCAGCTCGACGACGCCATCGACCTGGCCAGGGAGTACGACCCCAAGGTCGTCGTCGAGGCCGGTGCCATCGGGGCCCGCGAGCTGGAGTGCGGGGTGCTGGAGGGCGTGGGCGGGGGCGCGCCGGAGTCCAGCGTGCTGGGCGAGATCCGGCTCGTCGACGACTCACCGCACCTGTTCTACGACTTCGAGGCCAAGTACGTGGACGGCAGCGCCGTGCTCGACGCACCGGCACACGTGTCCGACGAGGTCAGCGAACGGCTGCGCGGCTGGGCGGTGACGGCGTTCGAGGCGATCGGCGCCGAGGGTCTGGCGCGGGTCGACTTCTTCCTGCTCGGCGGCGACACCATGGTCGTCAACGAGATCAACACGATGCCTGGCTTCACCCCCACGTCGATGTTCCCGCGCGTGTGGGCCGCGACCGGCCTCGACTACGCCGCGCTGGTCGACCGCCTGGTCACCGCGGCGCTCGAGCGCCGTACCGGTCTGCGCTGACAAGATTCGTGGGTTACCGAGCAGGGGCCGCCTGCTCGGCCTATCCGACATTTGTGGGAGGCCCCGGTGTTCATTGAGCGTACGAGTGTTGGGCTCGACGTGCACGCACGATCGGTCGCGGCCGCAGCGATCGACGGCGTCACGGGTGAGCTGCTTCGGACCAAGCTGACCCCGTCTTATGACCACGTCCGGTCTTGGCTGGGCGACCTGCCAGGTCCCGTTGCGGTGACCTATGAGGCCGGTCCGACCGGCTTCGGTCTGTACCGACACCTGGTCGCGGCCGGGATCAGGTGCGAGGTCGTCGCGCCAAGCAAGGTGCAGAAGCCGGCTGGTGACCGGGTGAAGACCGACGCCAAGGACGCGGTGCATCTGGCGCGCCTGTTGCGGCTGGATGAGATCACCGCGGTGTCGATCCCGACCGTGGGCCAAGAAGCCGCTCGTGATCTGGTCCGCGCTCGCGAGGACTGCCGGGGCGACTTGATGCGAGCCCGGCACCGATTGTCGAAGCTGTTGCTGCGTCACGGGATCGTCTACTACGGGGGGAACGCCTGGACCGGCAAGCACGACATGTGGCTGCGCAACGAAGCGCTCGCGCAGTTGAGCACACGACCGACCCGAATGACGTTCGACGCCGACTATGAGACCGTCCTGGCGACCAAGGCGCGCCGCGACCGACTCGATGCCGCGATCGAAGAGATGGCGGCCGATTCTGAGTTCACGCCGATCGTTCGTCGACTGGGCTGCCTGCGCGGGGTGAGCGCCCTGACGGGGTTCGGGCTCGCGGTCGAGATCGGCGACTGGCATCGGTTCACCGGAAACACGATCGGCTCCTTCGTCGGGCTGATCCCCGCTGAGTACTCCTCGGGCAGCTCGCGAACGTTGGGGCCGATCACCAAGACCGGCAACGGCCACGCCAGGCGGCTCCTGGTCGAAGCCGCCTGGCACCATCGCCCCCGCTACCGGATCGGCAAGACCATGCGTGACCGGTGGGATCTGGCTCCCGCAGCGGCTCGCGCCCGCGGCGACGAGGGGAACCATCGGCTCCACCAGCGATGGGTGAGGTTCATCGACCGTCGCAAGCGCAGCACCGTGGCGAACGTCGCGATCGCCCGAGAGCTCGCTGGCTGGTGCTGGTCCCTGGCCGTCCTCGACGACAGCTGACCAAACCCCCGATCTGCTTCGCCGGCACGTGGCTCGGTGGCAGCGCGTGGAGCGACCCGCGACACATCTATGAGCAGCCCATCGGGGACGACGCTCGACCCTAGACACGCGGACCCGCTCCAGCCGAAACACCGTCCTGCGGTAACCAACCCGCGCATATCAGTCTGACCGCGCGTCGCCAACGACACGCTCGCCCAGCCACCGCCGGCAAAGCAGGAGGCGCCCGCCCCCGTCACTGGGGACGGGCGCCTCACCCTGCCCATTGACAGGAAGCGACTACATATCAGATGTCCTCCGGCACCATCTCGATGGCTCCGGACGGGCACTCGGCGACACACAGACCGCAGCCCTTGCAGTAGTCCAGGTCGATCACGTACTTCTCGC
>JAQSWV010000003.1 GCA_029266455.1 Nocardioidaceae bacterium
TCGCGGATCGTCTCCGCGCTCTGGCCACGATCCGCGAGTTATGCAGGGCTGCTCGCGAGACGTGCCTGCACAAGTCGCGGATCGTCGTCTCGGACGATCGCCGCCCTCCGGCTTCCTCGCATCGGGGTCAGTGCCTAGACTCCGGCGGGCGACTGCAGCAGGCAGGACGCGCAGGAGGGTCGTCGAGAGGCAGGTGCGTGGATCGGTCAGGAGGCTCCATCCAGCTGCGCGGCCTGTGCAAGTCCTACGGGGACGACCTCGCCGTCGATGATCTGTCACTGGAGATCGAGCCGGGCGAGTTCTTCTCGCTGATCGGCCCGTCAGGCTGCGGCAAGACGACCACGCTCCGGATGATCGCCGGCTTCGAGGAGCCGACGGCCGGCAGCATCCTGCTGGATGGCACCGACGTCGCCGCGACACCGGCGCACCGGCGCCCCGTCAACACCGTGTTCCAGAGCTACGCCCTGTTCCCGCATCTGAGTGTCGAGGACAACGTCGCCTACGGCCTGCGCTGGCAGGGACGCACCGACAAGACCGAGCGCCGCCGCCGGGTGGGTGAGGCGCTGGAGCTGGTGCAGCTGTCCGAGTACGCACGTCGCCGGCCGCACCAGCTGTCGGGCGGTCAGCAGCAGCGGGTCGCGCTCGCTCGCGCGCTGGTCCTGCGTCCCTCCGTGCTGCTGCTGGACGAGCCCCTCGGCGCGCTCGACGCGAAGCTCCGCAAGGCCCTGCGCAAGGAGCTCACCACGCTGCATCGCGAGGTCGGCGTCACGTTCGTCTTCGTCACCCACGACCAGGAAGAGGCGCTGGAGATGTCCGACCGCCTCGCCGTGATGGACAGTGGCCGCGTGATCCAGTGCGGTGGTCCGCGCGAGGTGTACAGCGAGCCGCGCACCGCCTACGTGGCCGACTTCCTGGGCGTGGCGAACCTGCTGGCGGTGCAGTGCCACGCTGCGTCCCCCGACGCTGGGCAGGCAGGCCTGCAGCGGGTGCGCCTGGGCGCCGCCGAGCTGTTGGCCACGCCCCCGCCGAACGGGCTCGAGACCGACGGGCCCGGAGGGTACGAGGAACAGGCGGAGCGGGTCGGGGCGGGACACGTCGTGATCCGGCCGGAGCGGGTCCGGCTCGCCGCAGTCGGAGAGCCGGCCGCCAACGCCGTCGACGGGACGGTCGAAGGACTGGCCTTCGTGGGCGCCACGACCCAGGTCGCGGTGCGGCTGAGTGACGACCAGCTGCTGCAGGCGCTGGTGGTCAACGACGGCGCGTACGACGACCTGGCGGCGGGCATGCCGGTGAGCGTCACGCTGCCCCCCGCGGCGCTGCGGCTTCTCGCCCGCGCCTGACCGCCCATGACCGCACTGGACCCTGCCCGGCCGGCACGGCTCAGACGTCGGTGACCCCGAGCTGCGCCAGCTGGTCGGTCTGGTCGCGCCGCAGCCTGCGCAGCACCAGCCAGGCGAGCACGGCCGACAGCACCGAGCCCAGCAGCAGCAGCGTCGCCAGGGCGTTCAGCGCCGGGGTCGGTGAGGTGCGCACGCCGCTGTAGAGCTTGATGGGCACGGTCACCGAGGACGCGTCGGTCGAGAGGAAGGAGCTCACCACGAAGTCGTCCATGGAGGCCGCGAAGACGATCATCGCGGCCGCGAAGACCGCCGGGGCCAGCAATGGGAGCAGGACCGTCCGCAGCGCCTGAGTCCGCGACGCGCCGAGGTCACGCGCGGCGGTCTCGTACTCCGAGCCGATCGACAGCAGCCGCGCCCGCACGATGACCACCACGTACGACATCGAGAACGTCACGTGTCCGATCAACTGTGCGGACCGGCCGAGCGGGACGACGGTGTAGAGCTCGCTGAACACGATGAACAAGGCGCTGCCCAGCACGATCTCGGGTGTCGCCAACGGGAGGAGCATCAGCGAGTTGGACGCCCGGCTGGCCCGTCCCCGCCATCGCGTGAGCCCCAGCGCCAGAGCCGTACCGAGAGGCGTGGCGACCAGCAGGGTGAAGAGCCCCAGGGTCAGGCTGTTCGTGAGGGCCAGCCGTAGCGAGGGGTCGTTGGCCACCGACGCGAACGGGTCGCCCCAGTACCAGCGGAACGACGCGCCCTGCCAGGTGGTCCGGGAACGTCCGTCGTTGAAGGAGAACTGGACGGCGATGAGCACCGGCACCAGCGACCACGCCACGTACAGCCAGGTGAAGGTTGCCAGCGCCCAGGGCCGGCGACGCCGTCCGGCGCTCACGCGGCTTCCCGGCTGGCCCGCTGCGTCTGCACCAGGTAGTAGGCCATCAGCACCATCAGCAGCGCGGACAGGATCAGCACCAGCGCGGCCCCGATGCCCTTCTGCTGGGTCTGCAGCAGGTAGAACTCGATCTGGTTGCCCACCATCGTCGTCGACGGTGAGCCGGACACCAGCGTGTTGGTGTAGTAGTCGCCGAACATGGGCAGCAGCGTGATCGCCGAAGCGGTCAGCAGGCCCTGCCTCGACAGCGGCAGGGTGACGTGCCAGAAGGTGCCGACGGTGCCGATGCCCAGATCGCGGGAGGCCTCCAGCAGCCGCCCGTCGATGCGGTCCAGGGTGGCGAACAGCGGCACGATGAAGAACGGCAGGTACCCGTACGCCAGTGCCACCACGACTGTGTAGGGGTTGCCCCCCAGCCAGTCCACGGGCTGCGAAACGAAGGGGGTGCTCTGCAGCACCCGGTTCACGTACCCGTCCGGCTGGAGCAGGTTGACCCACGCCAGCATCCGGGTCAGGTAGTTGATCCACCATGGGGCGAGGATCAGCGCGAGCAGCAGCCCGCGCCGTCTTCCGGCCAGCCGCGCCACGTAGTACGCCACCGGATACCCGATGGCGATGCAGAGCGCGAGAGCCGCCCCCACGTAGACGAAGGTGCGGACGAACACCGGGCGCAGGTCACCGCTCAGGGACCGCTGCAGAGCCCCCAGCAGGTGGTCGAACTGCCACTGCAGCGGGTTCCAGACCGGGATCGGTGACCGGAAAAGGGGGTCGGTGAGCCCGAACGCGATTGCGGCGACCGCGTAGAAGGGCACCGCGAAGAAGGCGATCAGCCACACGGTTCCCGGCAGCGACAGCGCGGGCCACAGGCGGGGGCCCCGTGACGCTCTGCTCATCGGCGCGGACGTCTTGTCGGTCAGCCCGACTTCACCGTGGCCCAGACCTCGTCCCAGAGGGCGCTTCCGTCCGGACTGAGCTGGAGCAGCTGGTGGCCCTCGTTGTATTGGTCGGCAGTCACCACGGCAGTCTCCAGGTTGGCCGGCACATAGCCCTCCGACGACAGGTAGCGAGGACTGAATTTCTGCAGCGCCGGCTGGTACCCGACCCACTCGAAGTTGCGCAGGGCGTTCTGCTCGTCCAGCACGTAGTTCAAGAAGTGGTGCGCGAGCACCGGGTGCTCGGCGCCCGCGATGACGGCCATGGTGTCGTTCCCGACGACGCCGGGCGAGTCAGTGGGGTACCAGTAGCCGAGCACGTCGGGCGAGTCCCCGCTGGGCAGGTAGTACTGCGCGCTGATCATGTCGCCTGACCAGCACTGGTGCACGGTGGCCCGGCCCTCCGGCACCTCCGTGTAGCCGCTGATGTCGATCTTGACCTGGACGGCGTCGACGAGCTCCTGCAGCCGCTCGCCGGCGGCCCGGACGGTGTCCGGGTCCTCCGTGTTCATGTCCTCCATGCCTTCGCGCAGCATGGACATGCCGATCGCCTCGCGGCCGTCGTCGAGGATGTGGGTCTGCCCGGCATACTGCTCGTCCCAGAACAGGTCGTAGCCGTTGGCCGGGATGGTGTCCACCTCGTCGGCGCGGTACCCGATACCGGTGGTGTAGACGGTGTACGGCACCGTGTAGAGCGAGCCCTGGTCGTAGAAGGGGTCCTGCAGCATCTCCCAGGCATTGCCGAGGTTCGGCAGGTAGCTGTGGTTGAGAGGCTGGAGCAGCTTCCCGAACACGATCTGAGCCAGGACGGACGGAGTCGGGAAGAACACGTCGAAGTCCGACTGGCCGGTGCGCAGCTTGGCCACGGCCTCGTCCATGGAGTTGAACGTGGTGACCTCGACCTGCACGCCGTAGTCCTGGGAAAAGGCCTTGATCACCCCGGGTGCGATGTAGTCGGCGTAGTTGAACACCTTGAGCGTGCCGGACTCGGGCTGCAGCCCGTCCTCGATGCTGGGTACGTCGTCGTGCACCGGCAGGGTCACCGGATCGTCCCGGCGAGCCAGCGGCAGCTCGGTGCCTGCAGACGAGGTGTCGTCGGACCCGCAGGCGGCGAGCAGGGAAGGCGCGCCCACAGCACCCATGGACAGGTACAGCGAGTGCCGGAGGAAGCGGCGCCGGTCATAGGGTCGTGGCTCACGCGGGTGCATCACCATGTGGCGTCTCCGTCCGACGAGTCTCACCCCTGCCGAGACGCTACCTGCGCGGCTCGCTGCGGGGCAGGGTACGCCCACCGTTGACGGTCAATCCGTGACCTCGCGGGCAGGGTGTCGCGTGGTCATGCGCCATACCGCGGGGATGTCCGAATGATTCGTTCGTGGCATGGCGGGAATGCGTGGATTCGTGCAGCGAGACCGGCGAGTGGGTAGGCGCGAGCACAGCAATGCTGCAAGACTTACGACTGAAGCCCCGGCGCCGCCGTCGGCGAGTACCCGCCTCAGGCCCCAGACCCCGGCCATCTGATGACCTGAGAGAAGCTCTCATGCCGCAGCCGGCCATCCTGGCGCCCGCCCCGGCGCCCGCTGAGACCTCGGCCGGCCCGATCCAGTCCTCCGCCCAGCGATGGGCCGAGCTGCTGGTGGCATCCGGCGAGGGGCAGGAGGCCTGCTTCACCCTGCTGGCAGAGCAGGTGCGCGGGGGTATGCGCAGCCGCGCCATGCGAGTGCTCAACGACCCCGATGACGCCGAGGAAGTGGTCCAGGAGTCGCTGATCGAGGCCTGGTACAAGGCGGACCGGTACGACCCACGGCTCGGCGGAGCCATGTCCTGGCTGGGAGTCATCGTCCGGTGCCGTGCCATCGACCAGGTCCGTCAGACCGCCGCGCGTCGAGCTCGCGAGCACCAGGCGAACGCCCGTTTCGCGGGCGTGGACGTCGACGACACGGCCGACGTCGTGCTGCAGGCCGCCGAGAGCTCGCTGGTGCGGGCCGCTCTGACCGGGCTCACCGACAAGCAGGGGCGGGCTGTTCAGCTCGTGTACTACGACGGGCTCAGCAACGGCCAGGCGGCTGCCCTGCTGGGCATTCCGCTCCCCACCCTGAAGTCCCGGCTGCGCGAAGCGGTGTGCCGTCTCCGGCAGGTGGTGGTCGCCCTGGAAGCAGACCGAGAAGCCGAGGGGTCGCTCGACTGGAAGCGCGCCCGGTCAGATCCGAGGGCCGTGCGGACGCGGATACCCCCGTCGCTGCCCCGGCAACCCCGGTCGCCGGAGGCAATGGCCCGTACTGCACGTTGACGAGTGCCCCGGGTCGAGGTCGCATCGGCCCGGGAGCACCCTTGATCCACTGTCGCACGCGTACTCACCGGTCGGCTCAGCGACGCGGCCATCGCAGCCGAACGGGCGGGCCCGGCATCATCCGTCCGGCACGAGCGGATCTACGCGGATCAGGCCGTTGCCGGACCGTCGTCGTCTTCCAGGTTGTCCTGGATGAATCGCGGCGACGCGTGTATGCACACGAGCTCGAGCGGTCCCGTGCCGGTGTTGCGGAACTTGTGCGGCGTCTCCGGGCCGACCACGACGATGTCGCCCTTACCTGCCTCGACGTCCTGGCCGTCGGCCGTGATCACGGCGCGGCCGGACAGGACCACCCAGGTCTCGGTGTACGGATGCTTGTGCAGGAGGGGTCCCTGCCCGGGGTCGTTGTCGACCAGGAAGAACGACACGCCTGACCCGTGGGGTTCCCCCTCGAACCTCGCGGTCCGGCTGCCCTCCATGAGCACGGCGTTCGTGCTCGTGACCGTGACCATCGCCATCACCCTCTCGCCCGGGCCACCCGCGTGACCACGCCTGTCAGCCTCCCCCGGTCGGCCCCCACCAGAGCGGCGGTCGTCACCGTAGTGGCCGCCGCCCGGCCGGCGATCGCAAGCCCGGGTCAGCGCACTCCGCGAGGACGGAACTGCACGCTGATCCGTGGCCCGACCGGTCGTGCCGTCTTGGGGACGGCGTGGTCCCAGGTGCGCTGGCAGGACCCGCCCATCACCAGCAGGTCGCCTGGTCCGAGGGCGAACCTGAGTGCGCTGCCGCCTCCACGCGGCCGCAGCAACAGGTGCCGCGCCGCCCCGAGGGACAGGATGGCCACCATCGTGTCCTGCTGCCGGCTGCGACCGATCCGGTCGCCGTGCCAGGCGACGCTGTCGCGTCCGTCGCGGTAGTAGCACAGACCAGCCGTACGGAACGGCTCGCCCAGCTCGGGAACGTAGTGCGCACTCAGCGCATCGCGGGCCTGGTCGAGCAGCGGATCGGGAAGCGCGTCGCGCTCGCCGTAGAAGCTCAGCAGGCGCGGGACGTCGACCTCGCGGTCGTACATCTGCCGGCGCTCGGCATGCCACGGCACCGCCTCGGCGAGGCGCCCGAACAGTGCATCGGCGCCGCTCACCCAGGACCGCGACACGTCTACCCAAGCGCCCTGGCCGAGGGGCGTGCGCTCGACGCGCCCGGCCAGCGGGCGCAGCGTCGGCTCCTCTGCACCGTCCAGCAGGGACAGCTGCAGCACCTGAGGCTGGTCGAGCATGCCGAGCAGCCTACCCGATGACCGAACGCACGTTCGACTCGGCAGGCCGCTGGGTCGGCCCCCGGGTCAGGACAGCGACAGGGTTGCCAGCAGCTGCCGGGCGGCGGCCCCGCCCTCGGACTCGGCGATGTCGAGCGCGCCCGGTACGTCGAGGTCGTCCAGGAGCCGGGCGGTGACCGCGCCGGCCGCCGAGTCGGACGAGGTCGAGCCTCCGGCGGCGGCGTACAGGCGGTCGAGCCGTCGGGCGGCCTCGTCCAGGTGGGGCGCGGAGAACTCCCACGGCTCGTCCCAGCGGCGGTCGAGCAGCAGCAGGCGTACCGCGGCCGGTGCATGCGTCTCGAGCAGGTCCCCCACCAGCGTGAGGTTGCCCGTCGACTTGGCCATCTTGGCGCCGTCCTGGTGGACGCCGCCCACGTGCAGGATGCTGCGGGCCAGCGGCAGCCCGGCGGCCGCCTCGACCATCGCGCTCTGGTAGGCGTGGTGCGGGAAGGTCAGGTCGTCGCCACCGACCAGCGCGTCGATGCCGTGGCCGAGCACCGCCACGGCCATGGCCGCGCACTCGGCGTGCCAGCCGGGCCGCCCCCAACCCCAGGGGCTCGGCCAGGCGGGGTCGTACTCGTCGGAGGGGCGCCAGACCGGAACGTCGAAAGGATCGTCCTTGCGGGGGTCGTCCGGCTGGTCGCCGTAGTCGGCAGACAGGACCAGCGCCTGCTCGCGGGTCAGCCCGCTGGCGGCCAGGGCGCCGGCGCCTCGGAACCACACGTGACCATCGCGTGCGTACGCGTGCCCGCTCGTCAACAGAGCCGCTGCCAGCTGCTGGACGTGGGTCACGTGGTGGCGGGCGCGCGGCTCGGAGTCGGGCCGGCGGACCCCCAGGCGGCTCATGTGCTGGTGGAAGACGAACTCCTGCCCGAGCGCGTACTCGTCGTAGTGGCGCCCGCGGGTCCTGGCGGCGCGGGTGAGCACGTCGTCAACGTCGGTGACGTTGCGGCAGACCACCGGCTGCACGCCCGCCATCCGGATGACCGACGCCAGCACGTCGGCCCAGACGAAGGTGGCTGCGTGCCCGAGGTGGGTCACGTCGTACGGGGTGATCCCGCAGACGTAGACGCGGGCCACCGCCAGCAACGGCAGGGGACTGCCGCCGATCCGCAGCGAGGCCGAGCGCAGGACCGACTCGTCGGGATCACCCACCCGGCCTTCGAGACCGACGACGCCGGAGGTCAGCGCGGGGCCGGACGCAGCGAAGGCACTCACGACCCCGATGATGCCAGCCGGGCACGGAGCCCGTCGCGATGGCGGCGTCCGGGCCGCCGCGTCATGTCCTCAGGTCGCCATCGCCCAGCTCCAGCGTGCGCCGGACCAGCCGGCCGACAGCTCCGGTCTCGACGAGGAAGCCGTCGTGCCCGTAGGGCGAGGCCACCACGTCGAGACCGGCGCACCGCGGCACCGCCTCGGCGACGGCCGCCTGCTGCGGCAGCGGGTAGAGCCGGTCGGAGTCGATGCCGGCGACCACCATGGGCACCGGACAGCCGGCGAGCGCCGCCGCCCACCCCCCACGTCCGCGGCCGATGTCGTGCGTGTTCATGGCGGCGGTGAGCACCACGTACGAGCCCGCGTCGAACCGCCGCGCCAGCTTGTCGGCGTGGTGGTCCAGGTACGACTGGACGGCGTACCGGCCGCCGTCGAGCGGGTCCTCGCCCGGCTGCGGCCGCGCGCCGAACCGTTGCTCCAGCTCGATGGCGCTGCGGTAGGTCAGCTGGGCGATGCGGCGGGCCACACCCAACCCGGCGACCGGCCCGGCGTCCGCCTCGTAGTAGTTCCCGCCGTGCCAGGCGGGGTCGGCCCGGATCGCGGCCTGCTGGGCGTACTGGGTGCCGAGCTGGTCGCTGCTGGCCACGGCACCGACCGCCAGCACGAGGGCGGTGGCCACCCGGTCGGGGTGGGCGATGGCCCACTCCAGCGCGCGCATCCCCCCCATCGAGCCGCCCAGCACCGAGGCCAGCCGGCGGATGCCGAGCCGGTCGGCCACGCGGACCTCGACCTCCACCTGGTCGCGCACCGTGATCGGGCCGAAGCGCGACCCGAGGGCCCGTCCGTCCGTACCTTCCGAGGAGGGTCCCGTGGTGCCCTGGCAGCCGCCCAGCACGTTGGTCGCCAGCACGAACCAGCGGTCGGTGTCGAGTCCCCGGTCGGAGCCGACGAGCCCGTCCCACCAGCCTCGCGTCGGCTGGCCCGGCCCCTCCGGCCCGGCGACGTGCGCGTCCCCGGTGAGCGCGTGCTCCACCAGCACCGCGTTGGTGATGAAGCCCGCCGTGTCGCGCTGCGGCCGGCCCCAGGTCTCGTACGCGACCCGCACCCGGTCGATCGACCCGCCGAGCTCGAGGTCCAGCCGCCCCACGTCGACGAACCTGCGGTCGCCGACCGGGTCACCGGGTCGCCACGCGCCCGTCAGCAGCTGGTCAGGCACCCTTCGCCGCGCGGAAGCCCGCCTCGAGGTCGGCGAGGATGTCGTCGACGCCCTCCAGGCCGACCGACAGGCGCACCAGCCCCGGCGTCACGCCGGTCGTCACCTGCTCCTCGGCCGACAGCTGCGAGTGGGTGGTCGACGCAGGGTGGATCACCAGGCTCCGCACATCGCCGATGTTGGCCACGTGACTGTGCAGCTCCAGCGCCTCGACGAAGCGCTTGCCGGCTGCCTGGCCGCCCTCGATCTCGAAGGCCAGCACGCCACCTGCTCCCTGCGGGACGTACTTGGTGGCCCGCGCGTGCCACGGGCTCGACTCGAGGCCTGCGTAGCTGACCTGCTGGACCTCGTCGCGGTGCTCCAGCCACTGCGCCACGTGCAGCGCGCTGTCGCTGTGCCGCTGTACCCGCAGGCTCAGCGTCTCCAGCCCCTGCGACAGCAGGAACGCGTTGAACGGCGCGATGGCCGGGCCCAGGTCGCGCAGCAGCTGCACCCGCGCCTTGAGCACGAAGGCGAGGTTGGCGCCGAGCGGCGAGCCGACACCGAGGTCGCGTGCGTAGACCAGGCCGTGGTAGCTGGCGTCGGGCTGGTTGAACCCGGGAAAGCGGTCGGGCTGGGCGGCGTAGTCGAAGCGACCACTGTCGACGATGACCCCGCCGATCGCGGTCCCGTGGCCGCCGAGGTACTTGGTGGCGGAGTGCACGACCACGTCGGCGCCCCACTCGATCGGGCGCAGCAGGTACGGCGTCGGCACGGTGTTGTCCACCACGAGGGGTACGCCGGCCTCGTGCGCGACACCGGCGACGCCCTCGATGTCGAGCACGTCGATCTGTGGGTTGGAGATCGTCTCGGCGAAGAACGCCTTGGTGTTGGGGCGTACCGCTGCCCGCCAGGCGTCGAGGTCGTCGGGGTCATCGACGAAGCTGACCGCGATCCCCATCTTCGGCAGCGAGTAGTGGAACAGGTTGTAGGTGCCGCCGTAGAGCCTTGCGCTCGACACCAGGTGGTCGCCGTGCTCGGCGACGTTGAGCAGCGCGAGCGTCTCGGCCGACTGGCCGCTCGCCGTCAACAGGGCACCGACGCCGCCCTCCAGCGACGCGAGGCGGTCCTCGACCGTGGCCGTGGTCGGGTTCATGATCCGCGTGTAGATGTTGCCGAACTCCTTGAGCGCGAAGAGATCGGCCGCGTGGTCGGTGCTGTCGAAGGTGTACGACGTGGTCTGGTAGATGGGCAGCGCACGGGCATTCGTCTGCGAGTCGGGCGACTGCCCGGCATGGATCTGGCGGGTCTCGAAGGACCAGGCGTCGTTCATCGTCGAGCTCCTCGGGTCATGGGGGTGCCGCCGCGGGTCGTCTCGTCGCGGACGCCCGCACAGTAGTTGCCGGTTGCCGGCCCCGGGCGCGCCTCCACCATGCGGACGCCCCGCGGGCGATCGGACCGGCTCAGCCGGAGACAGGAGATGGTTGCGACGGCAGCGCGGTCGCCGCTGCGGTGTGCCAGTGGCGGCCCGGTTCGGCGACCAGGAAGCCCTGGACGCACGTGACGCCCAGCTCGCGCAGCCGCCGGAGATCGGTGGACAGCTCCAGTCCCTCTGCACAGACGAGCACGCCCAGGATATCGGCGTACGCCACCAGCGCGCTGATGACTGCCGCGCGACCGGGGTCGTCGGCGCAGCCGTGCACCAGGCCGCGGTCGATCTTGATGATGTCCGGTCGGAGACCGGCGAGGCGGATCAGCTCGGTCGCCCCTGCCCCCAGGTCGTCCAGGGCGATGCGGGCGCCGCGGGAGCGCAACCGATCGACCACCCGCACCAGCGCGTCGTCCCCCAGCGGGCCCGCCGCCTCGTTGAGCTCGACCACGACCCCCCGGAGATCGGCCGGCAGCAGCGCCCAGAAGCGGGGGGAGTCGAGTGCCGTCATGGAGACGTTGACGTACAGCTGCGTCCGGGGAGGACGGCCCGGCAGGGCCATCGCCGTCCGGATGGCAGCGACCTCCAGCAGGTCGCCCCAGCCTCGGTCGTGCGCCAGCTGGAAGCCGGCCTCCGGGTCGACCCCCGGCTCGTCGAAGCGGCACAGCGCCTCGTGGCCGATCACTCGGCCGGTCCGCAGGTCGAAGAGGGGCTGCAGCAGCACGCTGTAGGCGGGCAGACCTGACTCGTCCACCGGGTCGGCGCCGCCGCCGGGATGCACCACCACCCGGTCCCGTCCGTTGCGCTTGGCGACGTGGAGCGCCTGGTCGGCGTGCGCGATGGCAAGAGCAGGCTCGCTGGTGGGCTCCCACGCGGCCACCCCGGCGGAGAAGGTCTGGGCCTGTGGCATCACTTCGGCCAGCGACTGCACGACGGCCATCGCCTCCACGAGACTGAAGCCGGGAAGCAGCACCGCGAACTCCTCGCCTCCGTACCGCGCGAGCAGGGCTCGGTCCTCCAGCCGGTGCACCCACGCGGCGACCGCCTCGCGCAGGAGCAGGTCGCCGGCCTGGTGACCGAACGAGTCGTTGAAGCGCTTGAAGTTGTCGAGATCGAGGATCGCCACGCACAGGGGATCGCCGGTGTCACGGCTGTGCCGGCAGGCCCGGGACAGCTCGTGGTCCCAGGTCCGGCGGTTCGGCGCGCCCGTCAGCGGGTCGGACCTCGCCAGTGCGGCCAGCTGGACCGACTGCACCTCGACGACTTCGAGCAGGCCTGACATCCTTACCACCACGAACGCGGACAGCAGCATGGTGCCGATGCCCACGACCTGCCAGGCGATGACGTCGCCGTTGAGTCCGTCGACGACGAGTGCGACCCCAGGCAGCATCAGCCCAGCGGTCAGCGCGGCGAGCCGTCGGCGGCCACCGTCCGCCCGGTTGCTGGCAGGTACGGGTGCGCCGATCCTGCTCATCGACCTCACCGTCGCAGCGGCGGCCACGAAGAAGTAGCCGAGCAGCCACATCGTGTCGAGCCACCGGGGTGTGGTCATCGTCCCCGTCAGCTGGAAGACGGTCAGGCAGATGTCCGCGCCCAGGGTGACGACGAAGGCGGCGAGCAGCAGGTGGTGGGACAGGCTCGACGCGCCCCTCGAGCCGGACCACAGCCGCGCCACCATCACGAGCAGGAGAACGTCGCAGATGGGGTAGGCCGAGGAGACCACCTGGAGGAACGGGGAGCCGCTCGATCCCGCGATCCCGGGCTGGATCACGATGACGACCGCCAGCACACCCGAGCCGACCGCGATGATGCAGGCGTCCAGTGCCGCCGTCCGGTCGCGGGTCCCGTACTGCCCCCGGGCCATGACGAAGAGACCGGCGGCCAGCAGGAGGTAGGCGCTCAGATAGACGGCGTCGAAGGGTCCGGGGTAGCGGGAGATGCCCAGTAGCTGCGTCTCGGCCGCCCAGACGAGGTCGCCGAGCGCCCAGGCGGTGAAGCCCGCGGCCACCAGCAGCCAGCCGAGCGGCCGGTGCGGGCGGTGCCGCCGGATGCTCCACCAGACAACGACGACCGACGTGGTGCCGATGCCCACGTAGTAGGTCGTGAGGAGAGATGTGGAGTCGGTCGGCAGCACGAGGAATCCGAGCGTGGAGACGAGCAGGCCGGTGAGCACGCCGCGCTGCGCTCTCGTCAGTTCCCCCATCTCAGCGAGGCTAGGCCCGCCCGGGCCGGGAGCGCTCCTGCCGGCTGGTTAGGCACCGAACGGTGACGGGAAAGTGACCGTTCACCCGACGTCGCGGCCGGGCCACCATGCCGCCGCTGGTGCCATGGCGAACCGGCACCCCGGTGCTCGCCGCGACGTACGCTCGATGGATGACCGCGGCCCGACGGTGGACTCTCGTGGTCGCGGCCGCGGTCGTCCTGCTGGCAGCGCCGATCGCCGTGCGGGCCCTCCCCGCCGACGACCCGGAGGTGCCAGCCGCGCGGCTGCTGGTAGCTGCCCAGGCATCGGGAACGGTGGCGTACTCCGGCTACGTGGAGTCGTCCGGAACGCTCCAGCTGCCCGTGACGGATCAGTTCAGCGAGGTGGCCGGGCTGCTCGGCGGACGGAGCCGGCTGCGGGTGTGGTGGCGCAGTGCCGACGACTGGCGCGTCGACTCGCTCACCCCCGCCGGCGAGAGGGACCTGCTGCACTCCCACGGCCTGACGACCGAGTGGGACTACGAGGCCGAGCGGGTGACCACCACGCCCCGATCCGAGGTCCGGCTGCCACGCAGCTCCGACCTGCTGCCGCCAGAGCTCGGCCGGCTGGTGCTCGCGGACGCACGCCCGGGGGAGGTGAGCGCCCTCGGGGCCGAGACGGTCGCAGGCATCGACGCCGCCGGCTTGCGACTCGTCCCGGCGGAGCGCCAGGCCACGGTCGACCACGTCGACGTCTGGATGGACCCCGACACCGGACTGCCGCTGCAGGTGTCGGTGTTCTCCGCTGACGCCGCAGCGCCCGACATCAGCACCCGGTTCCTCGAGCTGTCCACGACGATGCCGAGCGAGAGGGTCACCCGGTTCGTCGCCCCTCCCGGGGTGTCCGTGGACTTCGACGACGTGGTCGACGTCGCGGGGGCGGCCCAGCGGTACGCGCCGGTGGTGGCACCGCGCCGGCTCGCCGGTCTCGGCCCGAGGCGGGGAGGCCTCGGCCGAGGAGCCGTCGGCGAGTACGGCCGCGGTGTGACGGCGATGGCAGCGATCCCGCTGTGGGAGAACTCGGCGGAGCCGCTGCGCGAGCAGCTGGCAAGGACCCCCGGGGCGGTGGTCGAGGCCGACGGCTCGTCCTCCCTCTCGGTCGGCCCGCTCGAGCTGCTCCTGACCCCCGAGGCGTTCGACGAGCACAGCTGGCTGCTCCTCGGCACCGTCACGCACCCCACCTTGGAGCGGGCCGCCGCCCAGCTCGCACGACGGGCGCTGATGGTGGCCTACCCGTGATCGTCACGAGCGGACTGACCAAGCGGTACGGGCAGGTGCTGGCCGTCGATGACGTCGGCCTGGACGTCCGCGAGGGTGACATCTACGGATTCCTCGGCGCCAACGGGTCCGGCAAGACCACGACGGTCCGGATGCTGCTCGGCCTGGTGCTGGCGACCTCGGGTGACATCGAGCTCCTCGGCCGTCCGATGCCACGGCAGGCGGCGGCCGTGCTTCCCCGCGTGGGCGCGCTGGTCGAGGGCCCGGCGGCCTACGGGCACCTGTCCGGCCGGGCGAATCTCACGCTGATCGACGCCGCCGGCGCCGGCGCCCCGCGGCGGTCGCGTCGCGCCCGGGTGGACGACGCGCTCGAGCAGGTCGGTCTGGGTCAGGTCGCCGGGCGCAAGGTACGGGCGTACTCCCTCGGCATGCGTCAGCGGCTCGGCCTGGCAGCGGCGCTGCTGCGCCGACCGAGTCTGCTCGTGCTCGACGAGCCGACCAACGGGCTCGACCCGCAGGGCATCTCCGAGGTCCGCGAGCTGCTGCTGGGACTGCACGGACGCGGCACGACGGTGTTTCTGTCCAGCCACCTGCTGGCCGAGGTCGAGCAGCTGTGCACCCGGGTCGGCGTCCTCGACCGCGGCCGCCTGGTGCTGCAGGACCAGCTGGCGACCCTGCAGCAGCCCACCGGCCGCACTGTCGTGCGCACCCCGGACGCGGCGGCCGCCCATGCGCTCCTCGACGGTCGGGTCGAGCGGCTCAGCGGCGACCGGCTGGTCGTCGCGCGCATCGAGCCGGCCGAGCTCAACCGGCGGCTGGTGGCCGCGGGGCTCAGGATCACCGAGCTCGGACCCGAGCGGCGCACGCTCGAGCAGGTCGTGCTGGCCGCGACGACGGACAGTCCGGTGGTGAGCCCGTGATAGCCGTCGAGCTGCGCAAGCTCGTGACGCGGCCCCGGACGTGGATCACGATCGCGCTCATCGACGCGCTCCCGACCCTGGTCGCGGTGCTGCTGGCCCTGACCGACATCGGCCCACGTCCCGGAACCGGTCCGGCCTTCCTGTCGGCCGTGCTGAGCGACGGCACGCTGTTCCCCCTGGCCGCGCTGGCCATGGTGCTCCCACTGTTCCTACCGGTCGCGGTGGCCCTGACCGCCGGCGACGCGATCGCCGGTGAAGCGCAGTCCGGAACCCTCCGCTACCTGCTGGTGCGACCGGTGGGGCGTGCCCGGCTGCTGCTGGCGAAGCTGGTCAGTGTGGTGGCCTTCGTCCTGATCGCCGTCGTCGTCGTCGCCGTGACCGCCTACGTCGTGGGTGCGCTGCTGCTCGGCGACGCGCCGCTGTCCAGCAGCGTCTCAGGCACCGCGCTCACCCAGCAGGAGCTGGCGTGGCGTACGGCGCTCGCCCTGGGCTACGCGGTACTGGCCATGCTGGGGGTGGCCTCGATCGCCCTGTTCTTCTCCACGGTGACCGACTCCCCGCAGGGCGCGGCCATGGGCGCATTGGCAGTCCTCATCGCCTCCACGCTGCTGCTCACGCTGGACGCCTCGCAGGCGCTCCAGCCGTACCTGCCGACGCGTTACTGGCTGGCCTTCGTCGACCTCTTCCGCGACCCGATCCTGTGGCGAGACGTGCTGCGCGGAGTGGTCCAGCAGGTCCTCTACGTCGTCGTGTTCCTCGGTGCCGCGTGGGCCAACTTCTCCACCCGCGACATCACCAGCTGAGAACGTCCGGATCGGTAGGCGGGTCAACCGGAGGGGCAGCGTGCGGGCGCGGCCACCGGCTCGTCGGCGGCGAGCGCGAGCTCGACCAGCGACCGCACCACCGGCGCGTCGGGAAGGTCGCCGTGCGAGACCTCGGCGCCGGCGCAGATGCTCTGCACACCGATGTTCAGCGCGCCGTCCAGCTCCGCGGACTCCGGTGGTGTCACGGTCTCGTCGTCGGCGGTCCACACCGAGACGAACACCGGGCCCTCCGGCGTCTCGTCTCCGGCGTTGAGCCGGTTGAGCAGCTCGCTGTCGGTGGCGAGCTGCTGACAGGCGATCGGGCACCCCAGCGTGCCGCCCGCGACCTCGGCGAGGTCGGTCCCGTGGTGCGGCGACCCCAGAGTCACCACCCGGCGAGCCTGCTCCGCACCGCCGTGCGAGCGCACCCACAGCCGCGCCACCACCCCGCCGGCCGAGTAACCGACGACGTCGACCGACGGGGCGCCGGTCCGCTCGAGCGCCGCGGTGACCGCGGCGGCCAGCGCCTGCGCCTGCTCGTCCAGATCCCCCCTGCCGTCCCCGCCCAGATCGACGATCTCGACGTCCCGTCCGCCGGCCCGTAGCCCGACGGCCAGGTCGGTGAGGGAGCCGCCGTTGCCGCCGTAGCCGGGCACCAGCAGGATCGGTCCCCGCTCGTCCTGCGCGACCGCGTCCACCGAGTCGGTGGCGCGTCCCACCACGACAGTGAGCACGAGCAGCAGCCCGGCGCCCGTCAGCGCGGCCAGCGCCAGCACGAAACGGCGCCGGGCCGGTGAGTACGAGGCGAGCACCCTTCCATGGTGCGTCAGCGTCGGAGCACCCCGGCGGGCCGAGGGTCAGCTTCCCCAGTCCGGCCGCAGCGGGAACCCGCTCGCCCCGTCCGCCCCGACCTTCCCGGCGAGGACCTGGTGCAGCTGGATCTCGTTCCGCTCGAAGCCGATCCTGGACCCCGCCATGTACAGCCCCCACACCCGGGCGGTGCCCTCCCCGACCTCGGCGACGCACTCGTCCCAGTTGGCGACCAGGTTGCGGCACCAGCCGGCGAGGGTGAGCGCGTAGTGCTCGCGGAGGTTCTCCTCGTGGCGCACCTCGAGCCCCACGTCCTGGATCGCCGAGATGATGCGGCCCGAGCCGGTCAGCTCGCCGTCGGGGAACACGTACCGGTCGATGAACGCCCCGGCGCTGACCGGGCGGTTGGTCGGGCGGGTGATGCAGTGGTTGAGCAGCCGACCCTCCGGTCGCAAGCGGTCGCGCAGGAACGAGAAGTACGCCGGGAAGGTCCGCAGCCCGATGTGCTCGGTGAGCCCGATGGAGCTGACGGCGTCGAAGTCCGTCTCGGTCACGTCGCGGTAGTCGCTGTGCCGGACCTCGGCGAGGTCACCGAGGCCCTCACGCTCGATCGCCGCAGTACCCCACTCCGCCTGGGCTTTCGACAGGGTCACGCCGAGCGCGGACACGCCGTACTCCTTGGCGGCGTGGCGCACCATGCCGCCCCAGCCGCAGCCCACGTCGAGCAGCCGCATCCCCGGGCGCAGCCCGAGCTTGCGGGCCACCAGGTCGAACTTCTCGGCCTGGGCTTCCTCGAGCGACGCGGACGCCTTGGGGAACACCGCGCACGTGTAGGCCATCGACGGACCGAGCACCAGCTCGTAGAAGCGGTTCGACACGTCGTAGTGGTGCTCGATCGCGACCGCGTCGCGGCCCCGCGAGTGCCGCAGCCCCTCGACCGCGCGCCGCCACCGCGGCAGGTGCTCCTGCGGTGGCGGGGCCGGTGGCCTGAGGTGCTCCCACCCCAGCCCGCGGACCAGCCGGAGCACCTCCGCGGGCGACTTGACCTGAAGCCGCATGCGCCCCATGAGCACCCGCATCACGTCGTACGGGTCTCCGGGGTGCGCACCCTCGATCTGCAGGTCTCCGGACACGTACGCACGGGCCATGCCGAGGTCTCCGGGCGCGGTCAGCAGATAAGACAGCCCGCGCTCGCTGGCCAGGTGGATCCGGATGTCGGAGTCGGCGGGCCCGGCACTGCTCCCGTCGAAGGCGGTCAGCCGGAAGGGCACCCCGTCGGGCATCACCGCAGTCAGCGCCGCGCCGACCGTGACCTGCTCCGGGTTCAGAGTCGTCACCTTGGTGTCACCGCCTTCTCGTACAAACCGGACAACCGGTTCTCAGGATCGTAGTGCTGTCTGACCTCGGCCAGGACCGCGCCGCCGTAGAGCCGGTCGAACTCGTCGCGCGAGTAGTAGGCATCCGAGTACAGCGACTTGTGGCCGCCGTGCTCGGACACCGCCCGCTCGACGGCTCGGTTGACGTCGCCGTCGGCCGCGCCGGGCTGGATGGGCACCTGGCCCCAGAACCCCACGTTGACGTACGTGCGTGCTGGTTCGAGCGGGTAGAGCGGCCACCGTCGCCCTGAGCCGGGACCGGCCGGCTCACGGAGCCGCAACGGGCACAGCCAGACCGGACGCATGCCGACGGAGGCGTCGAACCAGGTGAGGAAGTCGGCCAGCCGGTCGACCGGCACCTCGACGTCCTGCACGACGCGCTCGGACGCCGGCCGGCCGCGGAGCCGTTGCAGTCGCGCGTGCACGTGGAATCGGTTCTCCAGACCCACCAGTCGGTGGTACACGTCGCTGCGGCGCAGCCGTCGTGGCCAGACCCGTCGCACCGCGGGCTTCTGCGCGCCGAATGCGGAGGAGCACCAGAACCAGTCGGTGTCCCACCGCCACAGGTAGGCGCGTGTGGCCAGGACGTCGGAGGAGCGCCGCTGCAGTGAGCGGAAGTACACGTCCTGGCCGGTGTAGTCGCTGCCCGGCATGGTGGTGTCGGCCCAGCGGCCCAGGGTGAGATAGATCTCGCTTGGCGAGAACGCCACTCCGTCGACGAAGTCGACGGGGGCCCCTCGGTAGGCACGCGTCTCCACCAGGGCCGAGATCACCGGGTCGAGCTGATCCAACGCCACCCGGATGTGACGCAGCGACACCTGCGGCGCGACCTCCTCGAGCGCGATCCGGACCCGGGTGGCGTAGCCGAGTGAGCCATAGGAGTTGGGAAAGGCCGCAAACAGGTCGCCGTGCACGCCGTCGGGCTCGGCACGCACGATGTCGCCGGCCCCCGTGAGCACCTCCAGCTCCAGCACCGACTCGTGCGGCAGCCCGCTGCGGAACGACGTCGACTCGATACCCAGGCCGGCCACGGCGCCGCCGAGAGTGATGGTGCGGAGCTGGGGCACGACCAGAGGCATCAACCCGTGCGCCAGCGTGGCCTCGACCAGCGCCTCGTACGTGCACATGCCCTGCACGTCGGCCGTCCGGGCATCAGGGTCGATGGAGACGATCCCGGCCAGGCCGGAGACATCGAGCCCGGGCGCGGCCGGGCGGCCGCGCGGGCGGAACAGGTTGGACGTGCGCTTGGCGAGCCGCACCGGGGACCCGGTCGGGATCTGCCGGTACGACTCGACCAGCCGCTGCACCGCAGCCTCGTGCTGCCGGCCACCGACCACAGCCACCCGCCCTCGCTCGGACGCGAAGGATGCGGCGGGTCCTGGCACGGCGATCACGGTATCCCCCGGCGCGGGCCGCCCATGTGCAGGTCACGCGGTGCCCGATGGTGCCGCGGGGAGGCAAGGGGTCAGTGCGGCGGTTTGGCCACGGGGGCTGTGGGTACGAAGACAGTCCGAGGCTGGATCCCCCCGGCCCGTGATGGAGGTTCGATGAGCGAGCAGTCGGGCGGCACCATGCCGCCCCGGACACAGACGACCGATACCTCTTCCACCGCATCGGCGGCGAAGGAGGAGGCCAGCAACGTCGCGTCGACGGCGACGCAGGGCGGCCAGCAGGTGGCTGGGACCGCCGCTGAGCAGGGACGTCGAGTCGCCGACGAGGCCGCCGCCCAGGCGCGCACCGTCCTCGACGACGCACGTCAGCAGGTGACGGAACAAGCCGGCAGCCAGCAGCAGAAGGCGGCCTCCACGCTGCGCACGCTCGGCGAGGACCTGTCCAGCATGGCGGAGAGCAGCGAGTCCGGAATGGGCTCCCAGCTGGTGCGGCAGGCCTCCGACCAGGTGCAGCAGGTCGCCGGGTGGCTGGAGAACCGCAACCCGGCGGATGTCATCGACGAGGTGCGCAGCTTCGCGAGCCGACGCCCGGGCACCTTCCTGCTCGCCGCCGCCGCAGCCGGTCTGGTCGCCGGCCGCCTCACCCGCGGCGCCGTCGACGACCGGCGCGACACCAGCTCCGGGTCCGGCATGGCCACTGACAGGGGTTACGGCGGCGGTTCCGCCGGCACTGCTGGCTTGGTCGGTACCGAGGCGTACCCGTTCGAGCCGGAGCCCGTCCCGGCGCCCGTGACCGGAGCGGCAGGAGATGCTCCGGTGGTCCCGGTGGTCCCGCCCGAGAACGACCGTGACGTCACCCTCGGCACCGACTACGACCCGTCGACGCAGCCTGCGACCCCCAGCACCCAGGAGCAGTGGCGATGACCACACCGACCGACGGCTACAGCGGCGGCACCGGCAGCACCGCCACGGGCAGTGCCGGGACCGGCGGCGCAGGAGCCACCAGCATGGGCGCTGGCTCGACCGGCGGCGCCAGCACGAGCGGCTCGTACGGAGCCAACGACATGTCGGACGTCTCGGTCGGGCAGCTGCTGGGCGCGGTGACCGAGGACCTGTCCACGCTCATGCGCCAGGAGCTGGAGCTGGCCAAGGCCGAGCTTCGCGTCGAGGCCAAGAAGGCCGGTCAGGCGGCCGGCATGTTCGGTGGGGCCGGCTTCGCCGGGTACCTCGCCGTGCTGTTCGTGTCCATCGCGCTCTGGCAGTTCATGGACAACGTCATGGACTCCGGGCTCGCGGCGCTGATCGTCGCGGTCCTGTGGGGCGTCCTCGGTGCCGTGTTGTTCGTGGTCGGCCGGTCCAAGGCCAAGCAGATCAACCCGACACCCGAGCGCACGGTGGAGACCGCCAAGAAGGTGCCCGACGCGCTCAAGCCCGCCAGCCCCAGCCACGCAGAGGAGACCCGATGACCAGCAACGACCCCGAGGCGATCCGGCGAGACATCGAGCAGACCCGCCAGTCGCTCAGCCAGGACGTCGATGTGCTCAACGAGAAGGTCAACCCCCGCTACGCCGTCCAGCGGCGCAAGGAAGCGGCGGCCAGCAGCCTGACACGCGCCAAGGACAAGGTGATGGGCAGCGTCCCGTCGTCGCCCTCGATGTCCAGCGGCGGCGGGACCGGCAGCGGCGGCTCCGGGGGAACTGCCCGGGCCATGGGTGACCGGCTCTCGTCGGCGCCCGACATGGCACGCAGCCAGGCGCAGGGCAACCCCCTGGCCGCCGGTCTGATCGCTTTCGGCGTCGGATGGCTCGCCTCCTCGCTGCTGCCGTCGAGCCAGGCCGAGCAGCAGGCTGCACGGGCGGTGCAGGAGCGGGCCAGCGACCTTGCCCAGCCGGCCAAGGAGATGGCGCAGGACGCCGCTTCGCAGCTGCAGGGCTCGGCGCAGCAGGCAGCCGACTCGGTGAAGGCGACCGCCCAGGACGCGACCGAGCAGGTCAAGGGCGAGGCTCAGTCGGTCAAGGACGACGTCCAGGGTCAGGCCCAGAGCTCCGCCGAGAGCGTGCGCTCGCAGAGCGGGTCCAGCTCCTAGATCAGCTCGCACGATTGCGCCGCGACGGGTCCAGGGATTGACTGGGCCCGTCGCGGCGTGTCCAGACGCGACCAGGAGGCGTACTGATGGAGACCTCGACGGTCGTGTGGATCGTGGTGGCGGTGGTGGTGGTGCTCGCGGTGATCGCGCTGATCGCCATGCTGATGAACCGCAACAAGGAGACCCGGCGGAAGAAGGCCGGTGAGCTGCGCCAGCGTGCCAGCGGCCAGGAACCGAACGTCCGGCACCGTGAGGCTCGTGCTGCGGAGGTCGAGGCGCGCGGCCGCAAGGCTCGTGCCGAGGCCGACGAGAAGGCTGCCCGCGCTGAACGTCTCGAGGCAGAGGCGCAGCAGCAGCGTCGGGGGGCGGAGCAGGAGCGGAGCAAGCTCGACGAGCAGTTCCACGAGGCGGACAAGCTCGACCCCGAGGGTGGCAAGGCTCGCAGCCGCAAGCCTCGCGATCCCGACGGCACCCCCGGCGAGCGCGGCGGCAGCAGCGCTGTCTGAAGGGTCAGCTCGGGCCGGGTCTTGGTGTCTGTGCCTGCCCGGCGTGCTCAGCGCTGCGCGGCGACGAACCGGAGCGCGGCCGCGTAACCCTCGATGCCGAGCCCGGCGATGACGGCGGTGGCCACCGGGGACACGTAGGAGTGGCGGCGGAAGTCCTCACGCGCGTGCACGTTCGTGAGGTGCACCTCGACCAACGGTCCGGTCACCAGCGCGCAGGCGTCGCGCAGGGCAACCGATGTGTGCGTCCAGCCGGCCGGGTTGACGACCACGGCCGCGCCGGTGTCCGCGGCCTCATGCAGCCACCCGAGCAGCTCATGCTCGGCGTCGGTCTGCCGTACGTCGACCTCGATGCCCAGGGCCTCTGCCACGGCTGCGCAGCGGGCCGTGAGATCCGCGTACGTGTCGGTGCCGTAGATGTCAGGCTCGCGAGTCCCGAGCCGGGAAAGGTTGGGACCGTTGAGAACCAGGACCCGCACGTCGGCCTCCCGGAGTCAGTCAGCAGACGCCACCGCGACCTGGCCGGCTGCGCCGTCGGTCGACAGAGCATAGCGGGATGATGCTGATCCGGTGGGTGCCCGCTTCAGCCGGAGAACACCCGCGGGCGTGCTCGACGAGTCCGCATCAGCCGTACCCCAGGTCGTGCAGCCGCGCGTCGTCGATGCCGAAGTGATGCGCGATCTCGTGCACGACGGTCACGACAACCTCGTGCCGGACCTCGTCTGCGTCGCCGCACATCGCCAACAGGGGCAGCCGGAAGATCGTGATGGTGTCGGGCAGGACGCCGCCGTACCACGAGTCCCGCTCGGTCAACGGCGTCCCCTCGTACAGGCCCAGCAACCCTGGATCGTCGGGCGGGGCATGGTCCTCGACCACCACGGCGACGTTGCGCACCAGGTCGGCCAGCTCAGCGGGGACGTCGTCGAGCGCCTGCTCCACCAACCGCTCGAACTCCGCGCGGCTCACGTCGACCATGCGTCATTGTCGCCGTCGTACGGCGCCGGGGGTGATGGGGGAGGCGGAGGCGGATGGGCGTCCGAGCCGTAGCCGAGGGTGGGCGGAGGGACGCAGTGGTGGGCGTGTCCCGAGGGAAGCGTCCAGGTGACGGTGGGGGCGTGATGACGGTAGGCGTCGAGCCCGTCGCCGCGCGGTCGCTCGGGTGCGGGGGTGGACCTGACGGCGGGGTGTGCTTTCAAGGTGCGGTTGGGGTAGGCGGCGAGGGCCTGGCCGTTGCCGGCGCTGGTCGCTCCGCCGCTGGCGCGCTCGAGGATGTGGTCGATGTCGGTGATCGGGGCGCCGGTGAGCCTGCAGGTGTGGTCCCGGCTGACGGCGAAGGCCCGAAGGCTGCCGCTGAAGCTGCGCGCCTTGGCCTCCATGGTGAGGAGCCGGCCGTCGGTGGGGTCGCAGAACAGTCCGCGCAGGGTGGTGGTGGCTCCGCCGGCTTCGGCGGCGGAGCAGATGTCGTAGACCGCCTCGACGGGGACGGCGCCGTAGCCGCGGAGCAGGGCTGGGTCGTGGTCCAGACCGAGCAGCGATGACAACGCGACGACCACCTGCACCTCTACAGTCATCCCGGTCCGCCACAGCGGCGGTGGCAGGTCGGCGCCGGGATCCGGGCCGGTGTCCGGGTCCGTGCCGGGCGGACGGTGCAGGTAGGTGTCCCAGACGGGATCGTCGGGTGGCGGGTCGTCGGGCTGCACCGATGGTGGTGGGTCGAAGCAGATCTCGTAGCCGTGACCACTGGACCACACGGTCGGCTTCGACGGCGCCGCCGCCGGCGACTGCTGTGCCTCTGCCGCCGGCGACCGCTGTGCTGGCCCCGCCGCCGATTGCTCTGCCGGTGCGGGCGCATCGGCAGGTCCGGTCCGTCCAGCCCGGCCGGGCGTCGTCGACTGGTCGCCAGGGGCAGCTGCCGACTGGTCGTCAGGGGAAGCTGCGGCGGATGTGCGAGTGGTGAGCGATGCGACGAGCAGATCGGCGCGCAGGGTGTCCAAGGAGCGGGGGTCGCCGGCGCCGCGCATGGCGCGAGCGTGGGTGTCCAGACCGGTGTACAGAGCGACGGCCTCCTCGGCGCGCAGCCGGGCGTACAGGGCGGCGGTGCCGTCGACCGAGTCGCACAGTCGGACGGTGCGGGAGCGGCGGGCGGCCCGCACCCGGACGGTGGCGCCGCCGGGGTCGACCTGCACGGCCCGGCGGCGCGCGGCCTGCCCCAGTGTGGCGGGGGTCAGGTAGCGGTGGGTGGCATCCGCAGCGACCAGGGCGTCGACGTGTCGGGTCTGTTGGGCATCCAGCACGGCGGTGGCGTCCAGGACCCGGCCGATCCCGGACCACGACACCATCCCCGTGCCGAGTAGGGCGAGCAGACGCGGGTGGTGGGAGGTCAGCCGGACCGCGGCGGCGATCTTCATGGTGGCGGTCATCGGCGCCACCCGGCACCGCAACCCGACCTCGACCGCCAGCATCCGCGACGTGGTCGGCACGTCCGGGTGCCGCAGTGTCTCGATCGGCCCGTGGCCGGCACCCGCCCCGGCGACGCTGACAGGAGTGGTCGCAGTGGTGCGGTCGGGGCCGGTCAGGTAGGCGGTGTTGGCTGCAGCCAGATCGCGAGCCTGCACCGCCTGCAAGGCCGCCACCGCTCGTTCCGCGGCTGCGACGCGGTCCAACAGGTGCTCGGGCGCCAGGTCCGCGGCCGGCTCGAGGGCCAGGTCGGCCAACGCACGCGGGTCGCAGCCCACGACCTGCGCCACCGCATCCACCACCGCTTCGAACATGTGTGCGATTCTAGTCCCAGGCACCGACACAGCCGCGCAACTTCCCCCAGCCGCGCAACTTCCCCCAGCCGCGCGACTCCCCAGCCGCGCGACTCCCCAGCCGCGCGACTCCCCAGCCGCGCGACTCCCAGCCGCGCGACTTCCCCCAAGCGGTGGATGCGACGGGCAGGCCAGTCGGATCCGACCGGCGAGCCGTCGCGAGTGGCCCACCCCGGGTGGCTGTGGAACGCTCAGGACGGCGGCAGAAGAGTCGTGGCGCGATCCGCACACCAAGGTCCGGGAGACAGTTGTGACAACGGTCGACACCTCGCCGACAGATGTCCTCAGCGAGCAGGACGTCGAGCTGATAGATGCCTACTGGCGGGCGGCCAACTACCTGTCGGTGGGCCAGATCTACCTCCTGGACAACCCGCTCATGCGCGAGCCGCTGAAGGCCGAGCACGTCAAGCCGCGGCTGCTCGGCCACTGGGGGACGACGCCGGGGCTCAACCTGCTGTACGCGCACATGAACCGGGTGATCAAGCGGCGCGGCCTCAACGCCCTCTACGTAACCGGGCCCGGGCACGGAGGCCCCGGGCTCGTCGCCAACGCATACCTGGAGGGGACCTATAGCGAGGTCTACTCGTCGATCGGCCAGGACGAGGACGGGATCCGGGCGCTGTTCCGCCAGTTCTCCTTCCCCGGCGGCGTTCCGAGCCATGTCGCACCGGAGACGCCGGGCTCCATCCATGAGGGTGGAGAGCTCGGTTACGCCCTCGTGCATGCCTTCGGTGCCGCCTTCGACAATCCCGACCTTCTCGTGCTGTGCGTGGTGGGTGACGGAGAGGCCGAGACCGGCCCGCTGGCGGCCAGCTGGCACTCGAACAAGTTCCTCAACCCGGTCACCGACGGGGCCGTGCTGCCGGTGCTGCACCTGAACGGCTACAAGATCGCCAACCCCACCGTGCTCGACCGGATCCCCGACGACGAGCTGGCCGCGCTGATGCGCGGCTACGGCTACCAGCCGCACTTCGTCGAGGGTGACGACCCGGCCGCGGTCCACCAGGAGCTGGCGGCGACCCTCGACCGGGTGACCGGCGACATCGCCTCGATCCAGCAGCACGCGCGTTCGGGCGCCTACGAGCCGGGCACACCGCCGGTACGCCCCTCCTGGCCGATGATCGTGCTGCGCACCCCCAAAGGGTGGACGGGGCCCAAGGCGGTCGACGGCGTGGCGGTGGAGGGAACGTACCGCTCCCATCAGGTTCCGTTGTCCGAGACCCACGACGACGCCACCCACCGGGGGCTCCTGGAGGACTGGCTCCGCAGCTATCGGCCTGAGGAGCTCTTCGATGACGCAGGACGGCTGCTCCCACATCTGCAGGCGCTGGCTCCTGAGGGCGCGCGCCGGATGAGTGCGAACCCGCACGCGAACGGCGGGCTGCTGCTGCGCGACCTCGCCATGCCCGACTTCAGGAAGTACGCCGTGCCGGTGGATCGCCCGGCCGTCGAGCACAGCGAGGCCACCAAGGTGCTGGGCGCGTTCCTGCGCGACATCATCGTCCGCAACCCGGACCGGTTCCGGCTCATGGGACCGGACGAGACCGCGTCGAACCGGCTCGGCACGGTGTTCGAGAAGACCGACCGCACCTGGTATGCCGAGACCCAGCCGGGCGACGACCACCTCGCGCCGGACGGGCGCGTGATGGAGGTCCTGTCGGAGCACCTCTGCCAGGGCTGGCTGGAGGGCTACCTGCTCACCGGCCGGCACGGGCTCTTCAACTGCTACGAGGCCTTCATCCACATCGTCGACTCGATGTTCAACCAGCACGCCAAGTGGCTCAAGACGACGCGGCAGATCCCCTGGCGGGCACCGGTGGCGTCGTTGAACTACCTGCTGTCGTCGCACGTGTGGCGTCAGGACCACAACGGCTCGTCCCACCAGGACCCGGGGTTCATCGACCACGTGCTCAACAAGAAGGCCGAGGTCGTCCGGGTCTACCTGCCGCCGGACGCCAACACGCTGCTGTCGGTCGCAGACCACTGCCTGCGCAGCCGGCACTACGTCAACGTGATCGTCGCGGGCAAGCAGCCGGCCCTGACCTACCTGCCGATGAACGAGGCGATCGCCCACTGCACCCGAGGCCTCGGGATCTGGCCGTGGGCAAGCAACACCGACGGTGAGCCTGACGTCGTGCTGGCCTGTGCAGGTGAGATCCCCACGGTGGAGACCCTCGCTGCGGCGGACCTGCTGCGCACGCACCTGCCCGACCTGCAGGTCCGCGTCATCAACGTCGTGGACCTGATGCGGCTGCAGCCGGACAGCGAGCACCCGCACGGCATGGCGGACCGCGACTTCGACGCGCTCTTCACGACCGACAAGCCGATCGTCTTCGCCTACCACGGCTATCCCTGGCTGATCCACCGGCTGACCTACCGACGGAGCAACCACCGGAACCTGCACGTGCGCGGCTACAAGGAGGAGGGCACCACGACCACGCCCTTCGACATGGTGATGCTCAACGACCTCGACCGGTTCCACCTCGTCATGGACGTGATCGACCGCGTCCCGTCGCTCGGCAGCCGGTGCGCGACGCTTCGCCAGCAGATGTCGGACGCCCGCCTCGCCGCCAGGGCGTACACGCGCGAGCACGGTGAGGACGATCCCGCCATCTCGGGGTGGACCTGGCCGGGTACGGTCTGACGCTCGTGCGGGTGCTGGTCGTCAACGCGGGGTCCTCCAGCCTGAAGCTGAGGTTGCTCGACCAGCACGACACCGTCCTGCACACCGCGGACATCCCCGCGGGGGCCGGCGGTTTCGACCTGGAGCGGCTCGACGCGGTGCTGAAGGACTGGGGGGATCCAGATGGTGTCGCTCACCGGGTGGTGCACGGGGGCACGTCGTTCACCAGCGCGGTCCGGATCGATGCCGCAGTACGGCGCGAGCTCGAGGAACTGACCGACCTGGCCCCGCTGCACCAGCCGAAGTCGCTGTCCGCCCTCGACGCCGTCACCGGCCGACTTCCCGACGTCGTCGCGGTCGCGTGCTTCGACACCGGCTTCCACACCAGCATCCCCGACGCCGCCGCGACCTACCCCGTGCCGAAGCAGTGGCGAGAGCGCTATGGGGTCAGGCGGTACGGCTTCCACGGTCTGTCGCATGCGTACGCCTCACGCCACGCCGGCACACTGCTCGACCGCCCGGTGGAGGGGCTGCGGATGGTCGTCTGCCACCTGGGTGCCGGCGCATCACTCACCGCCGTCGTCGACGGCTGCAGCGTGGACACGACGATGGGCTTCACGCCGCTCGAGGGAGTCGTGATGGCGACCCGGTCCGGCACCGTGGACCCCGGCCTGGTCCTCTGGTTGGTGGAGCACGCGCAGCTGGCACCGCGCGAGGTGGCCGACGCGCTCGTGCACCACTCGGGGCTCACGGCGCTCGCCGGTACCGGTGACATGCGCGCGGTCGAGGCGGCCGCGCGGGGCGGCGACCCCGATGCCCTGCTCGCCCTCGACGTCCACACGCACCGGCTGGTGGGCGGCATCGCTGCCATGTCCGCCGCGGCCTCGGGCCTGGACGTGCTCGTGTTCACGGGCGGAGTCGGCGAGAACTCCGCGAAGGTCCGGCAGCTGGCCGCCGACCGGCTGGGCTTCCTGGGCGTGGGCGTCGACCCTCGCCGCAACGCGGACGTGTCCGGAGACGCCGACGTCACGGTGCCCGGGGCGACGGTGCGGACGTTGGTGGTCGCTGCCCGCGAGGACATCCAGATGGCCCGCGAGACCCGGGAGCTGCTGACCGGGCAGCCATGATTGCCGACCGCGCCCTTCTCGCGGGTCGAAGGTCCTGCGCGCCACGGCCCTAAGTACGTATCGGAGTGATTTCTTGCTCGCCACACTGCTGGACGTGGACGTCCTCGACATCGCCCGCTGGCAGTTCGGCATCACCACCGTCTACCACTTCTTGTTCGTCCCTCTGACGATCGGGCTCTCAGTCCTGGTGGCCGGGCTGCAGACCGCCTGGTACCGGACGGGGCACGAGCGCTGGCTGCGGCTCACCAAGTTCTTCGGGACCTTGTTCCTGATCAACTTCGCGATGGGCATCGTCACCGGTCTCGTCCAGGAATTCCAGTTCGGGATGAACTGGAGCGACTACTCGCGGTTCGTGGGTGACATCTTCGGAGCGCCTCTGGCAATCGAGGGCCTGCTCGCCTTCTTCCTCGAGTCGACGTTCCTGGGCATCTGGATCTTCGGCTGGGATCGGTTGCCCAAACGCCTGCATCTGCTCTCGATCTGGCTGGTGGCCATCGGAACCTGGCTGTCGGCGTACTTCATCCTGGCCGCGAACTCGTGGATGCAGAACCCGGTCGGTTTCTCGTACTCCGAGGAGCTGGGCCGCGCCGAGCTCGACGACTTCATGGCAGTTCTGACCAACGAGGTCGTGCTGGTGACCTTCCCGCACACGATCGCAGCCTCCATGATGACGGGCGGCGCCTTCGTCGCGGGTATCGCGCTGTGGCACCTGATGCGCCGTCCGGACAAGGACGCCGACGCCTTCCGCTCGGCCCTGCGCCTCGGCGCCGTGACCGTACTGGTCTCCGGCGTCGCTGTGATCGCCACCGGCGACGTCCAGGGCAAGGTGATGACCGACGTCCAGCCGATGAAGATGGCCGCCGCCGAGGCGCTGTACGAGACCGAACAACCCGCCTCCTTCTCCATTCTGACGATCGGCTCGCTGGACGGTTCACAGGAGATCTGGGCGCTCAAGGTGCCCAAGCTGCTCTCGTACCTGGCCACGGGGTCCGTCGACGGCGAGGTGCGCGGCATCAATCCGCTGCAGGAGGAGTACGAGCAGGAGTACGGCGGCGGCAGCTGGACCCCGAACATCCCCATCACGTACTGGACATTCCGCCTGATGATGGGGCTGGGCTTTGTCGCGATGGCGGTCGGCGCGTGGATGCTGTGGGCGACCCGCCGTGGGCGAGCACCCACGTCGCGGTGGCTCCTGGCGGCGGGTGTGCTGATGCCGCTGATGCCGCTGCTCGCGAACTCGATGGGCTGGATCTTCACCGAGATGGGTCGGCAACCCTGGATCGTCTTCGGGCTGATGCCGACCGCCGCGGGGGTCTCGCCGGGCACGACGGCTCTCGAGGTCGGCACCACCGTTGTCGGTTTCACCCTGCTCTACGGCGCGCTCGCGGTCGTCGAGGTCTGGTTGCTGCTCCGCACCATCGACGGCGGTCTGCCCATGTTGGCCGGCGGCGACGGGCCCGACGGACCCGACGGACCCGACGTCACCGACGACGAGAATCCGCTGTCGTACGCGTACTGAGCGGCAGCTCGCCGCACCGAAGGAGACCTGGCCCATGGAGCTGACCACCGTCTGGTTCGTCCTGATCGCCGTGCTGTGGATCGGCTACCTCGTGCTCGAGGGCTTCGACTTCGGCGTGGGCATGCTGCTCCCCGTGCTGGGGCGCGACGAGCCCACCCGCCGGGCGATGCTCCGCACCATCGGTCCGGTCTGGGACGGCAACGAGGTATGGCTCGTCGTCGCCGGCGGTGCCACCTTCGCAGCCTTCCCCGAGTGGTACGCGACCCTGTTCAGCGGGTTCTACATTCCTCTGTTCGCCATCCTGCTGTGCCTGATCGTTCGCGGCATCGGTATCGAGTACCGCGAGAAGCGTCATGACGCGGCGTGGTTGCGCTGGTGCGACCTAGGCATCCTCGTGGGCTCGACGGGGCCGGCCGTGTTGTGGGGGGTGGCCCTGACGAACGTCGTCTGGGGCGTCCCCATCGATGCCGACGGCGAGTTCGTCGGCGGCTTCTGGTCGCTTCTGCAGCCGCACGCGTTGTTGGGCGGTCTTGTCACCCTCGGCCTTTTCCTGACCCACGGTGCCTCGTTCCTCGCGCTCAAGACCCGCGGTGACGTCCACCACCGGGCGCACCGGCTCGTTCCGCTCTTCGGTCTGCCGACGGCTGTCCTGGCTGTGGCCTATCTGGCCTGGCTCTACACCCACGCCGGTACGCCCGTCTCACTCGCATGCTCGGTGGCCGCGGCGGCGGCACTGTTGGCCGGCCTGTCGGCTGACCGGCTGGGACGGGATGGCTGGGCGTTCACCGGGACGGCCTTCGCGATCGGGCTCGCGGCCCTCGCCCTCTTCGTGACGTTGTTCCCGGACGTCATGCCGTCCACGCTGGACCCGGACTGGAGCCTGACGACCGAGAACGCCGCGTCGACGCCGTACACCCTGCAGATCATGACCGTCGTGGCGGCGATCTTCACGCCTGTCGTGCTGGCCTACGAGAGCTGGTCGTACTGGGTCTTCCGTCGTCGGATCAGCGTCGACGACCTCGAACTCGTGCCCGCCGAATGATCGGCGGCCACTGATGGGCGCGGTGGACCCCCGGCTGCTGCGCCGCTCACGAGCAGTGCGGTCGCATCTCATCCTCGCCGTGCTGCTCGGTGTCGTCTCCGCGGGGGCCGTCGTGGTTCAGGCGTGGGCACTGTCCCAGGTGATCGCCCGCGGCACGGCAGGCGCCGGGACGGAGGCTGTCCATGGAGGGCTGTTCGTGCTGGCGGTTGCGGTGCTGGTGCGTGCTGCTGCGGGATGGATCCACCACGTGGTTGCGGCCAGGACTGCCGCGTCGGTCAAGAACGCCCTGCGCGACGACCTCATGGCAGCCCTGCTCACCGGTGGCGGCGGACGCGTCTCGAGCACGGGCAGCGGTGCGGCAGCCGCCCTGGTGGGCTCCGGTCTGGACGCACTGGACGGGTGGTTCGCGCGCTACCTCCCCCAGCTGGTGCTGTGCGCGGTGGTTCCCGCCGCGGTCGCCGGCACCGTCCTCTGGGCGGACCGCACCGCCGGGCTCACGATCGCCCTGACCCTTCCGCTGGTGCCCTTCTTCATGGTGCTGATCGGACTGTCGACCGCTGCCGTGATGCGGCGGCAGTGGCAATCGGTGGAGCGGCTCGGCCGGCACTTCGCCGACCTGTTGGGCGGTCTGCCCACTCTCGTGGCGCTCGACCGCGCCGACGTCCAGGCGGAGGGGCTGCGCCGCACCGGGGAGCGGCATCGAGCGGCCACGATGCGGGGCTTGCGGGTCGCCTTCCTGTCCGCACTGGTCCTCGAGCTGGTCGCCACCTTGTCGGTGGCCGTCGTGGCCGTGGGCGTTGGCCTGCGCCTCGTCCACGGGGGCATGGACCTGCAGACCGCGCTGTTCGTGCTGCTGCTCGCACCGGAGGCCTACCTGCCGCTGCGGCAGCTCGGGGTGCACTACCACGACAGCGCGGCAGGGGTGGCTGCGCTCGACAAGGCCTTCGCGCTGATGGACGACGTGCCCACGGACAGTTCCCGTGTGCGACGTCCGACCCCGCGCGCCGCTCGGCCCGTCCTCGCCGTCGAGGACGTCTCCGTGACCTACCCGGGGCGACATGCACCCGCCCTGGAGCCGCTGTCCATGACGGTGCACGAGGGCGAGATCGTGGCCGTGAGCGGGGCCAGCGGGAGCGGCAAGTCCACCCTGCTGGCACTCCTGCTCGGGCTGGTCGAGCCGTCGAGCGGCCGGGTACGGGTGCATGGCAACGTGATGTCAGAGGTCAGCCTGCCCGAGTGGCACCGGCAGGTGGCGTGGGTCCCCCAGGTACCGACGATCGTCACGGGGACCGTCTCGGACAACGTCTGCCTGGGACTCGACGGCGCACCGGCGGCTGAGGTGCGGGAGGCGCTTGCCGCAGCCGGTGCCGGGCACCTCGATCTCGGCGCGCTCCTCGGCGAGCGGGGCGCCCCGGCTGGGACGAGCTTGTCCGCGGGTGAGCAGCGCCGGGTCGGGGTGGCCCGCGCGCTGCTGCGGGTTCGGCTCGGCCTCGCTGACCTGCTGCTGCTCGACGAGCCCACCGCCGGCCTCGACGTCGACCGCGAGGCGGTAGTGGTGGCCGCGCTGCGCGACAGCGACGTCACCTGCCTGGTGGTGGCGCACCGCTCCCGACTGCTCGCGGCCGCCGACCGCATCGTTGCGCTGTCCGCGCGGTCGCCGCTGGAGGCAGCGTCATGACGGCCGCAGGGGATGTGCTGCGGCTGCTGCGCTGGCTGCAGCCCGGGCGAGGGGTGCTGCTCCGGCTGCTGGGCGCGGGACTGCTCGGAGCGCTGGCAGCGGCGAGCGGCATCGGTCTCCTGCTGACCTCGGCCTGGCTCATCGCACGGGCGGCCGAGCAGCCGCCGGTGCTCTACCTGATGGTCGCGATCGTCGCGGTCCGCGGCTTCGGGGTCGGACGCGGCGTGTTCCGCTACGCCGAGCGGCTGGTCGCACACGACGCGGCACTGCGACTCGGTATCGATCTGCGCGTCGCCACGTACCGCCGCCTGGCCGCCCGTACCCCGCAGGGTCTGCCCGGCGCCCGCCGCGGCGAGCTGATGAGCCGGGTCATCCACGACATCGACGCCGTGCAGGACCTGCTGCTCCGGGTGGTGCTGCCGGGCGCGGTCACGGTCGTCACGTCGGTGGCGGCCGTTGCTGCCGTGGCCATGGTCGATGCCGTGGCCGGGCTGGTACTGGCCTTCGCCGTGACCGCGTGCCTGATCGGCGTGCCGGTGGTGACGTACGCAGCCGACCGGCACGCCGAGCGCGTGGTCGCTCCCGCACGCGGTGCCATGACGGCTTCGGTGCTGGCGGCGGTCCCTGCGGCCGACGAGCTGCGCGTGCTGGGCGCCGATGCCGACGTCCGGGCCCGTGTCGGCGCGCTCAGCCGCCGCGTGTCCGCGACCGAGCGCCGGACCGCCTGGGTGACCGGTCTCGGTCAGGCGGCGACGGCAGTGGTGGTGGGTGCCGCCGTCATCGCCGTCGCGGCTGTCGGCGCGGGGGCCGTCCACGACGGACGGCTCCCCCCGGTGCTGCTCGCCGTCGTGGTCCTGGCTCCGCTTGCGCTCGCCGACGCGCTGTCGGCCGTCCCGGACGCCGTGGCGCGCGCTGAGCGTGCCCTGGTCTCGGTACGCCGGCTGCTCGACCTGGCCGCGGGCGACGACCTGGCCGGGTCGCGTCCCCGGGTCGCGACCCGCACGCCGGCGGACAGCGCGCTCGAGGTGCGGGGCTTGGTGGCGGGGTGGCCTGGTAGTGACCCGGTGCTGCGTGGGGTGGACCTCGACCTCCCGGCCGGCGCCGCGGTCGCCTTGGTCGGGGCCAGCGGCAGCGGTAAGAGCACGCTGGCCGCGGCGCTGCTCGGGCTGCTGACGCCACGTGCCGGTGTGGTGCTGATGGGCGGGGTCGACTACGCATCCCTCTCGGACGGGCAGATCAGGAGCCGGGTCGGGTGGCTGGCCCAGGACGCGCACGTCTTCGACACCTCGGTGCGGGAGAATCTGCGGCTGGCTGATCCCGATGCTGACGACGCCAGGTTGGAGGAGGCGCTGGAGCTCGCCGGCCTGGCGGTGTTCGTCTCCGCGCTTCCCGACGGGCTGGATACCCCGGTAGGAGAGAACGGCCGGGCACTGTCCGGAGGCGAACGTCAGCGTCTCGTGCTGGCCCGGTTGCTGGTCGCCGACCCCGATGTGCTCATCCTGGACGAGCCGACGGAGCACCTCGACGAGCTGACCGCTCGCGAGCTGACGAGAGACCTGCTGGGGCTGGCGCCGCGGCACACGGTGCTGCTGGTGACGCATGCGGCGCACGGGCTGGGACACGTCGACCAGGTGCTGCGCCTCGAAGACGGCCGGCTGCGCGGTGGACGCCAGGTGGTCAGCGTTGCGCGATTCGCCGCCCGGTGACCTTCCGTGGGACCACCCGCACGAACAGCGTCCGTACCCCGGGGGCCCAGGGCTCCGGTCCGTCGCTGCGCCACAGGTCGACCAGGTCGCCGGGCTCGAGGACGATCTCGGCGGTACCGGTCATCACGACGCTCCAGCCGGTCTGCGTGGCGACGTCGATGTCGTCGACCTCGACCGCGACCGTGGCGTCACGTACCGACCGGGCCATGGCGCTGTAGGCCGCCGTCCGGAACACCACCGCCCCGTCATGGACCGCCGCCGTGACCGGCAGGACGTGCGGGCCGTCGGGGCCGCACCACGCGATGCGCGCGACTGCGCTGCCGGCCAGCAGGTCCATGCACTCGGCGCGGTCCATCTCGCGGAACTCGGTGCCGGAGTACGTCTTCGGGGTGGGGTCCTGCGCATCCATCTGCGCATTCTTGCGCCCCTGTCCACGGCGCTGCCACCGACCCGGCGAGTAGGGTCGACCCGGCTGGACGACCGTGGAGCAGGAGAGGTGGGCCCCGGGTGGACGAGCAGCACTCGGGACGGTCCGCCGCCCTGTCGGCGCTGAGCCGGGCCCAGCTCGATGAGCTGCTCACCGAGCTGCTGGGGCGCGTGCACGAGGTCGCCGACACCCAGGAGCGGCTCGGTGGCCTCCTCGACGCCGTCGTCGGGCTGGCCGGTGACCTCGGCCTGGACAGTGTCCTGCAACGCATCGTGGACGTGGCCGGTCAGCTGGTGGGCGCCAAGTACGCAGCGCTGGGCGTCCTGAGCACCGGCACCGATCACCGGCTGTCGGAGTTCGTCACCTACGGTCTCAGCGACGCCCAGCGCAAGGAGATCGGACACCTCCCCAGGGGCCACGGCATTCTCGGTGTGATCATCGACCGGCCGGAACCGTTGCGGCTCATGCGCATCAAGGACCACCCGCAGACGTTCGGCTTTCCCGACCGACATCCGCCGATGGACACGTTCCTCGGCACTCCGATCCGCATCCGCGACAAGGTCTTCGGCAACCTGTACCTCACCGAGAAGCAGTCGCCGGGGGGCTTCACCAAGCAGGACGAGGAACTGGTGGTCGCGCTCGCTGCTGCGGCCGGCGTGGTCATCGAGAACGCACGGCTCTACGAGGTGTCCACCCAGCGGCAGCAGTGGCTCGAGGCGGCTGCCGCGATCACGGCTGCCCTCCTCGGCCCGGTCGAGCGCGACCGGGCTCTGCAGCTGGTCGCTGACCGCGCCCGCGACGTCGCCGGTGCGGACCGGACGGCGGTGCTGCTCCGGCACTCCGGTGACCGGCTCATGGTCGAGGTGGTCTCCGGCCTGCCAGAGGACGACGCCGTCGGCACGACCGTCCCGACCGACGAGACCCTGCCCGGCGGGGTCATCGGCACGGGCCGGCCACGCGTGGTGGAGGACCTGGCCGACGGGTCGCAGATCTCGCCCGGGTCCGCTGCCCTGCCCGTCGGCTGGCCCGTCGAGGGTGCCCTGGTGCTGCTGCCGCTGCCGACTCCGCAGGGCGCCGACGGCGTGCTCCTCATGGGCTGGGCGCCCGCGAACGCGCATCGCCTCCGGGGCATCGACCTGCAGATGCCTGCGGCCTTCGCCGAGCAGGCGGCCCTGGCCCTACAGGTCGCGAGCATGCAGGAGGACCAGGCCCGCCTCGCCGTCTTCGAGGACCGTGACCGGATCGGACGCGACCTGCACGACCTGGTCATCCAGCGACTGTTCGCCGTCGGCCTGGGGCTGGAGAGCGCGGCCCGGCTGCCCGACCCCGACGCGGTCGCGGCGCGGATCTCGACCGCCGTCGACGAGATCGACGAGACCATCCGCGACATCCGGCGCACCATCTTCGAGATCAGCTCGTCCCATCGCAGCGGCCCGCAGCTGCGCCGGCAGGTCAACGACGTGGTGGCCGACGCCACCGCCGCCCTCGGCCTCGAGCCGAACGTACGGCTGCGCGGCCCGGTGGACAGCGCAGTCAACCCGCAGACCCGGGAGCACCTGCTGGCCACGCTGCGCGAGGCCCTGTCGAACGCCGCCAAGCATGCAGGAGCCCACTCGGTCGAGATCGACCTGCGGGTGGAGGACGACGTCGTGCTCACCGTCCGCGACGACGGACGGGGATTCGCTCCCGGCGGACGCGAGAGCGGCCTCCGCAACATCCGCCACCGGGCGGAGAGCCTCGGCGGCACCTCAGTACTCCGCTCCGAGCCGGGTCGGGGCACAGAGCTGACCTGGACGGTGCCGCTGGTGGCGGGTCGGGTCCGGGTCCAGGGTCGGGACCAACGTCCCGGCCGGAACCGCCCATCCGCCCCTGGCCCCGAGCCGACATGACGACGATGCTGGGACGGTGACAGACGACATGGCTCCCATCCGGGTCTTCCTCCTCGACGACCACGAGGTCGTCCGGCGCGGGCTGCGCGACCTGCTCGAAAGCGACGGCGACATCACGGTCGTCGGCGAGTCGGGGTCGGCGGTCGAGGCCACGGCGCGGATCCCGGCCCTGCGCCCCGACGTCGCGGTCCTGGACGGACGGCTGCCCGACGGGTCCGGCATCGAGGTCTGCCGGGAGATCCGCGCCGTCGACCCCTCGATCGCAGTCCTCATCCTGACGTCCTACGACGACGACGACGCGCTGTTCGCGGCGATCATGGCCGGGGCCGCCGGCTACGTGCTGAAGCAGATCCGCGGCAGCGACCTGGTGGACAGCGTCCGACGCGTGGCGGCCGGGCAGTCGCTGCTCGACCCTGCCGTCACCCAGCAGGTTCTCGACCGGCTGAGGCAAGGTCCGGTGGAGGACACCGCACTCGCGCCGCTGACCGCCCAGGAGAAGCGGATCCTCGAGCTCATCGGCCAGGGGATGACCAACCGACAGATCGCCGAGGAGATCTTCCTGGCCGAGAAGACGGTCAAGAACTACGTGTCCAGCCTGCTGGCCAAGCTCGGGATGGAGCGGCGGACCCAGGCGGCCGTGTTCGCGGCCAAGCACTTCGACGCCTAGCCGGTCTCAGTCCACCGGGGCTACAAGCAGCCTTCCGACCCTCGGCGCGCCACCGGCTTCGACCAGTCGGCGACCGGAGCCGTCGAAGGTCAGACGCCGGTGTGCAGCGGAGGGGTGGGCGCGCCGGCTCCCTGCAGCAGCCCCTCACGAAGGGTGGTCAGGGCGTCCGCCGACGAGTGCTGCGGCTGCCAGTCCAGCTGTGTGCGGGCCCGCGCGGACGAGAGCATCGGCACCCGCAGGAGCGCGTCGAGCAGGCGGGGGTCGGCCGGAAGCAGACGGCTGCGGAAGCCCGCGGCGACGGCCACCCGGGCCAGGGGATCGGGGACCCGGACCGGCCGACCGCCGAAGACCTCTTGGAGGCCGGCGCCGTCGAGGACGTCGTCGGCGGCGAGGTTGAACGCCCCGCCGGCGGTTCTGGCGACGGCGGACACGAAGGCGGCGCCCACGTCGTCCGCGTGCACCGCCTGCAGGGCCAGCTCTGACGGAAGCGGGAGCACCAGCGACGCTGCCTTCAGCGCCGCCCTGGTCGGCGCCAGCCGCCCAGCGAAGATCCGGCGCTGTTCACTGGCGGCAGTGGGCTGGAACACGAAGGCCGGACGCATCCTGGTGACCGTCACCTCCGGGTTGGCCGCGTCGAAGCCGTCGAGCGCTCGCTCGACATAGGCCTTCTCCCGGGCGTAGGGAGCGTCGGACGCCCCGTCGGTGGGCCATTCCTCGTCGATGGGGGCCAGGCTCTGTCGAGGCGAGTACGCCGCGACGGACGAGGCGACCGCCACATGCGGGACCTTCGCCCGGGCCACCGCGTCGAGCAGCCGGCGGGTACCGATCACGTTGGTCCGCCAGGTCTGCTCCGGCTGGTGCGCCGGGTGGAAGGCCCAGGTCAGGTGCACCACAGCGTCCGCACCCGCCAGGACCGGCGTGAGCTCCTCGTCACGTAGGTCACGCTCCACCCACTCGGTCCGGGCGGGAGCCTCCGGGGCAGCGGCGCCGGCGGCTGGGGCACGTCGGGCCACGGCGACCACCTCCGCCTTGGGCAGCTCCGCCGCGGCTGCCCGCAGCACCGCCGTGCCGAGGTTGCCGCTCGCTCCGGTGACGACGATGCGCATCGCGGTTCCTTCCGATCGGTCTTCTCCGGTGCCGTGCCGGCGCCTTCGCCTCGCCGGCGCCTCGCCGGCGCCTCGTCGGCGACTGTCCGGTCCACGTACCCGGTCCGACGGCGGTCAACCGCGGTCAGCCGCGCGGCCGAGGGGCAACTACGGTGTGCGGGTGACCGCTGACGACAGCCAACGCCCCCAGTCCTCCGTCGACACCGCCGTGGTCGACGTGGACGGAACCCTCGTCGACACCAACTACCACCATGCGCTCGCCTGGGCGAAGGCGTTCGGGCGCTACGACGTGTTCCCCCCCGTCTGGCGTATCCACCGCGCCGTCGGGATGGGAGGTGACCGCCTGGTCGCCGCCGTGGCGGGCGACGAGGCCGAGGAGCGTTGCGGCGACGAGCTGCGGGAGGCGTGGGTCGAGGAGTTCGACACCATGATCGATCAGGTGCAGGTGCTCGCCGGGGCTCCGGAGTTCCTGCGCTTCCTGCGCGCCGAGGGGCTGAGGGTGGTGCTCGCCACGTCCGGTAAGCCCAAGCACGTCGCGCATTTCCTCGACCTCCTGGACGGCCGGGAGCTCTCGGACGGCGTGGTGACCGCCGAGGACGCAGACAGCAGCAAGCCGGCCCCTGACCTCGTCCAGGCGGCGCTCGAGCAGGTGGGTGGCTCGTCGGCGGTGATGATCGGTGACTCGACCTGGGACGTCCGCTCGGCCGCCGAGGTCGGCATGACCACGGTGTGCGTACGGACCGGTGGGTTTCCCGACGCCGACCTGAAGGATGCCGGCGCCCGGGCGGTCTACGACGACCTGGCCGCGGTGCAGGAGGCGTGGGCCGAGCTCAGCGCACCGAGATGACGGGTGGGCCCGCCACCAGCTCTCCTACGACCGGGTGACCGGGCACTTCGCCGGCCACCAGCAGTCCCCCCGAGGTCTGGGCGTCGGCCAGCAGCAGCAGCTCGTCGGCGGCCACCGCGGCGTCGACGTGTGGGCCCACCCAGTCGAGGTTGCGCCGGCTCCCTCCGGGCACGTAGCCGGCGGCCAGGCACTCGCGGGCTCCGGCGAGGTACGGCACGGCCGCCGCTTCGACCACTGCCCCGCAGCCGCTGGCCCGCACCAGCTTCCACAGGTGGCCGAGCAGGCCGAAGCCGGTGACGTCGGTGGCACAGGTGGCGCCCGAGACCAGGGCGGCCCGCGACGCGTCGCGGTTCAGGGCCGACATGGACGCCACCGCCTCTTCGAAGCGCTCACCGGTGGCCTTGTGACGGTTGTTCAGCACACCGACGCCCAGGGGCTTGGTGAGGGTGAGCGGTAGGCCGGGGCATCCGGACTCGAGCCGCAGCAGGCGTCCCGGGTCGGCGATCCCGGTCACCGCGAGGCCGTACTTCGGCTCGGGGTCGTCGATGCTGTGCCCGCCGGCCAGATGACACCCTGCCTCGGCGCACGCGTCCGCGCCGCCGCGCAGCACGTCGCGGGCCATCCCGGGATCCAGCGTTCCGCGGGGCCAGCCCAGCAGGTTGACCGCCAGCAGCGGTTCGCCGCCGACCGCATAGACGTCGGACATCGCGTTGGCGGCGGCGATCCGCCCCCAGTCGTACGGGTCGTCGACGACCGGGGTGAAGAAGTCGGCCGTGGCGACCACTGCCCGGCCACCGTCGATCCGAACGACCGCCGCGTCGTCGCCGTGCTCAAGCCCGACCAGCAGGCTGTCGCCTGACCGCCCGGCGAGCCCGGCCACGATCTCCTCGAGCTCACCCGGTGGGATCTTGCAGGCGCATCCGCCACCGGCCGCCAGCGTGGTGAGCCGGGGCGGTGGCGGGAGGCGTGACGCCGGGGGTGACGACACCGGGAGCGAGGGGGCTGGCGGGCCGGCCGGGAACGACATGGCGGTCACGTTAGCCACCGGCCGCTCAGCCGGCTGGTGCTGCCACGTCCGTCCCGAGCTGCGACCCGCCAGCCGACCCGCCAGCTGAGCCGCCAGCCGACGACCGTCGGGCGTCGACGCGGGCGCGCTGCGGCACCACGGTGTACTTCGGGTCCTTCGCCGACGCCAGCCCGGCCTGGAAGACGGCGAACCGGGTCAACAGCGAGGCGCCCATCAGGGCAGTGCCGGAGACGGCCGCAGCAGCACGGGACCGGCCGCCCAGCACCGTGCCGATGGCTCCGGCCAGGTTGAGCGCGCGAGCCGCCCGGAAGAACCGGCCCGGCCGACCCTGCTGGTACGGCTCGGCCAGCATGCCGAGGCGGTGCTCCATCCTCCGCTCGGCAGCCAGGTCCACGGCCACGCCGGCCACCGCGAGCCGCCGCGCCGGTCCTGCCTCTGCTGCCGGGGTCGTCACCATCGCCAGGCCGCCCGCGGCGGCCGACGCGCTGCCGGCGAACAGGAACGGCAGCTCGCGGTACCCCTCGTGCCACGCGGGCACGGCGGTGTCGGACAGCAGGGCCGCGGTGTAGGTGGCCAGCGGTGCACCGAGCGCGGCGGCCCCGACGCCCGCCAGTCGGCCGAGCGGCCGAGCGATCCCGGTGACCTCCGCCACCGCCGCGGCCGCAGAGAGGCCACCGAAGGGGGCGAGGATCCAGGAGCCCACCGAGAGCGGGGACGTGGGCTTGAGCACGCGCAGCATGTTCAGGAAGCGGGAGGGACGGCCGAGGTCGTGGACCAGGGCCACGGTGCCGACCGCCACCGAGCCGGCGGCCGCCAGCCTGGTGGTGCGCTGGAGGGTCGGCAGGCCGGCGAGCGCGGCGCCCTCGGCGAGAAGAGCCGAGGCTCCGGCGATGCCGCCGACGAACAGGTACACCGGGACGTCCGGCTGCTTCCACACCGGCGTCTTGATGACCTGCCGGCCGTAGTAGGAACGGAAGTCGGCGTCGGGGACGAGGGACCCGTCCTTACGGGTCACGACGCCGTCACCGCCGACGCCCGACGAAGGAGAGCAGCGCCCCGCCTGCCAGAGTCATCGCCGCGGCTCCCACGTGCCGCCACATCGACGGCAGGTCCCGCGTCGTGACGACCGGGTCGGGAGGAAGGCCGTACACCTCGGGGTCGTCGAGCAGCAGGAAGAACGCGCCGTCGCCGCCCACGCCGTCATCGGGGTCCTCGCCGTAGAGACGCGCCTCGTCGATGCCCTGCTCATGCAGTCGCTCGACCCGCTGGTGGGCCCGCTCACGCAGCTCGTCGAGGGGCCCGAACTGGATCGACTCGGTCGGGCAGGCCTTCGCGCACGCGGGCTGCTGGCCGGCGCCCAGCCGGTCGTAGCACATCGTGCACTTGAAGGCCCGGCCGTCCTCCTTGCGCTGGTCGATCACGCCGTAGGGGCAGGCAGGCACGCAGTAGCCGCAGCCGTTGCAGATGTCCTCCTGCACCACCACGGTGCCGAACTCGGTGCGGAACAGCGCACCTGTCGGGCAGACGTCGAGGCACGCCGCGTGCGTGCAGTGCTTGCACACGTCCGACGACATCAGCCATCGCACGCCACGGTCGCCCTCGTCACCGGTCTGCGGGCCGGTGCCGAGGTCGGCCGGGACGTCCCCGTCCCCGACCGCGGGAGGAAGCGTCACGGCCGAGCCGTCCGGCGGTCCGACGGTGGGCATGCCCAGAGCGGTGGTGCGCACCGGCGCGGCCTGCTCGATGAAGGCCACGTGTCGCCAGCTGTTGGCGTCGAGCTGCTGGGTGTTGTCGTAGGACATGCCGGTCAGGAGCAGTCCGTCCTCGGGGACGAAGTTCCACTCTTTGCACGCCACCTCACATGCCTTGCAGCCGATGCAGACGCTGGTGTCGGTGAAGAAGCCCACCCGCTCGGGGTGTCCGTCGTAGCCCGCCTCACCGCTGACGTCGTGGAGCGGTCCGGACAGCCGGTTGCTCACTGGTTGCTCCCTTGCTCGTCGTCGTGCGGGTCCTCGGCCTCGGACTCCGCCACCTCGTCCTCGCCGGACTGCTCCGCCTGCTGCTCGCGGTGACGCGCCCAGGCCTGCTCCTCGGTGGCCATGCCGGCACGGAGCCGGTGGTCGGCGACGTGGCTGCGCAGCGCTTCCCCGCGCGGCCGCCGCCCCGGCCGGATGTCACACGTGCCGACCTTGTCCTGGATGTGGACGTTGGGGTCGACGGTGACGTTGACCAGGTCGTTGGCCGCATCACCGGTGGAGTGGCCGTTGGGCCCCCAGTGGTACGGCAACCCCACCTGGTGCACCACCTGGCCGCCCGCCCGCAGCGGCCGCATGCGCTCCGTCACCAGCACCCGTGCCTCGATCGCCGTCCGGGCGCTGGTGATGGTGGCCCAGCCGAGGTGCTCCAGCCCGCGCTCGGCGGCCAGTGCGGGGGACACCTCGCAGAAGAACTCCGGCTGCAGCTCGGACAGGTACGGCAGCGTACGGCTCATGGCACCAGCGGTGTGATGCTCGGTGAGGCGGTACGTGGTGAACACGTACGGGAAGGCCTCGGCCAGGTCGGGGTTGCGGGCGTTCAGCTCGTGCGGATAGGCGCGCCTCGCCGGGTTGTGCTGCTGGTGGGGGTGCAGCGGGTTGCTCACGGGTGACTCGGGCGGCTCGTAGTGGGTGGGCATCGGCCCGTCGGTCACGCCCGCCGGGGCATACAGCCAGGCCTTGCCGTCGGTCATCATGATGAACGGGTCGCTGCCGCCGATGGCGTCCGGGCCGCTCGCACCCTCCGGTGGCTCGTGGTGAGGGTGCCTGTCGGCGATGAAGTCGGGGACGTCGTGACCGGTCCACCGCTGCTGCTCGTCGTCCCACCACACGTACGCCTTGCGCTCGCTCCACGGCTTCCCGTCCGGGTCCGCCGAGGCCCGGTTGTACAGATGCCGGCGGTTCGCAGGCCAGGCCCAGCCCCACTCGAGGGCCACCCAGTCCTGCTCCTGCCCGGGCTTCCGGCGGGCCGCCTGGTTGGTCTCGTCGGCATAGACGCCGCAGTAGATCCAGCACCCGCAACGGGTTGAACCGTCGGATGTCAGCTGGGTGTACGAGCTCAGCGCCGACCCGTCGGGACCGGTGCCGTTGATCTCGCGCAGCACCACCTCGGCGTCCGGGTCGCCGTGCGCGCCCTCCTCGGGGTAGTCCCAGGTGAGGTCGAGCAGCGGCCGGTCCCGGGGGTCCTCGGACCCGGCCAGCCGGGCGCGCATCCGCTTGCCGAGCTCGTGGTAGAACCACAGGTCGCTGCGGCAGTCCTGTGGCGGCTCCACCGCCTGGTGCCGCCACTGCAGCAGCCGCTGCGTGTTGGTGAAGGTGCCCTTCTTCTCCACGTGGGTGGCGGCGGGCATGAAGAAGACCTCGGTGCCGATCTCCTCGGTCTTCAGCTCGCCGGTCTCGATCTCGGGTCCGTTCTTCCAGAAGGTCGCGGACTCGATCAGCTGCAGGTCGCGCACCACCAGCCAGTCGAGGTTGGCCAGCCCGAACCGCTGAAGCCGGCCGTTGGAGGAGCCGACGGCGGGGTTCTCCCCGACGAGGAAGTAGCCGGCGACCTTGCCCTCGACCTGGTCGAGGACCGTGCGGTAGGAGCCGTGGTCGCCGGTCAGCTTCGGGAGGTAGTCGAAGCAGAAGTCGTTGTCGGCAGTCGCCGCATCGCCCCACCACGCCGTCAGCAGGCTGACGGCGTAGTCGCGGATGTTTCCCCAGAACCCGGCTGCGCCCTCGTCGGTGCGTACCCACTCGTCCAGGCTCTGGTGCTGGGAGGCGTGCGGCATGGGCAGGTAGCCGGGAAGGATGTTGTAGAGCGTGGGGATGTCGGTCGAGCCCTGGATGCTGGCGTGCCCGCGGGCGGCGAGGATTCCCCCTCCGGGGCGGCCGATGTTGCCCAGCAGGAGCTGGAGGATCGCGCCGGCCCGGATGATCTGCACGCCGGTGGAGTGGTGCGTCCACCCGACGGCGTAGACGAGCGCCGTGGTGCGCTCGCGGCCGCTGTTGGCGACCAGGGTGTCGGCGACCTCCTGCAGCTGGTCCGGCGAGACTCCGCACACCTCCTGCACCATCTCCGGCGTGTACCGGGCGAAGTGCCGCTTCAGCACCTGGTAGACGCACCGCGGGTGCTGCAGCGTCTCGTCGCGGTGCGGCTTGGAGTGGACCCGCGGCCCACCGGATCCGGCGGCCTCGGCGCGGCTCGTCGCCGCGTCCTGGTCGGTCTCCTGGTCGCTCTGCTGATCGGTGTAATGGTCGCTTCCCGGGTCGGCTCCCTCGTACTTCCAGCTGTCGTGGGAGTAGGTGGCGGTCTCACGGTCGAAGCCCGAGAAGAGGCCGCCCAGATCCTCGGTGTCGCGGAACTCCTCTCTCACGATGGCTGAGGCGTTGGTGTACGCCAGCACGTACTCGCGGAAGTCCAGCCCGTTGGTGAGCACGTGGTTGATGAGCCCGCCGAGGAAGGCGATGTCGCTGCCCGCACGGATCGGCACATGCACGTCGGAGACCGCCGAGGTACGGGTGAAGCGCGGGTCGACGTGCAGGACCTTCGCGCCCCGACGCTTGGCCTCCATCACCCACTGGAACCCGACCGGGTGGTTCTCGGCCATGTTGGAGCCCTGGATCCAGACGCAGTCAGCGTTGGCGAGATCCTGCTGGAAGTTGGTGGCGCCTCCCCGCCCGAGCGAGGCCCCCAGACCGGGGACCGTGGAGGAGTGTCAAATACGGGCCTGGTTCTCGATCTGCACCGCGCCCATCGCGGTGTAGAGCTTCTTCATGAGGTAGTTCTCCTCGTTGTCGAGGGTCGCTCCTCCGAGGCTGGCGATGCCCGTCGTCCGGTTCACCCGGCGGCCCTCGTCCTCGCTCTGCCAGTGGCTGCGCCGGGCGGCCAGGACGCGGTCGGTGATCATGTCCATGGCGGTCTCGAGGTCGAGGTCCTGCCACTCGGTCCCATGCGGTGCCCGGTAGCGGACCTTCGTGACCCGGCTGGGCGACGTGACCAGCTGCTTGCTCGCGCTGCCCTTGGGGCACAGCCGCCCGCGCGAGATGGGGCTCGCCGGGTCGCCCTCGATCTGGACGACCTGCTCGTCCTTCACGTACACCTTCTGCCCGCAACCGACTGCGCAGTAGGGGCAGATCGAGTCGACGACGCGGTCCGCCTGCGCCGTGCGCGCCACGAGTGCGTCGGTCCGTGCTGACCTGGCCGCGCGGCCGCGTCCCAGGGGGTCGGTCCCGCTCAGCTGCCGGAACGCGGGCCACCCCTCCACGAACGTCCGCACGCCCACGTCTGCGCCTCCTCCGACGGGTCTGGCCGCAGTCCATCACGGCCTCTGCCTGGGCACCACTCGACTTGGCCGGCAACCGGTCCGCCAACGGGGAAGAGCCGATGGTGATCGGGTACTTCGGCGGGACTTGAGCCAGGCAGACCACCAGTGGAGGGCCAGGATGACGTCCATCGCGGAGCAGAGCGTCGACGAGCTGGGCGATCATGGTGGCGAGCATCTCGACGTGGCCGAAGTCCTCGGCGCCGATGCCGAACAGCAGGTCCCGGTACTTGCCCGGCAGCTTGGTGTTCCAGGACTGGAACCCGTACTGCATCGCCACGGTGATCTCGCCGTACTGCCCGCCGAGCAGCTCCTGCAGCTTGCGGGCATAGACGGCGTCGGGACGGTCGGGTGTTGCGGTGTGCTGCACCTCCTGTTTGTGGAGGAACACGGCGCCTCCAACTCGGCTGGGTGAGTAACGGTCGTACCCGTGACCCCGTCTCGTGAACCGGGCGCCATCCCGCTCTCAACAGGGCATACCATCCACGCGGAGGCGTACCTCGTCTGGTGACGGGCGCGGTCTTCAACACCGACGTGGCCGAGTACCTCGGCCAGGCGGGTTCGATTCCCGTCCGCCTCCGCCACGCTGTCCGCCGCCGTTCCCGTCCCCCGAGGAGGAGCCGCTCGTGGCCGACCCGCGCCGGCTGGTTCCCCGGACAGACACCGTGCTGGCCGACCCGCGCATGCGCACAGCCGCCGAGCGCCTGGGCCCTGGCCTGGTCCGAGCCGGTGTGCGCGTCGCGCAGGACCGGGTGCGCGCGGGGGAGGTGCAGCCGGACGATCTGGTCGCCGCAGTGCTGTCCGACCTTCCGGAGTCACCGTCCAGCCTGCGCCCTGTGCTCAATGCCACCGGCGTGCTGGTGCACACCAATCTCGGCCGCGCGCCGCTCTCGGCCGCGGCCGTGTCGGCGTTGGTGCGGGCCGCGGGCTGCACTGACGTCGAGCTCGACCTGCAGACCGGCCTGCGCGGACGGCGCGGTCGGGGTGCGCTCGCTGCCCTGGCGGGGGCGGTGCCGTCCGCCGAGGACGTGCACGTCGTGAACAACAACGCCGCCGCCCTCGCCCTGGTCGCCACAGCGCTGGCGCCCGGGCGCGACATCGTGGTGAGCCGCGGCGAGCTGGTCGAGATCGGTGACGGGTTCCGCATCCCTGACCTGCTGGCGGCGACCGGTGCGCGGCTCCGGGAGGTGGGAACGACCAACCGGGTGCACCTGGAGGACTACGCGGCCGCACTGGGCCCGGATACCGCTCTGGTGCTCAAGGTTCACCCGTCGAACTTCGTGGTCCGGGGCTTCACCAGCGAGGTGCGCGTGCCCGAGCTGGCCACGCTCGGAGTTCCCGTGGTGGTCGACACCGGTTCCGGACTGCTGGCGCCGCACCCGAGGCTGCCGGACGAGCCCGACGCGGCGACCGCCCTGCGGGACGGAGCCGCCCTGGTGACCGCCAGCGGTGACAAGCTGCTCGGCGGGCCCCAGTGCGGGCTGTTGCTCGGGCGAGCCGACCTGGTCTCGGTGCTGCGTCGGCATCCGATGGCGCGCGCACTCCGGGTCGACAAGCTGACCCTCGCCGCGCTCGAGGCGACGCTCCGCGGTCCGGTGCCACCGGTGCCGGCGCGGCTGGCCGCCGACGTCGCCGACCTGCACGAGCGGGCACAGCGGCTGGCCACCGGACTGCTGGCCGCAACCGTCGACGCCGAGGTCCGGCCGTCCATCGCCCGGGTCGGCGGTGGCGGGGCGCCGATGGTGGAGCTGCCGAGTGCCGCGGTGACGCTCGACCCCCGGCTGGCGGGCGTGCTCCGCGCCGGGTCGCCGGCCGTGCTGGGGCGCGTCGAGGACGGACGACTGCTGCTGGACCTGCGTGCCGTCGACGCCGCTGACGACGACCGGCTACGGCTGGCCGTGGAGGCGGCGGCGCGGGTCCTGACGGCGGACGGCTGATGCACGTCGTTGCCACCGCCGGCCACGTCGACCACGGCAAGTCCACGCTGGTGCGCGCGCTGACCGGCGTCGACCCCGACCGACTCGCGGAGGAGCGTCGGCGACGCCTCACCATCGAGCTCGGCTATGCCTGGACACGGCTCCCGGCGGTCGGTGACGTCGCCTTCGTGGATGTGCCCGGCCACGAGCGCTTCGTGCCGACCATGCTGGCCGGCGTCGGCCCCGTCCCGGCAGTGCTGCTGGTCGTCGCCGCCGACGACGGGTGGATGCCGCAGACCCAGGAGCACGTGGACGCCTTGCACGGGCTGAACGTGCGACACGGCCTGCTGGTGGTCACGCGCACAGACCTGGCCGACCCGTCCGACACCATCGAGGCCGCCCGCGAGCGGCTGCGGTCCACGAGCCTTGCGGAGCTGCACCCCGTCGCGGTGAGCTGCCGCACCGGCGACGGGCTGCCGGCCCTGCGCGCGGCCCTGGCCCGACTGGTGAGCGAGCTGCCCGCGCCCGCTGCGGACCAGGACGTCCGGATGTGGGTCGACCGTGTCTTCACCGTCGCGGGTGCCGGCACGGTGGTCACCGGCACCCTGCCGGCCGGTACCGTGAGGGTCGGGGATCGGCTGAGCACGGGCTCCGGAGAGGTCGTCGTGCGCGGTCTGCAGACGCTCGGTCGCGAGGTCGGGGCGGTCAGCGGCGTGGCCCGGACGGCCGTGCGTCTTGGCGGACGGGCCGACGACGGTGAGCTGCGCCGAGGCGACGTCCTGCTGACACCACGACGGTTCGTTCGCACCGACCTCGTCGACGTGCGAGCCGACCGTGCCGTCGACCTGCCGCGGCACGCGCAGCTGCACATCGGCGCGGCGGCGGTGGGCTGCCGCATGCGACGACTGGGGGACAGCGAGACGGTGCGGCTGCAGCTCGATGCGCGCCTCCCGCTGCGCATCGGCGACCGCTTCCTGCTGCGGGACCCCGGTAGCCGGGCGGTCCAGGGCGGCACCGTGCTCGATCCCGTCCCGCCCCCGCTGGGTCGCCGAGGCGCCGGCGCGCAGCGCGCGGCCGTGCTCGCCCGCTCGGACGGACGTCCGGACGCCGTCGACGAGGTGCGTCGACGCAGGGTTGTGACGCGAGACCTGCTGACGCGGATCGGGGTGTCCCTCAAGGATGCCCGCGGTGCCGCCCGTGGCTCCGGCACTGCTGGCGTGCTCGAGGCCGACGGGTGGGTCATGGCGCTCGACACGGTGGCCGCCGAGCACCGGCGTCTCCTCGACGTGGTGACCAGGCACCTCGACTCGCGCCCGCTCGAACCCGGGCCAACCGTGACGGAGGCCGGCCGGCTGCTCGACCTGCCTCCTGCCGTGGTGCGCGATCTCCTCGTTCAGCCCCCACTCGAGGCCGTCGACGGGCGGGTCATCGTCGCCGGGCGCGAGCGGCTGCCTGCCCCCGTGCGCCGGGCCGTGGGTGCGGTGCTGGCCGAGCTCGCCGATCGGCCCTTCCAGGCGCCAGGCGCCGCCCGGCTCGAAGAGCTGGGTCTCACCGCCGCGGCACTGGCGGCCGCACACCGCGCGGGCGCCCTGCTTCGCGTCGCCGACCGGGTGGTGCTGCCGGTCGGAGCCGACCTGCAGGCGGTGGCCATCCTCGCCGGCCTGCCACAGCCGTTCACGGTGAGCCAGGCGAGCCGGGCGCTCGCGAGTAGCCGGCGGGTCGTGGTGCCGCTGCTGCAGTGGCTCGATCGGGCCGGCCACACCCGTCGGCTGCCGGACGACCGGCGGCAGGTGCGTCTCCCGAGCTCGGGCACCGCGCACCCGTCCGGTGCGGATCAGTCCGCCGGAAGCAGCCCCCGGACGTACTCGGCCTGACCGGCGTGCGCCAGGACGTCGGCGAGAACGCTCACCAGCCGCACGGCCAGGGTCACCGGTGGGTCCCAGTCCTCGTCCACGACCCGTGCCAGCGCGCTCTCGCCCCATGAGCGCAGCTGCCGGACCGTCTGGTCGTGCACGGCGTCGTGGTAGTCCCGAAGCAGCTCCGGAGACCCGACCCGCACGGCGTCCACGTCGGACGAGGTCTGGCCGTAGCCCGTCGCCGCCTCGTCGAAGGGCAGGCCGAATCTCGTCGACCAGCCATCCCGCGTCCAGACCTGCTCCTCGGCGGCTGCCCCGGCGAGATGGTCGTCCTGCACCCGGGTCAGGTGCCAGACCAGCCACGCGATGGAGTTGCCGGTGCCCGAGGGGCGCCACGCCAGCTCGTCCGGCTCGAGTCCCTCCACCACCGCCCGCACCGAGTCCCGGACCCGGCCGAAGCCGTCCACCAGCAGCTGTACCGACCAGGCGTCAACGTCTGAGGCAGTCATCGCCGTCCTTTCTCACGGCTGTGCGGGCTACCTGGAGTGCATCTGCGCGCCACAGGCGCGGCACCGCGTCGATCATGTCCGCCCACGCCCCGGGTTCGCAAAGCCAGTACGCCGTGGCACGATCGGCCACACGCAACCGGCACAGGCGGATTGTCCACGAAGGAGTGCGATGAGCAGGATCACGACGTTGGGCGCGGTCGGCGTGGGCTACGTTCTCGGCGCCAAGGCCGGGCGGGAGCGCTACGAGCAGATCGCACGAGTGGCGCGCAGGGTCTGGGGCGATCCGCGGGTGCAGCAGGCCGCTGCGGAGGCACGTAGCGCTGCCGCCCAGAAGGCCCCGCTGGTCAAGGACCGCATCGGGCAGGCCGCGGGCTCGGCCGGCGGGCGGACGACCGGCGGAGCAGGGACGGTGTGAGCTCCGCGATGGCCGGCGGAGCGCGCGACCGTGACACGCCCACCGATCGGCCCGGCACCGACGTGATCGACGCGGATGCCGCGGCGATCGACGGGGTGGCACCCCCGTCACGGCGCATCCCGCTGGATCGGGAGCGGATCCTCGCCACCGCGGTGCGGTTCATCGACGAGCACAGCCTGCGGGACCTGACCATGCGTCGGCTCGGTGGCGAGCTGGGCGTGGAAGCCATGTCGCTCTACCGCTACGTGCCAGGGCGCGAGGAGCTCCTCGACGGCGTCGTCGAGATGATGCTCACCGAGATGCATGACGACCCCGAGGTCCTGGAGCGACCGCGCGACGGCTGGCAGGACTACCTGCAGCGGATCGCCCACGGCGTCCGCCGGGTCGCTCTCGCGCATCCGGGCGCATTTCCCCTGGTGGCCTCCCGCCCGCCGGAGGCGCCGTGGCTGCGGCCACCACTGCGCAGTCTGCGCTGGGTTGAGCGCTTCCTCGACGGCCTGCTCGCGGAGGGCTTCTCGGACCGGTCCGCGATCGCGACCTACCGGGCCTTCACCAGCTTCCTGCTGGGGCACCTGCTCCTCGAGGTGTCGAGCCATGGTGCCGACATCGGCCCTCTTGACGTGCTCGACGACCCGGACGCGACTCCGCCACTCGACGACTACCCGCACGTCGCCCGGCTGAGCAGGGACCTGGCCGAGGACCATTCCGCCGTGGAGTTCGAGGAGTCGCTGGAGAACCTGCTGGACCGCATCGCACTGATCCACCTGCAGACACCCGAGGGCTGACCGACCCCGGTCTGGCATGCTGCGCCCTCTGTTCCACCGGCGGCGGGGAGGCCGCCCGACCCTCCCGTCGTTCCGTTTGCGCCACTACCCGTCCGCTGCCAAAATCAGCGGTTTACACCGTAAAGGAGTTCCAGTGACGGATCGTTCGCTGCAGGGAGCCACGGCCACGGGTGCGAGGGCACCGGGTGGCACGGCGAAGGACTCCGGCTCCGAGCCGGGTGTCGGGGAACTCGTCGGGCAGATGAGCGAGCAGGTCAGCAGGCTCGTGCGCGACGAGCTCGCCCTCGCCCAGGTCGAGCTGAAGGCCAAGGGCAAGGCGGCCGGGAAGGGCGCGGGTCTGCTCGGCGGCGCCGGCCTGTTCGGTGCCTATGCGCTCGCCGTGCTCATCGCTGCCGCCGTCCTCGGACTTGCCACGGTCCTGGACGCGTGGCTGGCGGCCGTGATCGTGGGCGTCGTTCTCCTCGCCATCGCAGGCATCGCGGCCCTCATGGGCAAGAAGCAGGTCTCGCGGGCCACCCCGCCCATGCCGGCCGAGGCGATCGACGGCGCGAAGCGCGACGTCAAGGCGCTGAAGGGCCAAGCCCCGGCGATCGACGCGGGAGGAGGGCAGCGCCGATGAGCTCGACCTCCAAGCAGCCGGCCGCCACCCCCGAGTCGCCCGAGGAGCTGCGGGCCGAGATCGAGCAGACCCGCGAGGAGCTCGCACAGACTGCTCAGGCGCTCAGCGAGAAACTGGACGTGAAGAAGCAGGCTCGATCCGCGGCCGACACGGTGCAGGCCAGGGTGCAGGAGCGGGTGCAGGAGGTTCCCGTCCGCGCCGCGGCGCAGTGGGAGCGTGACCCGGTCCCCATCGTGGCCGCCGCCGCCACCTTCGTCCTGTCCATGCTGTTCCTCGGATGGCGGGATCACCGGTGAACGTCGCGAAGATCCTCTACCGCCCGTTCGGGCTCAGCTCCAGCATCCTGGGCGGTGTCGTCGCAGGCACGGTGTTCAAGCAGGTGTGGCGGCGCGTGCAGGGCGAGGAAGACGTCCCCAACCCGCTGCAGTCCGAGTACGGCTGGCGGCAGATGCTGATGGCCGCCGCGCTGCAGGGCGCCATCTACGCACTGGTCAAGGCCACGATCGACCGCGCCGGTGCGCGGGCGTTCGAACGCCTGACCGGGGAGTGGCCCGGCGACTGACGGGGTACCTGCCTAAGAGACGAGCCAGTCCGACATCTCCGTTCACTGCATCCCCGAAGGAGTAGACATGAGCAAGATCGTCACCCTCGCCGCTGCCGCCACCGGCTACGTGCTGGGTTCGCGCGCCGGGCGCCAGCGCTACGAGCAGATCAGCACGCAGGCACAGAAGCTGTGGCAGGACCCCCGCGTGCAGAAGGCAGCCGCCGACGCCAAGGAGACCGCCGCTGCCAAGGCCCCCGTCGTCAAGGAGAAGGTCAACAAGATGACCGGCGGCAAGGTCGGCGGATCGTCGGACGGGTCGAGCGACAGGAGCACCTCGACCACCTCTGCCACCACTCCGGCGCCGCCCCCGGTCACCCCCCCGGCCGCGCCTCCGGCCGACCCGACCGTGTCGCCGAGCACCCCGACCACAGTCAGCAGTCCCGGTACGCCGACGGCCTGACGAAGTGGCGCACCAAGCCAGCCCCACGGAGCAACGCGACCGCACCGGCAGCGTCCCGGGACACGATGCTGGCTCGCCCGGGCAGATCCCGGCTGGCGGGTGGGTGCAGATCCTGCGCCGCAGCCTCAAGGAGGTCGGCACGGACCACCTGACGCTGATCGCGGGAGGGATCGCCTACACGTGGTTCCTCGCGCTGTTCCCCGGCATCATCGCCGCTGTCCTGATCTGGGGCCTGGTGGCCGATCCGGCACAGATCGAACGGCAGCTCAGCGACATCGCCGGAGCGTTGCCTCAGAACGCCGAGCCGCTGATCACCGAGCAGCTGAAGGCTGCCACGTCACAGCCCAGTGGCGGTGCCGGCATCGCGGTCGCCATCAGCATCGCGCTCGCACTCTGGAGCGCGTCCGCCGGCATGGCCGGTCTCGTCGAGGCGACCAACATCGCCTACGACGAGGACGAGAACCGCAACTTCTTCGTGAAGCGCGGCCTGGCGCTGCTGCTGACCGCCGGCTTCCTGCTGTTCCTGCTGATCGCCGTCGCCCTGGTCGCGGTCTTCCCGGTGGTGCTGGACCAGTTCAGCGGCGGCGTCGTGGTGCGGGTCGCGGCGCAGGTGGTCCGGTGGGTGGTCCTGGTGCTCGTCGCGGTCGTGGCGCTGGCCCTGCTCTACCGCCTGGCGCCGGATCGTGACGCCCCACAGATGAAGTGGCTGTCTCTCGGCGCGGTCGTGGCCACGGTGCTGTGGGTGCTGGCCTCGATCGGTTTCTCGCTGTACGTCAGCAACTTCAGCAGCTACGGCGACACGTACGGCAGCCTCGCCGGCGTGGTGGTGCTGCTGCTGTGGTTCTGGATCACTGCCCTGGTCGTGCTGCTGGGTGCGGAGATCAACGCCGAGTCGGAAGCACAGACGGCGCACGACACCACCAAGGGCGAGCCCCAGCCCATGGGCCAGCGCGGTGCCGTCAAGGCCGACGACTCGCCCCCGACGGGCTGACGAGGCCCTCACCTCCACGGCCGGATCATGAACGTGCCCCGCGGCCACTCCGATCGACGACAGGACGACGAATGTCTACAGGCAATCTGCAGCCCACCCCCGACGACAGGTTCACGTTCGGTCTGTGGACGGTCGGGTGGCAGGCGCGCGACCCGTTCGGGGACCCCACGCGGCCCGCGCTCGACCCCGTCGAGGCAGTTCATCGGCTCGCCGACCTGGGTGCGTACGGAGTCACGTTCCACGATGACGACCTGATCCCGTTCGGCAGTGACGCGGCCGTCAGGCGGCAGCACATCGACCGGTTCAGATCCGCCCTGGACGAGACCGGGCTCGTGGTCCCGATGATGACCACGAACCTGTTCACCCACCCGGTGTTCAAGGAGGGCGCACTCACGGCCAACGACCGGTCCGTGCGCCGCTACGCCATGCGCAAGGTGCTGCACAACCTGGATCTCGCCGCCGAGCTGGGCGCCAGGACGTATGTGTTCTGGGGCGGCCGGGAGGGTGCCGAGGTCGACGTGGCCAAGGATCTCCCCAGTGCGCTGGATCGCTACCGCGAGGCGCTCGACACGCTGGCGCAGTACGTGGTCGACCAGGGCTACGGCATCCGCTTCGCGGTGGAGCCGAAGCCCAACGAGCCGCGGGGCGACATCTTCTTGCCGACGGTCGGCCATGCGCTCGCCTTCATCTCCACCCTGGAGCACGCCGACATGGTCGGGGTGAACCCCGAGGTCGGCCACGAGCAGATGTCCAACCTCAACTTCGTGCACGGCATCGCACAGGCGCTGTGGCAGGGCAAGCTCTTCCACATCGACCTCAACGGCCAGCACGGGCCGAAGTTCGACCAGGACCTGGTCTTCGGGCACGGCGACCTGATCAGCGCCTTCGGCCTCGTCGACCTGCTGGAGAACGGCGGCATCTCGGGGGCGTCGCCGTACGACGGCCCGCGCCACTTCGACTACAAGCCACTGCGCACCGAGGATGCCGACGGGGTGTGGGTGTCGGCGGCCGCGAACATGCGCACATACCTGCTGCTGAAGGAGCGCGCCCACGCGTTCCGCGCCGATCCCGAGGTCCAGGAGGCGCTGGCCATGGCAGGCGCCGGTGATCTGGCGACACCCACCCTCGGCTCCGGCGAGTCGTACCAGGAGCTGTTGGCGGACTCGTCGGCGTTCGAGGACTTCGACGCCGAAGCCAGGGCGGTGCGTGGCGAGGGCGTCGTACGCATCGACCAGCTGATGGTCGAGCACCTCACCGGCGCGCGCTGAGGCGGGAGCAGGTGAGCCCATCGCGCGGCGGGCTCTCGGCGACCCGGTGCGCGCAGCCGGCGACGACTCCGTGACCCCGCCGCGGCGGATCGTCCTCGACACCGATCTCGGCATGGGGCACCCGGGCACCGAGATCGACGACGGCCTCGCGCTGGCGCTGGCACTCGCCGATCCGGGCATCCGGCTCGAGCTGGTGACCACGGTGGTCGGCAATGCCGACGTCGACACCTGTACGAGGCTCTCCCGGCAGCTGTTGGCGCGGCTCGGCCGCACCGACGTTCCCGTCGTGGGGGGCGCCGCCGCGCCCCTGCGCGGGGGAGTGGGCGGGCGCGAAGACGGGTACCGGGCGCCCTACGCAGCGCCGGCTCTGGTCGAGCACGTCCGGAGGTCGCCGGGAGAGATCACCGTGGTGGCGATCGGTCCCCTGACCAACGTCGCCCTCGCGTTGCTGCTCGAGCCGGCGCTCGCCCGCGACGTGCGGGAGATCGTCGTGATGGGAGGGGTGTACCTGGGACACACCCACCTCGCGGCCATGCCCGGCGAGCACAACATCTGGTGCGACCCCGACGCCGCGGCCGTGGTGCTGGGCAGCGGTGCGCCGCTGCGGCTGGTCGGCCTCGACATCACGAAGCAGGTACGCCTCAGCCGGGACGACGCGACGGCGCTGGCCGCCTCCGGTGGCGACTTCGGCCGGTTCGCCGGCGAGTGCACGTCGGCCTGGATCGACGCCCACGGTGCCGCGCTGCCGGGGGACCCGGGTGAGCAGGACAGCTGCGCTCTGCACGACGCGCTCGCCGTCGCCGCGGTCACCCACCCCGACCTGGTGACCTGGACGCCGGCCTTCGTCGCCGTCGAGACGGCCGGGCGAGTGGCGCGCGGTGTGATGGTGGCCGACCTGCTCAGGTCGGCGGACCCCCCGCGGCCCAACTGCGAGATCGGCACGGCCGTCCGGGCCGACGCCGTCACCGCTCTGTTCCTCGAGCGGATCTCCTCTCTCTGACCCCCGCGGCGTCGCGTTCGCCACCCGGACGTGAGGGGGCGCGATCGTCAGTCGTCAGCGGCCGCCGTCCACTCGTCAGCGGCCGCCCTCCACCCGTCGGCTGCGCTGCTCGATCCCGGTCCCGCCGTAGGGGTAGTCGGCAGCGCCCGGGTCGCTCGCCTCGTCGAGCCGGCGGGTCTGGTCGTCGGACAACACGAGATCGGCGGCGGCGAGGTTCGCGCGCAGCTGCTCGGTCGTGCGGGCGCCCAGGATGACCGACGACACCGCGGGGCGGTCCCGGAGCCAGGCCAGGGCGACGGCCGCCATCGGCACGCCGAGCTCCGCGGCGACCGCCCGGACCTCGGCGACCACGTCCCAGGTGCGCTCGAGCGCGCTGCGCCGGCCGTACGCCTCGACGCCGGCGTCGGGGTTCTCCCCGAGCCTGGTCGCGCCCGTGGGCGGCTTGTCGCGGGCGTACTTGCCGGTGAGCCAACCTCCCCCGAGCGGGGACCAGGGCAACAGGCCCAGACCCTCGGACCGGCAGGCGGGGACGATCTCCCACTCGATCTCACGGGCCAGCAGGTTGTACTGGGGCTGCACCGTCACCGGGCGGGTCCATCCGCGGAACTCCGCCGTGGTGACGGTGCGCTGGACCTGCCAGGCGGTGAAGTTGGACAGGCCGAAGTACCGCACCTTGCCCGCCGACACGGCGTCGTCGAAGAAGCGCATCGTCTCCTCCAACGGCGTCAGCGGGTCCCAGGCGTGGACCTGGTACAGGTCGACAGCGTCGACCCGCAGTCTGCGCAACGACGCGTCGAGCGCCATCGACAGGTGCCGGCGCGACAGGCCGACCCCGTTCGGGCTGTCGTCGGTCGGGAAGCGGGCCTTGGTGGCGAGCACGACCCGTTCGCGCACCGCCGGCGCCGCCGAGGCGAGCCAGCGGCCGATGATCGACTCCGACTCGGTGTCGGAGTAGACGTCGGCGGTGTCCACCAGGTTGCCGCCGGACTCCACGTAGGTGTCGAGCTGCTCGCGCGAGCCGGCCTCGTCGGTCTCGCGTCCGAACGTCATGGTGCCGAGAGCGAACGCGGAGACGGCGCACCCGCTCCGGCCCAGGGTACGGATCTGCATGGAGTCCCCTTCCAGGGCTGGTGCTGTGGTCGGATGTCCGCATGCGTGTTCTCGTGACGGGTGCTGCGGGCAAGGTGGGCAAGGCGACCGTCCCGCACCTGCAGGCAGCCGGCCACTCGGTCACCGCAAGCGACCGGTTCGGCCGGAGCTTCGACCGGCCCGACCCGGGGGCGGCGCCGCACGTCACGGCCGACCTGACCGACGCCGGGCAGGTGTTCTCGCTCGTCGGCGGCTTCACCGAGACCGAGGCGGGCCCCAAGCCCGGCCGGTTCGACGCCGTCGTCCACGCCGGGGCGATCCCGGCGCCGGGCCGGCACGCTCCGCACACCGTCTTCGGCAACAACCTGATGGGCCTGTTCCACGTCGTCGAGGCATGCGTGCGCTGGCAGGTGCCGCGGTTGGTGAACATCTCGAGCGAGACGGCCGCCGGCTTCCTGTTCGCCGAGCGTCCGTGGTACCCGGCCTACCTTCCGGTGGACGAGGACCTGCCGGACGCCCCGCAGGATCCCTACGGCCTGGCCAAGCTGCTGGGCGAGCAGGTCTGCGCCGCGGCGGTACGCCGGTCCGACCTGCGTTGTGTCTCCCTGCGACCCACCTGGGTCCAGGACGCCGGTTCCTACGCGCGCAACCTGGGCCCGTCGGTGGCCGACCCCGAGGAGCCCAGTCTCACCGGCTGGTCCTACATCGATGCCGGCGACCTGGCAGCGGCCATCCGGCTTGCCGTCGAGTGCGATCTGACCGGCCACGAGGTCTTCTACATCGCCGCCGACGACACGATCGGCGGGCGCGACCTGCACGCCAGCTGGCGCCGCGCCTTCCCGGACTCCCCCACCGAGCTCAGGCCGGTGGAGCGGCCGGATGCCAGCGGGATCTCGACCGGCAAGGCGCGCCGGCTGCTGGGCTGGCGACCGGAGGTGTCGTGGGCCGACCACCTCAACCCCGACGGGACTCCCCGTGCCCGGGCGGTGCCCGCGGAGGGGCGGGCATGAGGGCCGCGCTGCCCGCTGCGGAGGCCGACACGGTCGGCGCCGAGCTGCGCCGGCGGCTCGAGGAGTCCTTCGAGGGCGGACCCGACGACGTCCGCTTCGACGACTACTCGCGGCACCTGTTCAGCCGGGACGCGAGCATGTACTCGATCCTGCCGTTGGGCGTCGCGTTCCCGCGCAGTGCCGACGACGTGGCGGCGGCGGTGGTCGCCGCCCGCGGACTCGGTGTCCCGGTGGTTCCGCGCGGCGCCGGTACCAGCCTGGCCGGGCAGACCGTCGGCCCCGGGCTGGTGCTCGACCTGTCCCGGCACATGCGCGAGATCGTGTCGATCGACCCCGAGGCGCGTACCGCGCGGGTGCAGACGGGAGTCGTGCAGGACGAGCTGAACGGTGCGGCCGCTCGGCACGGGCTGATGTTCGGGCCCGACACCTCCACCAGCAACCGGGCGACCATCGGCGGGATGATCGGCAACAACTCGGCCGGGAGCGGGTCGGTGCGCTACGGCATGACCATCGACCACGTGCGCACCCTCGACGTGGTGCTGTCCGACGGCTCGCGGGCCCGGCTCGAGCCGGTCGACGAGGCGGAGCGGCTGCGGCGGGCCGCTCCGCACACGCTGGAGGGGGCGCTGTACCGCGGCCTGGCCAAGGTGGTGGCAGCCAATCGGTCCGCGATCGCCGACGGGTTCCCGCCGCACTGGCGCCGCGCCGGCGGTTACCGGCTCGACCGGCTGCTGCCCGCGGTCGCCGGCGAGGCGCCGTTCGACCTGGCCAGGTTCGTGGTGGGTGCCGAAGGCACGCTGGTCGTCGCCACCGAGGCGGTGGTCGACCTGGTTCCGCGGCCGCGGCACACGGTGTTCGGGGTCGGCCACTTCGTCACGGTCCAGGAGGCCATCGAGGCGACGACCGACGCGCTGAGCCTCGATCCGGCCCAGGTCGAGCTGCTCGACCGGACCATCCTGGACCTCTCCCGGCGACTGATCGAGTACGCGGGGCTCGGCGACTTCCTCGAGGGCGACCCCGGCGCGCTGCTGTTCGTGTCGTTCACCGGCGACGACCGCGAGCAGCTGTCCGGACAGCTGACCCGGCTGACCGAGCTGTGGGCGGACCACGGACACGGCTACCACACGATGCGCGCCGACACCCCGGAGCAGCAGGCGTACCTGCTCAAGGTCCGCAAGGCGGGCCTCGGGCTGCTGATGGCCAGCAGCCACGGCGCGAGCCGTCCGCTCGCGTTCATCGAGGACACGGCCGTGCCGCCGGAGCACCTGGCGGCATACGCCCGGAAGGTTCGCGACATCCTCGACGCCCACGAGCTGACTGCCGGCTTCTACGGGCACGCGTCGGTCGGGTGCCTGCACTTCCGGCCGTTCGTCGACCTGAGCCGGCCCGGCCAGGCCGCGCTGATGCGTACCGTCGCGGAGCAGGTGAAGGACCTCGTCCGCGAGTACGGCGGCGTCAACTCCAGCGAGCACGGCGACGGCCTGGTGCGCAGCGAGTTCAACCGCGGGATCTTCGGCGCACCGCTGTACGAGGCGATGCAGGAGGTGAAGCGCCTGTTCGACCCCGACGGCGTGCTGAACCCGGGCAAGATCGTCGACGCACCTCCGATGACCGACAACCTCCGCGATGCTGCGCTGCCCCCTCCGCCGCCCCTGCGGACCCGCCTCGACTTCGAGGTGGTCGGGGGCATGCGCGGAGCTGCCGACCGCTGCATGAACATCGGCCTGTGCCGCAAGACCACGACCGGCGCCATGTGCCCGTCGTACATGGCGACCAGGGAGGAGGAGCACTCGACCCGCGGGAGGGCCAACGCACTCGTCAAGGCGCTCACCGAGCCCGACCCGCACACCGCGCTGGGCGACGAGCGCCTGCACGAGATCCTCGATCTCTGCCTCATGTGCAAGGCGTGCAAGAGCGAGTGTCCGCTCGGCGTGGACATGGCGGCGCTGAAGAGCGAGGCGCTTGCCCATCACCACGACCTCCACGGCACCCCGCTGCGCTCGCGGGTGTTCGGCGCCATCCGGTCGCTCAACCGTCTGGGGTCGGCGACAGCGCCGCTGTCCAATCTGCCCGGCCGCAACCGCCTTGCTCGTCAGGGGATGGCGCGCGTTCTCGGGATCGCCCCCCAGCGCCCGTTGCCGACCTTCCAGCGGGACAACCTGGTGCGGTGGTTCGGTCGCCGCGATGTCAGCGGCCCGCGCGGGCACGGTGTGGTGAGTTTCCTGGCTGACTCGTTCACGACCTACACCGAGCCGCACATCGGGCGGGCGGCCGTCGAGCTGCTGGAGGCTGCCGGCTGGCAGGTCGCGATGCAGAGCTCGGGATGCTGCGGGCGCTCGAGCCTGTCCAAGGGGCTGGTCGACGACGCCACGGCAAAGGCCCGGGCGCTGTCGTCCACGCTCGCGGCGACTCCACGAGACTCCCCGATCGTCGGCTGCGAGCCGTCCTGCCTGTTCACCCTCCGCGACGAGCACGTGTCCCTGTTGCCGGGCGACGAGTCCGTCCGGCAGGTGGCGGCCCGCGTACGCCAGCTCGAGGAGCTCCTGGGGGAGGCGGTCGACGACGGCCGGCTGACCCTGCGCGCCGACTCATGGTTGGCGGGGCGGCGCGTGCTCTACCACGGTCACTGCCACCAGAAGGCCGAGGTGGGCACCGCCGCGACCGTCGCGCTGCTGCGCCGGATACCGGGGCTGGAGGTGGCGGAGCTCGATGCCGGCTGCTGCGGGATGGCGGGGTCGTTCGGTTTCGAGGCCGAGCACTACGAGGTGTCCATGGTGGTGGGTCAGGACCGGCTGTTCCCGGCCGTGCTGGCCGCCGACCCTGACACGGTCATCTGCGCCAGCGGCGTCTCCTGCCGTCAGCAGATCCTGCACGGTACGGAGCGCACTGCGTGGCACCCCGTCGAGCTGGTGCGTGAGGCGCTGTCCACTCCACCACCCCTGAGGTAGCGGCCCGGCAGGACAGCCTTGGGGCAAGCGGCGGGAACATCCACACCGGCCCAGGCGTTGAATGCTGTCCACCCCGAGTCGTCGAGAGGTATCCCGCATGCCCGTTGCCCCCGCTGGACTCGTACGTGCCGAGCTCGACCGCCAGGCCACCGTCTGGGCGGAACGGGGACATCCGGTGAGTTCCGACCACCTGGCCGCGCTGCAGTCCGTACTGGGCACCATGGAGGGGAGGGGCTCCATCGAGGATCCGGCGGACGGCGACACCCGCGAGCACGTCCCGTTCGTGCTGGTCGTCCAATCCGCGGTACGCCCGGCCGGGGAGGCGATGGCGACCACCGAGCTCGGCGGCAGGCACGGCTCGGTGAACCAGCACGCCGGCGACATCGACGAGTTCCAGCCCATCGAGTCGGTGGGCGTACCGGAGTCCGACGTCTACCTGGTCATCGACGTGGAGCGCGGCTCGGAGTTCTGTGGCACGACGCCCGAGTCGGCGGTGGCAACCCTGGCCGGCCGCGGGCGGACGCCGCTCACCGTGGCCGAAGGGCTCGCCCTGCTCACCGTGCGCCCGGACGTGCTGGAGAAGAACCGCTGCTTCTCGCTCGCCGGCTCACGGCTCGGCGACCGCCGGGTGCCGGCCATCTGGATCAGCAAGCGTGCCCCGCATCTCGGCTGGTGCTTCGCGGGCACGCCGCACAGCTGGCTGGGCGTCGCCTCCGCCGCCACGCGTCGCTAGGGGTCCACCAGGAGCAGGACCGCGGCGACCACCACCAGTGCCAGCGTGACCTGCTCGAACCGGCGTTGGTCGATCCGCTTGATGACCACGACACCTGTCACGGCGCCCGCCAGCACGGCAGGCACCAGGGTGAGGTCGAGCAGCAGCGCCTCCCAGGTCAGCAGGCCGAGCCCGACGCTGAACGGCACCTTGAACAGGTTGACGACCAGGTAGAACCACGCACCGGTGCCGAGGAACCGCAGGATCGGCAGACCGGAGAGCAGGAAGTACAGCGACGTCACCGCCCCGGCGGCGTTGGCGACCATGGTCGTGACGCCTGCGAGCACACCCGCTCCGGCCGCCAGCACCCGGCGTCCGGTTGCCGTACCCGGCCCGGGGGGCGGCTCAGCGATCGGCGCTGTGGTCCGGTCAGTGGCCGGCCCCTGGGCCGGCGACCGGCGGAGCAGCTGTCCTGCAGACAGCACCAGGAGCGTGACGCCGATGGCGATCCGCATCAGCTCGTCGTCGGCGTACGCGACGAACACCGCGCCGAGCACGGTGCCGACGGCGACCCAGGGGAACAGCCGCCACAGCATCCCCCAGTCGGCGTGCCGCCGGTAGATGCTCACGGCCAGCAGGTCACCCACGATGAGCACCGGCAGCACCACCCCGGTGGACTCGCGGGCCGGCAGCACCCAGGCGAACAGCACGACCGTGACGGCGCCGGCCCCGCTGATCGCGGTCTTGGCGAAGCCCACGGTCAGCGCGGCCACGGCGAGCACCGCCCACTCCGTGGCCGTCAGCTCCGCCAGCATGGTCGTCCTCCTGGTCCGAGCGGCTTCGAGGAGCTGCGGCTGTCTAGAGTCCTGGGTCGACGCCTGCCGAAGGTGGGCCGATCTCGTACCCAGAAGGGGTCCAGCACCGATGGAGATTCTTACCGGTGTCCCGGCCAGCCCGGGCATCGCCACCGGCCGGGCGGTGCGCTGGGACGGCACCGAGTCCGGCCGCACGGATCCGGCCACCGACCTGCCCGACGCCTCCCAGCGGGTGGTCGCCGACCTCACCCGACGGGCGGAGGCGGCGACGTCGACCGAGGGTCGTTCGGTGCTGGAGGCGCTGGCCCTGTTCGCCGAGGACCCCGAGCTGCTGGCCGCGGCCGGCCGGCTGGAGCAGGCGGGCACGGCCGCCCCGGAGGCCGTCCGCACGGCCGCCGCGGGATACGCCGAGCAGCTGCGCGGGCTGGGCGGCTACCTGGCCGAGCGGGCGGGCGACGTCGTGGACGTGGGGGAGCGGCTGGCGGCCAGCCTGGAGGGTCGGGCGCCGGCGGAGATCCCGCAGCCCGGTCACCCGTACGTGCTGGTCGCACTCGATCTCGCGCCCGCAGACACCGCGCTGCTCGACCCGTCCGCAGTGGTGGGGATCGTCACCGAGCACGGTGGGCCGACCAGCCACACCACCATCCTGGCCCGCTCGCTCGGCATTCCGGCAGTCGTCGCGTGTGGCGGTGCACGCGACTCCGCCGACGGCCACGAGGTCGTCGTCGACGGGACGGCCGGCGAGGTCGTGGTCGACCCGACCCCCGACCTGGTCGACGAACGGGCCGCCCGGGAGCGAGACTCCGCCGAACGCCGCTCGCGGTCGACCGGGCCTGGCCGCACGGCCGACGGCGTGGCCGTGCGGCTGCTGGCCAACGTCGGCACCCTCGACGACGCCCTGACAGCCGCGGCGGCCGACGTGGAGGGGGTCGGCCTGTTCCGTACCGAGTTCCTGTTCCTCGGCCGCAGCGACGAGCCCACCCTCGACGAGCAGGCCGACACCTACGCCGAGGTGCTGTCCGCCTTCGGCGGGCGGACGGTGGTGGTGCGCACCCTCGATGCGGGCTCGGACAAGCCGGTGCCGTTCCTCGACCTGCCCGCCGAGGAGAACCCGGCCCTGGGGGTGCGCGGGCTGCGTACCGCGTCGGTACGGGCCGAGGTGCTGGTCCGCCAGCTCGAGGCGCTGGTGCTGGCCGCCGAGCGGACCGGCACCGCTCCCTGGGTGATGGCCCCGATGGTGGCGACCGTCGACGAGGCCCGCCGGTTCGCCACACTCGCCCGGGAGGCGGGCGTGGGAACCGTCGGCGTCATGGTCGAGGTGCCGTCGGCCGCGCTGCGGGCCCCGCACGTTCTCGCAGAGGTCGACTTCGCGTCGGTCGGCACCAACGACCTGGCGCAGTACGCCCTGGCCGCGGACCGCCAGCTGGGCGACCTGGGGGAGCTGCTCGACCCGTGGCAGCCCGCGGTGCTCGACCTGGTCGCGGCGACCTGCGCGGGCGGAGCCGCCACCGGGCGGCCGGTCGGCGTCTGCGGCGAGGCGGCGGCCGACCCGCGCCTGGCCGCGGTGCTCGTCGGACTCGGCGTGCGCTCGCTGTCCATGGCGCCGGTCGCTGTCCCGGCGGTACGCGCCGCGTTGGAGGCCGTCGACCTCCCCACCTGCGAGAAGGCCGCCACCGCGGCCCGGTCCGCGGCGACCGCGGCCGACGCCCGCGCGTCGGTCACCGAGCTGCTGCGCTGAGTGCCTGCACCGCGGTGAATGCCTGCACCGCGGTGAGTGCCTGCACCGCGGTTAATGCCTGCACCGCGCTGAGCGCCCGGCCCACGCTGAGCGCACGGCCCGCGCTGAGCTCCCGCGCTGAGCTCCCGCGCCGCCGCCACCGCGCCGCCTCCCGCCGTCACTACCGCAGCGAAAGTCGCGCCTCTGGGGCGCTGCAGCGCCCTGGAAGTGCCGTTTTCGCAGCCCACCCTGCGAAAACCGCAAACGCCGCGCCGACTGCCTAACCTGGCGTCGTGCCCGAGGGAGACAGCGTGTGGCGGGCCGCGCGCCGGCTCGACCGCGGACTGGCCGGTCGAACACTGGCCCGGAGCGACTTCCGGGTGCCGCAGCATGCGACCGCGGACCTGTCCGGCCGTACGGTGCTCGGCACCGTCACACACGGCAAGCACCTGTTCACGCGCTTGGACGGCGATATCACCCTGCACACGCACCTGCGTATGGATGGCGAGTGGACGGTGCTCGGTCCGGGCAGGCGGCCACCTCGACGGCTGGTCACCGACATCAGGGTCGAGCTGCTCACGACCGACGACCGGCGCGGGCTGGCACTGCGGATGCCCGTCGTGGAGCTGGTGCGCACACCTGACGAGGTTCGACTGACCTCCCACCTGGGTCCCGACCCGCTGCGTGACGACTGGGATCCTGCCGAGGCGGTGCGACGCCTGTCGGCTCGTCCCGATCGGCCGCTGGCGGCGGCGCTGCTAGACCAGCGGACGATGGCCGGGCTCGGCAACCTCTGGGTGAACGAGCTGCTGTTCGTCCGCGGCCACAGTCCCTGGACCCACGCGCGCGACGTCGACGGCCCCGCGATCGTCACCCTGGCCCGCCGGATGCTGCGGCAGAGCATCACCGTCCGCGGGAACGGGCAGGTGACCACCGGTAACCCCCGGCCCGGCGAGGAGCACTGGGTGTACGGGCGGTCGGGGCAGCCGTGCCGACGCTGCCGCACCCCGATCCGGCACGTCCCGGAGATCCCCGGCGATCCCGAGCGCCGGGCCACGTGGTGGTGCCCGCACTGTCAGCCAGGCCCCTCGCCCGAGGGACGTTGAGGCACTGAAGAAGCCGCCTGCCCCGAGGCAACGGGTGTCACAGAGGTCACCCCGGGAAGGGGCGGGTTGGCGGCATGGAGTCCCTTCTGCCAGCGTTGGGAAAGGTGGACCGGCAGGCGTCAGACAACCGGCAGACAGCAGCGACCCGACGAAGGATGGATCGACATGGCGAGCCCAGCGCACACCCAGCCCCACGTCGTACGTGGCGACCGGAAGCGCGTCGTCGTCCTGGGGGGAGGCTTCGGTGGTCTCGCGGCCGTCCGGGCCATGACCAAGCTGGACGCCGACGTCGTGCTCGTCGACCGGCACGCGTACAACACGTTCCAGCCACTGCTGTACCAGGTGGCCACCGCCGGGCTGAACCCCGGTGACATCACGTACTTCCTGCGATCGCGGCGCGCCCACCAGAAGAACCTCCAGTTCGTCAAGGGCGATGTCCGAAGGGTCGACCCGGTCGCGCGGCGGGTGGACCTCGACAAGGGACTTTCGCTCGACTACGACTACCTGGTGGTGGCGACCGGTGTGACCACCAACTACTTCGGTGTGCCGGGCGCCGAGGAGCATGCGCTCGCCCTCTACACCCGGGCGCAGGCGTTGGCGGTGCGCGACAAGATGTTCACCGACCTGGAGAGGGCCGTCCGCCAGCAGCAGCCGCACGACTTGCGCGTGCTGGTGGTCGGCGGCGGCGCCACCGGCGTCGAGATGGCCGGCTCCCTGGCCGAGCTTCGCAACAACAGCGCCCGCACGCTCTACCCCGAGCTGGACATCGACCGCATGCACATCACGCTGGTCGAGATGGCACCGCAGCTGCTGACGCCCTTCCCCCGACGGTCGCAGCGGTACGCGCGTCGTGCGTTGGAGAAGCGGGGCGTACAGCTGCGGCTGTCGACGATGGTCAAGGAGGTCCGCCCCGACGGTGTCGTCGTCGACGACGGCGAGTTCATCCATGCGGGCCTGGTCATCTGGGCGAGCGGGATCAAGGTGCCCGAGACGATCAGCGAGTGGGGGCTGCCACAGGGCAAGGGCGGCCGCATCGACGTCGGCCCCGACCTGCGGGTCAAGGGCTTCGACGACGTCTTCGCGGTGGGCGACATCGCGGTCTCGCCGGAGGCGTTGGCCCAGCTCGCGCAGCCGGCTCTCCAGGGCGGCAAGCATGCCGGCAAGCAGATCGGCCGGCTGCTCGAGGGCAAGCCCACGGAGGAGTTCCACTACTTCGACGAGGGCATCCTCGCGACCATCGGTCGCAGCTCGGCAGTCGCGAAGATCCCGTACCTGCCACCGATCAACGGCTTCCTGGCCTGGCTCATCTGGCTCTTCGTCCACATCATGTACCTGCTGGGCAACCGGAACCGGATCGCGACGATCGTCAACCTCTCGGTCCGGTACCTGTCGTGGTCGCGCTCGCACAACGCCATCGTCGGAGAGGTCGAGACACCAAGCCTCCCCGGAGCAGACCAGCCCGCCCTCGACGCCGACGCCCCCTCCGAGGAGCGCGCCGTCGCCGGCTGACCCCGGTGGGAGAACGCGCTCCCACTGGCGAGATGGGGACCTCGAGCCAGGCAGTAGCCCAGCGAAGACTGCACTTCTAGGGCGCTGCAACCCCCTGGAGGTGCCGCTTTCGCAGCCCACCCTGCGAAAACTGGGCGCTTGGCCGAGGTCCGTAACCTGTGCACATGCAGCCGGGCCAGCCCGCAGACGCGTCGCGAGGTCGACGTGACGATCGTCGCGGAGACCCGCACCCCGAACACGTGCAGGCGGTGGCCGCTCTGCTGCGCGGCCGCTCGGTGGTGTGCCTGACCGGGGCCGGCATGTCCACCGACTCCGGGATCCCGGACTACCGGGGTCCGGGCTCGCCGCCGCGCAAGCCGATGACCTTCGACGAGTTCTGCTCGGGCCAGGCTGCGCAGCGCAGGTACTGGTCCCGGGCGTTCGTCGGCTGGCAGCACATGGCGGGGGCAGCGCCGAACGACGGCCACCGCGCGCTGGCCCGCATGCAGGCGGCCGGCGTGATCGGGACCCTGGTCACCCAGAACGTCGACGGCCTGCACGGAGCCGCGGGCAGCCGCCCCCTCATCGACCTGCACGGCCGGATATCCGAGGTCATCTGCCTCGAATGCCGAGACGTGACGCCGAGGCAGCACGTGCAGACCCGCCTCCAGGCGCTCAACCCCGCCTACGCCCGCAGCGACACGTCCGGGGTCGAGATCGCGCCCGACGGCGATGCCCTGGTCGACGACTCCGAGCGGTTCGCGCTCGCCGGGTGCGGGACGTGCGGAGGACGATTGAAGCCGCACGTCGTCTTCTTCGGCGAGAACGTCCCCAAGGACCGGGTGGCGGCCGTGACGGCTCTGGTGGACGAGGCCGACGCCCTGCTCGTGGTCGGGTCGTCGCTGACCGTCATGAGCGGGTTCCGGTTCGTCCGTCAGGCGCACCGGTCGGGTACGCCGGTGGTGATCGTCAACCGCGGCGCGACCCGGGGCGACGACCTGGCCGACGTCCGCGTCGACGCCGGCTGCTCCGAGACCATGACCGCCCTTGCCGAGGAGCTCGTGAGCCGGCGACCAGCGGCGTCCGCGACCAGCCACTGGGGGCGGCCGCGACCAGCCACTGGGGGCGGCCGCGACCAGCCACTGAGGGCGGCCGCGACCAGCCACTGAGGGCGGCCGCGACCAGCCACTGAGGGCGCGGCGACCAGCCACTGAGGGCACGCGGCGCCGCCGACCCCACTAGGGTCGACGGCATGCACGAGCGCGCCGGAACACCTGCCCAGCCCGACGACCTGGTCGACATCTCCGCTCTCGAAGCGGCCTACTTCGACACCACGCCTGATGCCGACGACCCCGCCCAGCAGGTGGTCTTCGGTACGTCCGGGCACCGGGGGTCGAGCCTGGACGGTGCGTTCAACGAGCCACACATCCTGGCCATCACACAGGCGATCTGCGAGTACCGCGCCGGAGCCGGCATCACCGGCCCGCTGGTCGTGGGCCGGGACACCCACGCGCTGTCGTTGCCCTCGTGGCACACGGCGCTGGAGGTGCTGGTCGGCAACGGCGTCACGGTCCTCGTCGACGAGCGCGACGGCTACACCCCCACCCCGGCGCTGTCCCACGCGATCCTGCGTCTCAACCGCGATGCCGACAAGGGCGCGGTCGACGGCATCGTGATCACGCCGTCGCACAACCCGCCGCGCGACGGGGGCTTCAAGTACAACCCGCCGCACGGCGGGCCGGCCGGGAGCGACATCACCGGATGGATTGCCGACCGCGCCAACGAGCTCCTGCGCAAGGGCACCGGCGACATCACGCGGGCGAGCACCGAGCGCACCCGCGACGAGTGCGTGGGCTACGACTTCCTGGGTCACTACGTCGACGACCTGCCCGCTGTCCTCGACCTCGACGCCGTGCGTGAGGCGGGGGTACGGATCGGCGCCGACCCGATGGGTGGCGCGGCGGTCGACTACTGGGGAGCCATCGCGGAGCGGCACCGGCTCGACCTCACCGTGGTGAACGACCGGGTCGACCCGCAGTGGGCCTTCATGACCCTCGACCACGACGGCAAGATCCGCATGGACTGCTCGTCGCCGTCGGCCATGGCGTCGCTGGTCGAGCGCCGTACCGCGTTCGACGTGTCCACCGGCAACGACGCCGATGCCGACCGGCACGGCATCGTGACCCCGGACGCCGGGCTGATGAACCCCAACCACTTCCTCGCGGTCGCGATCGACTATCTGCTGATGAGCCGGTCCTGGCCGGACACCGTCGCCGTCGGCAAGACGCTGGTGTCGTCGTCGATGATCGACCGAGTCGTGAGCGCCCGTGGCCGGCGTCTGCTGGAGGTGCCGGTCGGCTTCAAGTGGTTCGTGCCGGGCCTGCTCGACGGCACGGTGGCGTTCGGTGGCGAGGAGAGCGCGGGGGCGAGCTTCCTGCGCCGCGACGGCAGTACCTGGACCACCGACAAGGACGGCATCCTCCTGGCCCTGCTCGCCAGCGAGATCCTCGCGGTGTCGCAGCAGACGCCCAGCCAGCTGTACGGCGGCCTCACCGAGAGGTTCGGCGATCCTGCGTACGCGCGTGTGGATGCCCCCGCCTCCCGCGACGAGAAGTCCCGGCTCGCACAGTTGTCGGCCGATCAGGTGAGCGCCACCGAGCTCGCCGGTGACCCGATCACCGAGCGTCTCACCTCGGCTCCGGGCAACGACGCCCCACTCGGCGGCCTCAAGGTGCTGACCGACCGGGCGTGGTTCGCTGCCCGCCCGTCCGGGACCGAGGACGTGTACAAGATCTACGCGGAGTCCTTCGCGGGTCCCGAGCACCTGCGGCGGGTGCAGGAAGAGGCCACCGAGGTCGTCTCCGCCGCCCTGGCCGGCTGACGGTCCGGCGAACTACCCGGTTGTAGTTCGCCGGTGAACGGACTACACCGCTGGCACCTGCACGGTCCGTGGTGTTCGCTGAGAGGTTCAAGGGCCTCTCGATCGGTCGAACGACCGGCCCTCCCACCTCGCGGAAGGCAGGCACGTGCTGGCGCGAGCACTGCTCACCGCTGCCTGTGTCGCCGCCCTGGCAGCGGCTCCCCTGTCGTCCGCGGCTGCCGCCCCACCGGGGACACCGTCGCGCGCCGAGGTCCGCGACGCCGAGGACCGGGCCGCCGACCGTGCCGAGGAGGTCCGGGACATCCAGGCACGGCTGACGGCCGCTCAGCGGCGCCTTCGCGCTGTACAGGTGGAGTCGATGCAGGCCACCGAGGCCTACAACGGAGCGGTCTACCGGCTCCAGCGGGCGCGCACCGCCGCGCTGGCAGCCCAGCGGCGCTCCGACCGTGCCGACCGGGCGGTCGAGCGACAGCGCCGTGCCCTCGAGGGATTCGCCGTGGGAAGCGCGTCGGACGCAACCTCGGTGGCCGACCTCGCCACGCTGCTGTCGTCGGGGGGGCCGCAGGAGCTGTTGCAGGAGTACCGCGCCTGGACCGACACCACGTCCGCGCTACAGGCGGACCTCGACGGCTGGGACGCGAGTCGCGCCGTCTCGTCGGTTCTGCGGGACCAGTCGGACGCCGCCATGGCGCGCCGGGCCAAGGCCGCGGCAGCCGCCCGGGAGGCCAGGGCAGAGGCGCGCGCGGCGCTGGCGGACGCCGAGCGGGAGGAGGCGTCGATCCAGGCACGGACCGACGAGCTGGTGCGAGCACTCGCCCACGCGCAGCAGGTGTCGGTCCGGCTGGCGGAGCGGCGCCAGACCGCTTTGGCGGAGGCGGCAGCAAGGGCCGCGCAGGAGGCCGCGGAGCAGGAGGCCGCCGACAGCGATGCAGAAGCCCCGGCCGTGTCGTCCGGGGCGGCCCCGCAGCTGCCGTCCGCGGACCCGCCCGCCCCGAACGCGCGCGCCGCTGCGGCCATCGCCTTCGCCCGCAGGCAGCTCGACGAGCCATACGTGTACGGCGCGGCGGGGCCCGCCTCCTGGGACTGCTCGGGCCTCACCAGCCAGGCATGGGCCGCGGCCGGGCAGCCGCTCTCGCACTGGTCGGTCGCACAGTACGGCGAGACCACGCCGATCAAGCCGAGCCAGCTGCGGCCCGGCGACCTGGCGTTCTGGAGCCAGGGCAGCCCGCGCTCCATCTACCACGTGGCGATGTACCTCGGGGACGGCATGATCATCCATGCCCCGCGGCCGGGACGCAGCGTCGAGACCGTGTCGATGTACTACTGGATCACGCCCGACCTGTTCGGCCGGGTGTGACGGATCGCGGTCAGTCGGCGTCGCCGGGACCGGCCGGCTCGGCGTGCGCATCGTTGCGGGGGACCTCCTCGAAGCGCTGCCGGGAGGCGACGATCTCGCGCTCGGCCTCGTCCCTCCCCACCCAGGTGGCGCCCTCGACGGACTTTCCGGGCTCCAGGTCCTTGTAGACGGTGAAGAAGTGCTGGATCTCGAGCCGCTCGAACTCCGGGAGGTGGTGGATGTCGCGCAGGTGCTCCTGACGCGGGTCGTGCGAGGGGACGCACAAGACCTTGTCGTCGCCGCCGGCCTCGTCGGTCATCCGGTACATCCCGATCGCGCGGCAGGCGATCAGGCAGCCGGGGAAGGTCGGTTCCGCCAGCAGCACGAGCGCGTCCAGGGGGTCACCGTCCTGGCCGAGGGTGTCCTCGACGAAGCCGTAGTCGGCCGGGTACTGGGTGGCAGTGAACAGCGTCCGGTCGAGCCGGATCCGCTTGGTCTCGTGGTCCACCTCGTACTTGTTGCGCTGACCCTTCGGAATCTCGACCGTCACGTCGAACTCCACGCTGCACGTCCTTCCCGCGCCGTTCCCCCATGTCTGACCACCGTCTGGGCGGCTAGTGTCTCGCATCGGCGGGAGCGGCCCGCGACAGGAGGGCCCCGGTGCGGATCAGGACGCTGGTCGCCGTCATCGCGGCCGTCGCGCTGCTCGCAGCCGGGGTCGGAGCCCTGGCTCTGTACGCGGACCGGGACAACCCCTCGGCGGGGCCGGGCGAGCAGTCCGCCACCCCGCCGGCGCCGACCGTTCCCGTGCCTGCGCCGGAGGGGCTCGACCTCCCGGAGGCACGCCAGCCGCAGGCGGTGCTCGGAGACACCGGCGGGGTGCGGATCGCAGCCGGTGCGGTCCGCCGGCAGCTGGCCCGCCTGCTCAGGGACAAGGACCTGGGCCCCCACGTCGGCGTGCTCGTCCGCGACCTCGACAGCGGGGATGACCTGCTCTCGGTCGGGGGAGGGAGCCGGTTCACGCCGGCCTCGACGCTGAAGCTCTTCACCGCGGCGGCGGTCCTGGCCCTGCTCGGTCCGGAGCACCGCTTCGAGACCGCGGTCGTGCTCGATCGAAGCGGCCCAGGGCCGCCGCGGGCGGTGCTGGTCGGCGGCGGCGACCCGTTGCTGGCACGCACGCAGCGCGACCCCGACCGCGCCTTCGCCCCGGACGTCTCGACCGTCGCCAGCGTGGACCGGCTGGCGCAACGGACCGCCCAGGCGCTGCGTGCGGCAGGCGTCCGTCGGGTGCAGGTCGGCTGGGACGAGTCGCTGTTCACCGGGCCGGCGGTGTCACCGCGGTGGGAGCGCTCGTACGTTCCCGACGAGGTCGTGAGCCGGATCTCGGCACTGTGGGTCAACGAGGGCCGGCTGGGGTACGGCTACTCCGCCCGCTCCGACAACCCCGCTGCAGCCGCCGCCAGGGAGTTCGCCGAGGTCCTGGAGCGGCGCGGTGTCACCGTGCGCGGCACGCCCGTGCCCACGCCTCTCGCGGACCCCGCGGCGGGCGACGAGGAGGCGGCTGACGGCGTCCTGGCGACGGCCGAGAGCGCGCCGCTGGACGAGATCGTGCAGCACGTGCTGACGGTCAGCGACAACGAGGGTGCCGAAGTGCTGCTGCGCCACGTCGGCCTGGCCAGCGACCGGGCGGGCTCGTTCCGGGGCGGCTCCGCCGGTCTGCGGGCGACGCTGACCAGGCTCGGCGTGCCCTGGCGAGGGGTGGACGTGTACGACGGCAGCGGGCTGTCGCGGAGCAACCGGGTGACGCTGGCTGCCGAGCTCGCCGTCCTGGGGCTGGGGGCCGACCCGGACCGGCCGGACCTGCGGGGCGTGGTCGCCGGCCTCCCGGTCGCCGGGTTCAACGGCACCCTCGCGTACCGGTTCGTGGACGACGCGTCGGCCGCCGCCAAGGGGGTGGCGCGGGCCAAGACCGGCACGCTGACCGGCGTACAGGGGCTGGCTGGTGTCGTCGTCTCCCGCGACGGCAGCCTGCTCGGGTTCGCCCTGCTGCTCGACCGGGTGCGTCCCGCGGACACCTTCGGCGCCCGGTTGACGCTCGACCGGCTCACGTCCGCGCTGGCCCGCTGCGGGTGTGCCCGCCGACGGTGACCGCGAGGCGACACCGTCGCCGGGCACCGGCTACACGAAGCGGGCGCTGAGCGGCGCCCGTACGGTTGCGGCATGGCTCCCGGCTCCCTTCCCGCCCGCGGTCGACGACGCCGAGGCGTGATCGACTGGAAACTGGCCGTCAGTACCGGGCAGTCCCTCGTCCGCCCGGGGCCTGCGGTGTCCGCCGACGAGGCAGCCACGGCGGTGGCGGGGCTGCGCACGGCCGCCTCCCGGTCCCGCGAGCACGTCTCCGCGTTCACCGGGCTGGACGCCGACCCGGGGCGTACCCCGGTCGTGGTCGTCGACCGGGCCCGGTGGGTGCAGGCCAGCGTGGAGGGCTTCTCGGTGCTCGCCGAGCCACTCGAGGAGCGGCTGGCGTCGATCAAGGGCGTCACCCCGTGGGCACGGGCCGTCGGCTCCAGGGTGACCGGGCTCGAGGTGGGGGGCCTGCTGGCGTTCCTCGCGCACAAGGTGCTCGGGCAGTTCGACCCCTTCGCCGGCGACGGGTCGGGCCGGCTGCTGCTGGTGGCGCCCAACATCGTCCAGGCGGAGCGGGAGCTCGACGCCGACCCGCCGGACTTCCGGATGTGGGTGTGCCTGCACGAGGAGACGCACCGGCTGCAGTTCGGGGGGGTGCCCTGGCTCGGCGACCACCTGCGCGGGCAGGTCTCCCGGCTGGCCGAGTCCACCGAGGTCGAGCTGACCGACGTCCCGCACCTGATCGACCAGGCGCTCACGCTGCTCGGCCGGATCCTGCGCGGTGACAGCGAGGCCTCGCTGCTCGACCTGGTGCAGTCGCCGGACCAGAAGGCTGTCGTCGACGACATCACCGCGATGATGTCCCTGCTCGAGGGCCATGCCGACGTCGTCATGGACGGTGTGGGCCCTGAGGTCGTTCCCAGCGTGGAGCGGCTGCGCGAGCGCTTCACCCAGCGGCGCAAGGGCAGCGGCGGTGTGGACCGGATCGCGAGGCGGCTGCTCGGCCTCGACCTCAAGATGAAGCAGTACCGCGACGGTGCGGAGTTCGTCCGGGGTGTCGTCGACCGGGTCGGCCACGACGGTTTCGCAGCGGTATGGGAGCGGCCCGACAACCTCCCCAGGCCGGACGAGATCGCCGCCCCCGGCCGCTGGTGCGACCGGGTGGTGGCCGCCTGAGGCAGGCAGCCGTGGGCGGCCGTCTCGACCCAGCGGTCGCGCGGATCCGCGCGGAGGTGCGCGCGGCACTGTCCGACCTGACCGACGCGTCCCCGGGCGGTCTCGTCCTGGTCGGCTTCTCCGGCGGCGCCGACTCGCTGGCGCTGCTGGCGGCCACCTGCTTCGAGGCGCCGAAGATGGGTCTGAGTGCCGGCGCCGTGGTCGTCGACCATGGTCTGCAGCCGGGGTCGGCCGACGTCGCCGCCCGCGCGGCGGCGCAGGCCGCCACCCTCGGGGCCGCGCCGGTGCGGGTCGAGCGCGTCGACGTGGGCTCGCGCGGCGGGCCGGAGGCGGCGGCGCGGACCGCGCGTCACGCCGCCGTCAGCCGGGTCGCCGACGAGCTGGGTGCGGTCTGCGTGCTGCTCGCCCACACCCGCGACGACCAGGCCGAGACGGTGCTGCTGGGGCTGGCCCGGGGCTCGGGTGCACGATCGCTCGCCGGTATGCGACCGGTCACCGGCCGGGTCCGCCGGCCGCTGCTGGCCGTTCCCCGGGCCGACACCCGGGCAGCGTGTGCCGCCGACCAGCTCACCTGGTGGGACGACCCGCACAACCGGGATCACGCCCACGCCCGGGCCCGGGTACGTCACCGCGTGCTGCCTGCGCTGGAGCAGGAGCTCGGGCCAGGCATCCGGGACGCACTCGCCCGGTCCGCCGAGCTGCTGCGCGCCGACGCCGACGCCCTGGACGAGCTCGGCGCGGCCCTGCTGACGGCGGCCACGGCGGGCGGGCCCGGCCGGCCCGACGAGCCGGGTGTCCACCTCGCGGTCGACGTGCTGGCCGCGGCGCCTGCCGCGCTGCGACACCGGGCCCTGCGTTCCGCGGCGGTCGCGGCCGGCTGTCCGGCCGGGGATCTTGCTGCCGTGCACGTTGCCGCGGTCGACCGGCTGGTGACCGGCTGGCACGGCCAACGCGGCGTCGACCTGCCCGGCAAGGTGATCGCGTCCCGCTCGCGCGGCTGGCTGCGACTCGCGGCGCGCCCTGTGACAGGGTGACCGCGTGGACGACCAGCAGGTGGCCGGTGACCTGAGCCGGGTGCTGGTCACCGAGGACCAGATCCAGTCCCGCCTCGAGGAGCTGGCCCGCGAGATCGAGCGGGACTACGACGGCCGCGACCTGCTGCTGGTCGGGGTGCTGCGCGGTGCGGTGATGGTGATGGCCGACCTGGCGCGCAGCCTGCAGCGCCACGTCGAGATGGACTGGATGGCGGTCTCGTCCTACGGCTCGGGCACCACGTCCTCGGGGGTGGTCCGGATCCTCAAGGACCTGGACACCGACATCACCGGTCGCGACGTGCTGGTGGTGGAGGACATCCTCGACACCGGGCTGACGCTGTCGTGGCTGGTCAGCAACCTGACCTCGCGCCGACCCGCTTCCATGCGGATCTGCACGCTCCTGCGCAAGCCCGAGGCGCAGCGGATGAGCCTCGACGTCGCCTACGTCGGGTTCGACATCCCGGACGAGTTCGTGGTCGGGTACGGCCTCGACTATGCCGAGCGCTACCGGAACCTGCGGTGCATCGGCACCCTGGCGGCCCACGTCTACTCCTGAGCGGCCGGGTCGGGGAACGGGGGAGCGGTCACCGCTCGTTGTCGTGCTGGATAGGCGCGCCGGAGGGCTCGGCGGGTACCGTCGTGTCTACATCAGCTCGATTTTGCAGGAGGGACGAGGCGGGAGCCTCGCAACATGGACTTCAAGCGCATCTTTCGCGGGCCGTGGCTGTGGATCGCCCTCGGCGTGGTCGCCGTGCTCACCATCCTGCAGATCCTGTCCTCCTCCACCGGGGCGGAGGTCGAGAAGACCTCCGACGTCGTCGAGTCGATCCGCTCCGGGGACGCCAAGACGGTGCTCTTCGTCGACGGCGACCAGGAGGTTCAGGTCACCCTCGACAACGACCGGCAGATCAAGGCGCAGTACCAGCTCGACCAGGGCATCCAGATCGTCGACCTGGTCAAGCGCGGGGTCGCCGGCGGCGAGATCGACTCCTACGACGTGGAGGCTCCGCGTGAGCCCAGCCTGCTCGGCTCGATGCTGGGCGCGATCCTGCCCTTCATCATCATCCTGCTGCTGTTCCTGTTCCTCATCAACCAGTTCCAGGGCGGCGGCGGCCGGGTCATGCAGTTCGGCAAGTCCAAGGCGCGCCTCATCACCAAGGACATGCCCAAGACGACCTTCGCCGACGTGGCCGGAGCGCAGGAGGCGGTCGAGGAGCTGGAGGAGATCAAGGAGTTCCTGGCGGAGCCGGCCAAGTTCCAGGCGGTGGGCGCCAAGATCCCCAAGGGTGTGCTGCTGTACGGCCAGCCGGGTACCGGCAAGACGCTGCTGGCACGAGCCGTCGCCGGTGAGGCGGGCGTGCCGTTCTACTCGATCTCCGGCTCCGACTTCGTGGAGATGTTCGTCGGTGTCGGCGCCAGCCGCGTTCGCGACCTGTTCGAGCAGGCGAAGGAGAACGCGCCCGCCATCGTGTTCATCGACGAGATCGACGCCGTCGGACGACACCGTGGTGCGGGCGTCGGCGGCGGCCACGACGAGCGGGAGCAGACGCTCAACCAGCTGCTGGTCGAGATGGACGGCTTCGACGTCCGTGGCGGCGTGATCCTGATCGCGGCCACCAACCGCCCCGACGTGCTCGACCCTGCGCTGCTGCGCCCCGGGCGCTTCGACCGGCAGATCGGCGTCGACCCGCCGGATGCCCTGGGTCGCAAGAAGATCCTCGAGGTGCACTCACGGGGCAAGCCGATGTCGCAGGACGTCGACCTCACAGCCGTCGCCCGGCGTACGCCCGGCTTCACCGGCGCCGACCTCGCCAACGTCCTGAACGAGGCAGCCCTGCTGACCGCGCGCATGGATCTCAAGCTCATCGACGACAAGGCGCTCGACGAGGCGATCGACCGCGTCATCGCGGGTCCACAGCGGCGGACCCGGCTGATGAGCGACCAGGAGAAGAAGATCACCGCCTATCACGAGGGCGGTCACGCGCTGGTCGCGGCTGCGCTGCCGGGCAGCGACCCGGTGCGCAAGATCACGATCCTGCCCCGGGGGCGTGCACTCGGCTACACGATGGTGCTGCCCGACGAGGACAAGTACTCCACCACCCGCAGCGAGATGCTCGACCGGCTGGCCTACATGCTCGGTGGGCGCGCCGCCGAGGAGCTGGTCTTCCACGACCCGACCACCGGGGCCGCCAACGACATCGAGAAGGCCACGGCACTGGCCCGCGCCATGGTGACCCAGTACGGCATGACCGAGCGACTGGGGGCCATCAAGTTCGGCGAGGGCAACTCCGAGCCCTTCGTCGGGCGCGACATCGGACACAACCGCAACTACTCCGAGGAGATCGCGGCGATGGTGGACGACGAGGTGAAGACCCTCATCTCCGGTGCCCACCAGGAGGCCTTCGACATCCTCGTGGACAACCGTGACGTGCTCGACGACCTGGTTCTGCAGCTCTTCGAGAAGGAGACGCTCGATCAGAGCGAGGTGGCTGCGGTGTTCGCGTCGCTGCGCCGCCGTGACCGGCGCCCGTCATGGACCGGCTCCCCGCAGCGGGTGCCCTCCGACCGACCCCCGGTGAACCCACCGGCAGGCACCAACGGCTCACGGCCCGAGGCGGACCAAGGAGGCGTCGTGCTCGCTCCCGGAGAGGGCGGTGACATCCACGGCGGCGGGGGCAGCGGGGGCTCGGTGCCGACCCCCGGCGGCGGAGAGGGCCTGGGGTCCGACGCGGTCCCGCCACCGGCGCGCCCGGACCCCGACCGCGGCGAGGCCTGACTCAGTGACGTCGTCGATCGACCCGGTGACCCTGCCCGAGGTCTACCGGGCGCCCGACTTCGACCACGACCGCGCGGCGGCAGCGGTGCGGGAGCTGCTGCTCGCCATGGGCGAGGACCCCGATCGCGAGGGCCTGCGCGAAACACCCCGGCGAGTGGCTCAGGCCTGGGCCGAGCTGACCGTCGGCATGCATCAGCGGGCCGAGGACGTGCTCACCACCACCTTCGACATCGGCCACGACGAGTTCGTGCTGGTCAAGGACCTCGAGCTCTGGTCGGTCTGCGAGCACCATCTGGTGCCCTTCACCGGCAAGGCACACGTGGGGTACATCCCCAACACCGCCGGCACGATCACCGGCCTGTCCAAGCTGGCCCGGCTGGTCGACGTGTTCGCGCGCCGACCGCAGGTGCAGGAGCGGCTGACCACCCAGGTGGCCGACGCCCTGAAACGCCTGCTCGAGCCCCGCGGCGTGATCGTGGTCATCGACGCCGAGCACCTGTGCATGACGATGCGCGGTGTCCGCAAGCCGGGGTCGCGCACGGTGACCAGCGCGGTCCGTGGCCAGCTCCGCGACCCGGCCACCCGCGCCGAGGCGATGAGCCTGATCCTGCGCTGATGCCGCGGTGGGCCCGCGGTGGGCCCGCGGGTGGGCCCGCGGTGGGCCGGCGGCGCCCCGCCGGCGCGGCCGTGCCGGCCCGATAGGTTCATGGCCGTGCCCCCTGGTCCGCTCCGCTCCGTCGCCGGGCTCCCGCAGCCGGGACGGTGCCTGGTCATGGGGGTGGTCAACGTCACGCCCGACTCCTTCTCCGACGGCGGGCTGTGGCTCGAACCCGACGCGGCGGTCGAGCACGGGCTCGCGATGGTGGCCGACGGCGCGGACCTGGTGGACGTCGGCGGCGAGTCGACCCGGCCCGGCGCGGAACGGCCCCCCGAGGACGAGGAGATGCGCCGTGTCCTTCCGGTCGTGACAGCGCTCGCCTCGGCGGGCGTCGTGGTCTCGGTGGACACGATGCGGGCCGGCGTCGCCCGGGCCGCCCTTGGCGCCGGCGCGGTGATGGTCAACGACGTCTCCGGCGGGATGGCCGACCCGGAGATGTTGGGTACGGTCGCGGCGGCGCGGGTGCCGTTCACCGTCATGCACTGGCGCCGGCACTCCGCGGACATGCAGACGTTCGCGCGGTACGGCGACGTGGTGACCGACGTGGTGGCGCACCTGCGCGGACGGCTCGAGGCCGCCGAGCGCGCCGGGATCGACCCGGACCGCACCGCGGTCGACCCGGGCCTCGGCTTCGCCAAGACCGCGGCCCACAACTGGCGCCTGCTGGCGCACCTGGATGCGCTGCACGCCCTCGGCCGACCGCTGCTGCTGGGCGCCAGCCGCAAACGGTTCCTCGGGCAGCTGCTCGCGGACGAGTCGGGTGAACGTTCGGTGAACGGGCGCGACGACGCCACGGTCGCCTGCTCGGCGCTCGCCGCGGCCGGGGGTGCCTGGTGCCTGCGCGTGCACGAGGCACGCGGCACGGCGGACGCGGTGCGTGTGGTGGCAGCGTGGGAGGGGGCAGGATGACCGGCGACCGCATCACCCTGACCGGCATCACCGGCTTCGGCCATCACGGCGCGCTGGCTCCGGAACGCGAGCTGGGGCAGGTCTTCGTCGCCGACGTCACGCTGTATCTCGATCTGGGACCGGCTGGGGTCGGCGACGACTTGTCGCGTACTGTCGACTATGGCCAGTTGACTCAACGCATTCACGAGGCGATAGTCCTCGAACCCGTGAACCTGATCGAGACGCTCGCCGAGCGGATCGCGACCATCTGTCTGGGGGAGCACCTCGTCGACCGGGTGACGGTCACGGTGCACAAGCCCCAGGCGCCCGTCCCGGTGACGTTCACCGACGTCGCCGTCACGATAGAGCGGAGCCGAGCGTGACCGAGACGCCGAACCCCTACATCGTGGATGCCGACACGATGACCGGTGAGATGCGCCCGATCAGACGCGCCGTGCTCTCGATGGGATCGAACCTCGGAGAGCGGCTGGCGAACCTGCAGGGCGGCCTGTCGGCGCTGCTCGACACGCCCGAGGTGACGGTGGTCGACGTGTCGCCGGTCTACGAGTCGCCGCCGGTGGATGCGCCACCCGGCTCGCAGGACTTCCTCAACCTGGTGGTGGCCATCGACACCACTCTCTCGCCCCACACCCTGCTGGACCGTGCACTGGCCATCGAGGACGCGTACGGCCGGCAGCGGCCGGTGGAGCGCAACGCCCCCCGGACGCTGGACGTCGACGTGGTCAGCATCGGAGACTCCAAGATCTCCGACGGCGACCTGGTGCTGCCCCACCCGCGCGCGCACCAGCGCATGTTCGTCCTGCGGCCGTGGCACGACGTCGACCCCGAGGGCTTCCTGCCCGGCCACGGCTGGGTGGTCGACCTGCTGGCGGACCTCGATGCGCCGGAACCCAGCCGGCGCGACGACCTCGACGTCGCGATCGATTGAGCCAGCCCCCACCGGGCCGGATGCGGCCCACAGCCGCTCCCGCGCTGGCGGTCGCTGCGCTGGTGGGCGTCCTGGTGGGCGGTTCGGTGGCGCCGTTGTGCGAGGCGGCCGGGGTCATCGTTCCGACCGTCCCGTGGAGCACGGTCCTGACTCTGCTCTTCGTCGCCGCCGTGGTCCTCACCCTGGCCTGGACCACCTCGCGGTCGCTGCGTCGATCGAGCGGTGCCCGGCCGCCGGAGCCGCAGCGCGCCGTCACCCTGCTCGTGCTCGGCCGGGCGTGCGCGCTGGGAGGAGCGGCGATCCTCGGCGGCTACGCGGCCTTCGGCCTCGGCTACCTGGGTGACGACGGCGTCCTGCCCCGGGAACGGTCGGTACGCGGTCTGGCCGCGGCTGCCGCCGCCGCCGTCGTCGTCGCCGGAGGGCTGCTGCTCGAGCGCTCGTGCCAGGTGCCTGGGCCACCGGACGGGCCCGACGACGAGGACCGGTACGACCGGGGGCCGGACGACGCGGCAGCCGCCTGACGCGGTCCGTGGCCGGCCGCTCAGGCGCGGATCGGGCCTGCTGCGTCCACCCGGAACGCTGACGGGTCCACGCCCTGGTGGTCGGCGCCGACCGAGCGGCGCAGTGCCTCGTGCAGCGTCTGCGGGGTGAGCACCCCGCAGAACCGGGAGCCGTCGAGGACGGCGACCCACCCGGCGTCGTGTTGCAGCATCTGGGCGAGCGCGTCCTTGAGCGGTGCGTCCCGGGGCACCCACGCCTCCATCCGGCGGGTCCGGTCGACGACGGCACCGCCGCCGTCCGACGCACGCTCCCGCGACACCCAGCCGCGCAGGTCCCCGGACGCGTCGAGCACCACCGCCCAGCGGGCGTCGGCGCCCTCCAGCGTCCGTTGCGCATCGACCAGCGAGTCGCCGACGTCCACGACCGGTGGGTGCTCCAGGTCGCTGTCGTCGATGGCCGTGACCGCTAGCCGGCGGAGCCCGCGGTCAGCCCCCACGAAGTCGGCCACGAAGTCGTCGGCGGGGGCGCCCAGCACCCGTGCCGGGGTGTCGTACTGTGCCAGTCGGCCACCCGGCTCGAAGACACCGACCCGGTCTCCCAGCCGGACCGCCTCCTCGATGTCGTGGGTGACGAACAGCACCGTCGTTCCGAGCCGCTCCTGCAGAGCCACGAACTCGTCCTGCAGCCGCACCCGCACCACCGGGTCGACCGCCCCGAACGGCTCGTCCATCAACAGCACCGGCGGGTCGGCCACGAGCGCCCGGGCAACGCCGACCCGCTGCTGCTGGCCGCCGGAGAGCTGGTGCGGGTAGCGGTCGCCGTACTGCTCCGGCTCGAGCCCGACGACCGTGAGCAGCTCGTCCACCCGGTTGCGGGTGCGGCGCTTGTCCCATCCGAGCAGGCTCGCGACCGTCGCCACGTTGGTCCGCACCGTCTGGTGCGGGAACAGCCCGACGCGCTGGATGACGTAGCCGATCCGCCGACGCAGGGCGACCGGGTCGACCCGGGTGACGTCGTCGCCGTCGAGGGTGATGGTGCCGCTTGTCGGCTCGATCAGCCGGTTGACCATCCGCAGCGTGGTGGACTTGCCGCAGCCCGACGGGCCCACGAGTGTCACCAGGGATCCGCGCGGCACCTGGAGGTCGAGCTCCTGCACCGCCACGGTGCCGTCCTCGTAGGTCTTCCCGACGCGGTCGAGCCGGATCATCGGATCGTCGGTAGCGTCGTCCCGGTGATCCTGGCCTTGCCGCGGGGAGGAAGCCACGCGTCGACCCTAGCCGCGCTCCCGGGCATCGACACGAGCAGCGACTGCTACAACTTCGTCAACAACTCGTGGTTCTGCCCCGCCTACCTCACCGACCGCCGGGCCGAGCTGCTCGCCGCGACCCAGGAGCACATCTGGATCACGGTCGTGTCGGTGCTGGTGGGGGCGCTCGTCGCGTACCCGCTCGCGCTGCTGGCCCGACGCAGTCCGGCGGTCTCCGCCGTCGTGCTCGGTGGCAGCACGATTCTCTACACGATCCCCTCACTGGCCATGTTCTCGCTGATGCTGATCCCGCCGCTGCCGGGGATCAGCCCGTGGAGCGTGGTCATCGGGCTGGCGCTCTACACGCTCACGATCCTCGTACGCAACATGGTGGCGGGTCTCGAGGCGGTGCCCGAGGAGGTACGCGACGCTGCTCGCGGGCTCGGGTACGGGCGCCTCAAGCTGCTGCTGAGAATAGAGACGCCACTGGCCATGCCGGTGATCATCGCCGGGCTCAGGGTCGCGACGGTGTCCACGGTCGCGCTGCTCACCGTGGGCTCGATCCTCGGCTACGGCGGGCTGGGCAACCTGCTGCGGCTGGGTGTCCAGAGCGACTTCCGGGCGCAGGTGCTGACCGCCAGCGTGCTGTGCGTGGCGCTGGCGGTCGCCTTCGACCTCATCCTGCTGGGCCTGCAGCGCCTGGCACTGCCGTGGCAGCGGGGCTGAGGCGGCCATGGACTTCTCAGCGGTCTGGGACTACCTCGCCGAGGGTGCCAACTGGAGCGGCAGCCAGGGGATGGGTGCCTATCTGGTGCAGCAGCTGCTGCTGACCGTCACCAGCGTCGTGGCGGCCGCTCTCATCGGCCTTCCGGTCGCCTGCTGGCTCGGCCACATCGGTCGTGGCGGCGCCCTCGCCATCAACATCAGCAACGTCGGTCGCGCCGTTCCCACCTTCGCCGTGCTGGTACTCCTGTCGCTGGGCCCGCTCGGGGTCGGCGAGCTGGGCCCGTACGGGCGGGCCGGACTGGCCACCCTCGTCGCCCTGCTGCTGTTCGCGCTGCCGCCGATCGTCACCAACGCCTACGTCGGCCTGCGCGAGGTCGACCGCGAGATCGTCGACGCCGCGAGAGGCATGGGCATGCGGGGCGGCCAGTTGTTCCGCAGCGTCGAGCTGCCCTTGGCCATGCCGCTGGTCGTGTCGGGTCTCCGACTGGCCGTCGTGCAGGTGTGGGCCACGGCGACGATCGCCGCGCTGGTGGCGGGGCCGGGGCTCGGAAACGTCGTGACCGAGGGCTTCGCCAGCGGCAACACGGCGCAGGTCGTCGCCGGAGCGCTGCTCATCGCCGTGGTCGCGGTCGCGCTCGAGCTGGCGATGGCAGTGGTCGAGAAGGCGGCCGCACCGGTTCCTGCCACCCGCACGAGGATCGGGCCGGAGCCCCGGCCCGAGACGCCGGCGTCAAGGACGTAGCTCCCGGCCCCGCGTGGCCGGGGCGCAACCGTGACTGAAGCGTGTCCTGCTCGATGGCCCTACCGGTTGCGCTCGCAGCGCCACAGTGTTGAGGTCTACGTACCCGGGGCGCTGCGGTGCCTCACCGGACACGCGCGGGGCCTGCCCGCGGGACACAGAAGGTGGAGCACGCCATGGCGCGTCAGCGTTCGCTCAGCACTGCCCTTGCGATCGCCATGCTGGTGGTCCTGTCCGCCTGCGGCGGCGGTGACGACCCTCTTGCCGACGAGGGTGGTGACACCGGCTCCAGCACCGAGAGCAAGGGTTCGCTGGTGCTCGGTGGACAGGACTTCACCGAGATGCAGATCATGGCCTCGATCTACGAGCAGCTGTTGGAGGATGCCGGCTACACCGTCCGCACCCAGCTGGTGAGCACCCGGAAGGTGTACCTGAAGGAGCTGCAGAAGGGCAGCATCGACATCGTCCCCGAGTACGCCGGCTCGATCACCGACGAGCTGAACATCGCAGCGAACGGCCCGAACGCCGAGCAGGTCAGCTCGAACGACATCGACGAGACGATGCAGGCGCTGCGCGACCTGCTCGAGCCGGACGGCCTGACCGCGCTGGAGCCCGCCGAGGCGACCGACCAGAACGCCTTCGCGACCACGACCGACTTCGCGGAGGAGAACGACCTGACCACGCTCACCGACCTCGGTGAGATGGGCGAGCCGATCACGCTGGCGGCCTCGGAGGACTGCTCGTCGCGGCCGGACTGCGCCATCGGGCTCAAGAACGTGTACGACATCGAGATCGAGGACATCCTGCCGCTCGGCTTCGGTACGCCGCAGACCAAGGACTCGGTGACCTCGGGCGAGTCGCAGCTCGGGCTGGTCGGCACCTCTGACGGCAGCCTGGAGCAGCTGGGGCTGGTCATCCTCGAGGACGACAAGGGGCTGCAGGTCTCGCAGAACCTCGTTCCGGTGGTGTCGCAGCAGGTCGTCGAGCAGAACCCCGACGTCGCCGACACCCTGAACGGCCTGTCGGAGGAGCTCACGACGGAGGACCTCGCCGAGATGAACGCGGCCGTGGATCTCGACCGGCAGCGGCCCGAGGACGTCGCTCAGCAGTTCCTCGAGGAGAAGGGCCTGATCTGAGCGACGGCCGTCCGTGCGGGGAGGCGTCGTACGCTCACATCCGTGACCGCGAGCGATCCGTTCGGTGTGCCGGGAGCCGACTGGTCGCGGGTGAGCCCACGGCTCACCACCTTGCGCCGGGTTCTCCTCGTCGCGGCCGCGGTCGTCGTGCTCACGGCCGTGGTAGCCGTCGGGGTGCTCATGCCGTCGGTCCGCCTCGCGGCCGGCGCCGTCGGAGCTGCGGTGGTCGCGGTCTCTGCCTGGGGCTGGTGGTTCACCGCCCTCTCGGTGGCCGCGTGGGGCTGGGTCGAGCGCGATCAGGACCTCGTCGTCACCCGGGGCCGCCTGTGGCGCCGAATCGACGTCGTCCCGTACGGCCGCATGCAGCTGGTCGACGTCACTGCCGGACCGCTCCAGCGGGCATTCGGGATCGCCACGGTGCGGTTGCACACCGCTTCGCCCTCCAGCCGGGCCCATCTGCCCGGGCTGGCACCCCGGGACGCCTCCCGGCTCCGTGAGCAGCTCACCGAGCGCGGCGAGTCGCGCGCGGCGGGCCTGTGAGCGGCCTGTGAGCGGCCCGTGAGCGGTCCGGCGGACGGGACCGGTGCACCCGGTTCTGCCAGTACCTCCCCCACCGCCGACGAGGGTCGCCTGCAGCGGGTGCATCCCCTCTCACCGCTGCTGCGCGGGGGCATCGTCGTGGTGGCCATGCTGGTCGCGGGCGGCCGGCAGCTGCTGGAGGGCGGCACGCTCGACTGGCCGCTGCTGGGCGTGGGCGCCGTGGTGGTGGCGGTCGTGGCCTGGGGGGCCCTGAGCTGGTGGGTGATGCGCTTCCGGATCGGTACGCAGACGCTGCTGATCGAGAGCGGCATCCTGGTCCGGCGATCCCGCCGGATCCGTCTCGACCGCGTGCAGGCCGTCGAGGTGCAGCAGCCGTTCCTCGCCCGGTTGCTGGGCATGGCCGAGCTGGCGATCGAGACGGCCGGAAGCGGGACCGAGGCGACCCTCGCGTACCTGCGCGTGGACCACGCCCGCCGGTTGCGGGCCGAGCTGCTCGAGCGCGCCGCAGCGGCCGGCAGCCCGTCCCGGTCCGGAGCGGCTCCCGCACCCGGGTCCGCTCCGGTCGCCGTGACGGACGGCGCCGGTGGGGAGCCAGGGCTGCATCAGGCCCCTGTCGATCCGCTGGGGGACCGGGTGGTCGCGCCGGAGCCGGCACCGGAGCTGCTGCACCAGGTTCCCCCTGGCCGGCTGATGCTGAGCCAGCTGGTGCGCACGGCACCGCTGGTCATGGTCGTGCTGGGACTCGTCGGAGTGACGGTGATGCTCGCGCTCGATCAGCCGATGGGCATCACCGTGCTGGTGCCGGCGGCCATCGCCGTGGCGAGTGTGGTCGGCAACGGCTTCGTGGGGCAGTACAACTTCCGGCTCAGCCGCACCAGCCAGCGGCTCGCGGTCCATGCCGGTCTGTTCGACGTCCGTAGCCAGTCCATCCCCGTCGGTCGCATCCAGGGTGTCGTGGTGCACGAGCCACTCGTGTGGCGGTGGCTCGGATGGTGCGAGGTCAAGGTCACGGTCGCCGGGGTCGAGCAGCACAGTGATGACAGCGCTCGGCTGACCACCACCTTGCTGCCGGTGATCGACCGGGGAGCAGGTGTCCGGCTGACCGGCAGCGTCCTCGGCGACAGCGACCTGGTCGGCGCGCCGCTCCAGCCGGGACCCCCGGCCGCGCGCTGGCTCGACCCCCTCGGCTGGCGGATCCAGGCAGTGGGTGTCGGTGCCGACCTGCTGGCGACCCGCCGCGGAGTCCTCGACCTGCGGACCGATGTGGCGCCGCGGCACAAGGTGCAGTCCGTCGGGCTGCGGCAGGGACCGGTTCAGCGTCGGCTCGGGCTGGCGACCCTGCACATCCATCTCCCGCCCGGCCCGGTCGACCCGGAGGCCCGGCACCGTCAGGCAGACGAGGTCTGGGCGCTGGCGCTGTCGGCCTCGGCGGCGGTCGCGCCGGCTCCCGGCGTACCTGGCGACGCACCGTGACGGCTTCGCCCCGCGTGAGCGGCCGGTCTCACCGAGAGCCTGGACTTTGGCGGGCCGAAACCGGGCCGTAGCCTGGTGATGTTCGCGCTCAGCCACCGTCCGGTACCTCCTGAGGACTGGAACGAAAGGTGCAGTGCATGACCACGCATACCGCCGCGTCGGCCACCGGCCCCTCCCGCGAGCTGTCGCTCCATGCGTCCCCTGCGGACAGGCGCTACCGCGTCGGCGTCATCGGTGCGGGGCGCGTCGGTGCCGTGCTGGCCGCTGCCCTGCGGGAGGCCGGCCATCGCGTGGTCGCGGCGTCCGGCTCGTCGGCCGCGTCCAGGATGCGGCTCGAGACCCTGCTGCCTGACCTCATCCCGCAGCCGCCGGCCGTGGTCGCCCGTGCCGCCGAGCTGTTGCTGCTGACCGTCCCCGACGACGCACTGGGAGCGCTGGTCGAGGATCTCACCGCGGGGGGCGCACTCCGGCCGGGCCAGGTGGTGCTGCACACCAGCGGGCGCCACGGCACGGGGGTGCTGGCGCCCGCCGCCGAGGTCGGCGCGCTGACCGTCGCCCTGCACCCCGCCATGACCTTCACGGGGACCGACCTGGACCTCGAGCGGCTGTCCGGCTGCGTGCTCGGTCTGACCGCCGGGCCGCGGGGTCGTGCCGTCGGCGAGCGGCTGGCCGCCGACATCGGCGCACAGGTGGTGCACGTCCCCGAGGAGCACCGCAGCCGCTACCACGCCGCACTCGCCCACGGCGCCAACCACCTCGGCACGCTGGTCGTCCAGGCGATGGACCTGCTCCGGGCCACCGGCACCCCGGAGCCGGCCGCAGTCCTCCGGCCGCTCCTGCAGGCGGCCCTCGACAACAGCCTGGCCTACGGGGACGCGGCGTTGACCGGGCCGGTCGTACGCGGTGACGCCCACACGGTGGCCGCGCACCTGGCCGCCCTGGCCGACGCCGAGCCGGGAAGCCGCGCGGCGTACCGGGCGATGGCGGCTGCCACCGCCGAGCGGGCTGAGCTGGACGGACGGCTCAGCCCCGAGCGCGCCGACGCGGTCAGGGAGCTGCTGGCCGGCGACCCCGCGCCGGCCCCATGACCGGCCTCTTGGCCGGCCCCGTGACCGACCCGTCCGGCGGAGCCCCCGTGGTCTGTGCCGACCGCGACTCGCTCGAGCAGCGCCTCGCCCCCGCCCGTGAGCGAGCGACCCGGATCGGGCTGGTGCCGACCATGGGCGCCCTGCACGAAGGGCACCTGTCTCTGCTGGAGGCGGCGCTGCGACGCTGCGGGCACGTGGTGGTCAGCATCTTCGTCAACCCGCTCCAGTTCGGACCCGGTGAGGACTTCGAGCGCTACCCGCGATCGCTCGACGCCGACCTCGCCGCTCTGGACGCTGCACTGTCCGGACGCGCCGACTGCAGCGTGTACGTGCCTGCCGTGGCCGAGCTGTACCCGTACGGGCTCGACGGCGGGGTTGCGGTGGAGCCGGGCCGGCTCGGGCAGGTGCTCGAAGGTGCGATCCGGCCGACCCACTTCCGGGGGGTGCTCACCGTGGTGGCCAAGCTGTTCGGCCTGGTACGCCCTCAGGAGGCGTGGTTCGGCGAGAAGGACTATCAGCAGCTGGTGCTGATCCGGCGGATGGCTGACGAGCTGGCGCTGGGTCTGGAGGTGTGCGGCGCACCCATCGTGCGTGAGCCGGACGGACTGGCCCTGTCCTCACGCAACGTCTACCTCGACGCCGCCCAGCGGCAGCTGGCGACCGCACTTCCCCGGGCGCTGGAGCGCGGGGTTGCCGAGGCAGCACGGACCGGTGCCGGTGCCCTGGCAATCGAGGCGGCGGCCACGTCGGCCCTCACCGAGTCCGGCCTCGACCCCGACTACGTCGCCGTCACCGACCCGGGGCTCGGCCCTGCACCCCGTAGCGGCCCCGCCCGGCTGCTGGTCGCGGCTCGCGTCGGTTCCACCCGGCTGCTCGACAACGCCGGACTCGTGCTCGGCGGCGGCAGGCAGCCGGCCGGCCCGAACCGGGCAGGGTGAGACCATGCTGCTCTGTGTCGACATCGGCAACAGCCACACGGTGCTGGGTCTCTTCGACGGCGACCGGCTCGAGCACCGGTGGCGCGTGACGACCGAGGAGCGACGCACCGCTGACGAGTGGTTCGTGCTGCTGCGCGGGCTGCTCCGCGGGGCCACCGACCCGACGCACGAGGCGCCGCCCGGCAGCCTGGGCGTGCCCACGACCGGTATCGCTGTCTGCTCGACGGTCCCGATGGTCCTGCACGAGGTGCGCCAGGTGCTGTCGCGCTACTTCGACGACGTGCCGCACCTGGTGGTGGAGCCCGGCGTCCGTACCGGGGTCCCGGTGCTGATGGACAACCCCCGCGAGGTCGGCACCGACCGCATCGTCAACGCGCTGGCGGCCTTCCACCTGTACGAGGGCCCGTGCATCGTCGTCGACGTGGGCACGGCCACCACGTTCGACGTGGTGAGCGTCCGCGGCGAGTACGTCGGCGGCGCCATCGCGCCGGGCATCGAGATCTCGCTGGAGGCCCTCGGCCGGCGCGGCGCGCAGCTGCGGCGCGTCGAGGTGGTGCGCCCCCGCTCGGTGATCGCGAAGAACACGGTGGAGGCGCTGCAGTCGGGCGCCGTCTACGGCTTCGCGTCCCAGGTCGACGGGGTGGTGACCCGCATCGTCGACGAGCTCGGTGTCGCCCGGTCGGACCTGACCGTCGTGGCCACGGGAGGTCTGGCGCCCGTGGTGCTCGACGAGTGCACCCAGGTCGACGTGCACGAGCCGTCCCTCACCCTGATCGGCCTACGGCTGGTCTTCGAGCGCAGCTGCTGACCCGTAACCTCCCTGCCATGACCGACCGGACCGTGCCCGCTGCCGCTGACGACGTCTCGGAGCAGGAACGGGTCCGGCGTGACAAGCGAGCGCGGCTGATCGAGTCGGGGGCCGGGGCGTACCCGATCACGGTGCCCCGCACGCACACGCTGCGGGAGGTGCGCGAGACCTACGCCGGCGCGGGGCTCGAGCCCGGCTCGGGCACCGGAGCGCAGGTCGCTGTCACGGGGCGGGTCATCTTCCAGCGCAACACCGGCAAGCTCTGCTTCGTCCGCCTCCGGGAGGGCGACGGCACCGAGCTGCAGGTGATGCTGTCGCTCGCGGAGCTGGGCCAGCAGGGCCTGGACGAGTACAAGGCGCTGGTCGACATCGGCGACCACCTCGCAGTTCAGGGCGAGGTGGTGATGAGCCGTCGAGGCGAGCTCTCCGTGCAGGCGCGGCAGTGGCAGATGGCGGCGAAGGCGCTTCGCCCACTGCCCAACGAGCACCGTCCGCTGTCCGACGAGGCGCGCGTCAGGTACCGCTATCTCGACATGATCGTGCGCCCGCAGGCGCGCGAGATGGTGCGGGCCAAGGCCACACTGCTGCGGGCGCTGCGCGAGACCCTCGACGGCCAGGGCTTCATCGAGGTCGAGACGCCGGTGCTGCAGCTCACGAACGGCGGGGCGGCGGCACGGCCGTTCCGCACCCACCTGAACGCGTTCGACCAGGACATGCTGCTGCGGATCGCGCTCGAGCTCGACCTCAAACGGGCGATGGTGGGCGGCGTGGAGCGGGTCTACGAGATCGGCAAGACGTTCCGGAACGAGGGCATCGACTCCACCCACGCAGCCGAGTTCTCGATGCTCGAGGCATACCAGGCCTATGGCGACTACGAGTCGATGATGGTGCTGTCCCGCGACCTGGTGCTGGCCGCCGCCCGCGCACTGGGCCGGACCGTCGTGCCCGCCAGGGACGGCACCGAGATCGACCTCGAGGCACCCTGGCGGCGCGCGAGCCTGCTCGCCCTGGTCAGCGCCGCCGTGGACGACGAGGTCACCGTCGACACCGACGTCGCCACGCTGCGTCGGCACGCCGCGGCCAGGGAGGTCGCCCTGGAGCCCGGCTGGGGGGCCGCCGAGGTGCTGGTGGAGCTGTACGAGCAGCTCGTCGAGGAGGATCTCGTCCAACCGACTTTCGTCTGCGACTATCCGGAGGCGGTCCGGCCGCTGGCAAAGCCGCACCGGTCACTGCCTGGTTTGAACGAGGCATTCGACCTCATCATCAATGGCGTCGAGCTGGCGCCCGCCTATTCCGAGCTCAACGACCCCGTCGTGCAACGGGAGCGGTTGACGGAGCAGGCACTTCGGGCCGCTGCCGGCGACCCTGAGGCCAACGAACTCGACGAGGTGTTTCTTCGTGCACTGGAACATGGTCTGCCTCCTGCCGGCGGCCTGGGGATGGGCATCGACCGTCTGCTCATGCTGTTGATGGGCACGGGAATCCGCGAGGCAATCCTGTTTCCGTTGTTGCGTCCGGTCTGAAGGGGTAGCAATCGAAGGACTCGTGCCCCCGGCCATGTCCCTAACCCGGAGCCTGCTACCGTCCCGATATCCATGAATTCCGTCCGCGGGGAAGCGGAATCGTCCATGCATCACGGTCAGACACTGGAGGACATTGAATGGCTCAAAAGGTGCAGGTGCTCCTGGTCGACGACGTCGACGGCGGAACGGCCGACGAGTCCGTGCAGTTCGGTCTCGACGGAAGCGCCTACGAGATCGACCTGTCGGCGGAGAACGCGGCCGCGTTCCGCGACGCGCTCGCGCCCTACGTCGCGGCCGCCCGCCGGGTCGGCGCCCGCGGCAGCGCGCGCCGCCGGGGCCGGTCACGGTCGTCGTCTGATGCCGGGTCGGCCCGTGAGATCCGCGAGTGGGCCCGGGAGAACGGCTACCGGGTCTCTGAGCGCGGACGGGTCCCGGCCGACGTCATGGAGGCGTACCGGGCGGCCCACTGACCCGCCAGCTCCCTCCCGAACTCCCACCCGCCCGCACTTCCACGCCTCCACGCACTGCCTTCCCCTGCCGCCCGCGGCCCGACCCGGTGTTCGCCAGCAGTGAACCCGGCCCGGGAACAGCGCGTCCGGGGGTGGCGTTGACAGCAGGTGTCCGGTTCTTCCGGAAGCCGATGAGGGCTCCCGCGCAAGCCTCCAGCGGATCGTTGCACCGCAGTGACGCGGAACCGTGACTAGCATGATGTCGAGACCCCTGGTGCAGGGCACACGCCGTGACGCCAAGGAGTGGGCAAGGAGACCGAGAAGATGTTCGAGAGATTCACCGACAGGGCACGTCGGGTCGTGGTCCTGGCGCAAGAAGAAGCCCGGATGCTCAGCCACAACTACATCGGCACCGAGCACATCCTGCTCGGCCTGATCCACGAGGGCGAGGGTGTCGCCGCCAAGGCGCTCGAGAGCCTCGGGATCTCACTGGAGGCCGTACGTGCGCAGGTCGAGGACATCATCGGACAGGGCCAGCAGGCCCCGAGCGGACACATTCCCTTCACTCCCCGTGCCAAGAAGGTGCTCGAGCTCAGCCTGCGCGAGGCGCTGCAGCTGGGCCACAACTACATCGGCACCGAGCACATCCTGCTGGGTCTGATCCGCGAGGGCGAGGGTGTCGCCGCGCAGGTCCTGGTCAAGCTGGGCGCTGACCTCAACCGGGTCCGGCAGCAGGTCATCCAGCTGCTCAGCGGGTACCAGGGCAAGGAGACCGCCGCGTCGGGCGCCGCCACGGAGAGTGGTGCGCCCAGCAGCTCCCTGGTCCTGGACCAGTTCGGGCAGAACCTCACCCAGGCCGCTCGCGAGGGCAAGCTCGACCCGGTCATCGGTCGCGACAAGGAGATCGAGCGGGTCATGCAGGTGCTGTCCCGCCGTACCAAGAACAACCCGGTGCTGATCGGGGAGCCCGGCGTCGGCAAGACCACGATCGTGCAGGGCCTGGCGCAGGACATTGTCCGGGGAGACGTGCCCGAGACGCTCAAGGACAAGCAGATCTACACCCTCGACCTGGGTGCTCTGGTCGCCGGCTCGCGCTACCGCGGTGACTTCGAGGAGCGCCTCAAGAAGGTGCTCAAGGAGATCCGCACCCGCGGCGACATCGTGCTGTTCATCGACGAGATCCACACCCTCGTCGGCGCAGGTGCGGCCGAGGGCGCGATCGACGCCGCCAGCATCCTCAAGCCCATGCTGGCGCGTGGTGAGCTGCAGACCATCGGCGCGACCACTCTGGACGAGTACCGCAAGCACCTAGAGAAGGACGCCGCGCTGGAGCGGCGCTTCCAGCCGATCCAGGTCGCCGAGCCGACCATCGCGCACACCATCGAGATGCTCAAGGGCCTGCGTGACCGCTATGAGGCGCACCACCGGGTGACCATCACCGACCAGGCTCTCGTGTCCGCCGCGACCTTCGCCGACCGCTACATCTCGGACCGGTTCCTCCCGGACAAGGCAATCGACCTCATCGACGAGGCGGGGTCGAGGCTGCGCATCCGCCGGATGACCGCACCGCCGGACCTGCGGAGGTTCGACGACCAGATCGCCGACGTGCGCAAGCGCAAGGAAGGCGCCATCGACGCGCAGGACTTCGAGGCTGCGGCCTCGCTGCGCGATGAGGAGAAGAAGCTCATCGGTGCGCGCTCCGAGCGCGAGAAGCAGTGGAAGGCCGGCGACATGGACGTGGTCGCCGAGGTCGACGAGGAGCTGATCGCCGAGGTTCTCGCCACCGCGACGGGCATCCCCATCGTGAAGCTCACCGAGGAGGAGTCGAGCCGGCTGCTCCGCATGGAGGACGAGCTGCACAAGCGTGTCATCGGTCAGGACGAGGCGATCAAGGCGCTGTCCCGGGCCATCCGGCGTACCCGCGCCGGGCTCAAGGACCCGCGACGCCCCGGCGGCTCGTTCATCTTCGCCGGTCCGTCCGGCGTCGGTAAGACGTGGCTGTCCAAGGCACTGGCCAACTTCCTGTTCGGCGATGACGACGCGCTCATCCAGCTGGACATGAGCGAGTTCTCCGAGAAGCACACGGTCTCGCGGCTGTTCGGGTCGCCCCCCGGCTATGTCGGGTACGAGGAGGGTGGCCAGCTCACCGAGAAGGTGCGGCGCAAGCCGTTCTCGGTGGTCCTCTTCGACGAGATCGAGAAGGCGCACCCGGACATCTTCAACTCGCTGCTGCAGATCCTGGAAGAGGGGCGGCTCACCGACTCCCAGGGCCGTGTCATCGACTTCAAGAACACCGTGATCATCATGACCACGAACCTCGGGGCGAGAGACATCGCGAAGGGCGTCAACCTGGGGTTCCAGCAGGCCGGCGACTCCGCCGGGTCGTACGAGCGGATGAAGGCGAAGGTCGGCGAGGAGCTCAAGCAGCACTTCCGGCCGGAGTTCCTCAACCGCGTCGACGAGATGATCGTCTTCCCGCCGCTGACCCAGGACGAGATCGTCCGGATGGTCGATTTCATGCTGGCCGGTGTGGAGATGCGGCTGAAGGACAAGGACATGGCGCTGGAGCTCACGCCGGCTGCCAAGGTCGTCCTGGCCCAGCGAGGCTTCGACCCCGTGCTTGGTGCGCGTCCGCTGCGCCGTACCGTCCAGCGCGAGATCGAGGACCAGCTGGCCGAGAAGCTGCTGTACGGCGAGGTTCGCCCGGGTCAGATCGTGCTGGTCGACGTGGACGGCGACGGGCCGGACGCCGCCTTCACGTTCAGCGGCACCCCCAAGGCCGAGCTGCCCGACGTCGCCCCAGTGGAGGCCAGCGCGGCCGAGTGACCCGCCCCCACCCACCACCCACCCCCATCATCCGCGCAGTACGCCGATCGGCGGACTGCGCGGATGATGTGTGTGGGGGTGTGGGCCGTCGTGTCGTCGGCGTACTGCGCGGATGATGCCTGTGGGGGTGCGGGGTGTCGTCGGCGTACTGCGCGGATGATGTCCGGTGGGGGTGTGGGCCGCGCCGTGCCGTCGGCGTACTGCGCGGATGATGGGGTGGGGGTGGGGTCAGCTGAGGGAGGGGGCTCAGTGGGTCGTGGTGCTGAGGTTGACCGCCACCACGCCGGCGATGATGGCCACCAGGCCTGCTGCCTTGACCGCATCGAGTCGCTCGCCGAGGAACATGAGACCGACGATCGCGACCAGGGCGGTGCCGGCTCCGGACCACACCGCGTACGCCACTGACACCGGGATCTGGCGGACCACCAGGGCCAGCAGCCAGATCGACACCGCGTAGCCGCAGATGACGAGCAGGGCCCAACCGGGCTGGGTGAACCCCGCGGTACGCGGAAGAGAGCCGCTGTGGCGCCGACCTCCACGACGATCGCCACGGCCAGCAACAGCATCGCCAGACCCATGGGCACGCTCCGTTCTCCCGGTTCCGCTCACTCATGTAGCACTCGCTACGTCCACGTCGACTGTAGCACTCGCTACAGTGAGGCGGATGAGCACGGAAGGTGGCATGGTCCGGACGAACGAGCGCCGCGAGGCGCTGGCGGAGTCGGCCACCGACTATGTCCTCGATCATGGCATCGCGGGCCTCAGCCTGCGTCCGCTGGCAGCCGCGATCGGCACCAGCGACCGGATGCTGGTCTACCACTTCGGCAGCAAGGACGCCCTGGTTGCGCTGGTGATCGAGCGCAGCAACGCCCGGTCGGTGGCCGCGTTGCGCGCCATTCCGGCCGCCTCGTCGCCGCGGGCCGCGGTCACCGCGCTGTGGGAGCAGTGGCAGCAGCCGGTGGTCGCCCGCTGCCTACGGGTCTATGCGCAGACTGCTGCGCTCGGGCTGCTCGGGCAGGAGCCGTACCTGTCGGCCGCCCGCCGCAGCAACCAGCTCTGGACAGCCGCGGTGTCGGACCTCCTGGTGCGCAGCGGTGTCCCGTCGCGGCGCGCGCGGCGGGCCAGCGAGCTGGTCGATGCCACGCTGTTCGGACTGCTGCTCGACCAGCCCCTCGAGGCCGGGTCACGGCACGTCGGAGTCGTCGTGCGCGATCTCGCCGACGCGGTGGAGCGGATCAGCAAGGTCTGACGGTGCGGTCCGGCAGCCGGTCCGCGACGACCGCGCGAGCGTGCCGGGCAGGGCGAAGGCCTCGGCGCCGACCGGCTCCACCAGCCCGTCGGCCACCAGGGCGTCCAGCGCCCGCTCCCGCTGCGTCCGGTCGGGCCAGACCTCCTCCAGCCGCGCCCGTGGCACTGCGTCCGGCTCCGCACGCAGCACGGCCAGCAGCAGGCCCCGAACCTGCCGGTCGGTGCCGGCGAACGCCTGCGCCCGGCTGCCGGCATTGTCGGTGGCCGGTCGGCCCGCAGCCAGCCAGCGACAGCGGGACGCCACCGGACACGCGTCGCACCGGGGGCTGCGGGCGGTGCAGACCAGGGCGCCGAGCTCCATCACCGCGACCGACCAGGTCGCCGCTGCCTCCGGCTCGGCCGGGAGCAGAGTCTCGGCGGCCGCGCGCTCGGCGGTGGTCGGTGACGCCGTCACGGGGAGGGCCTCGCCGCGGGTCAGCCGGCCCAGCACTCTGCGGACGTTCGTGTCCAGGACCACCGTCCGACGCCGGTAGGCGAAGGCGGCCACCGCCGCAGCCGTGTACTCGCCGACGCCCGGCAGCGCACGCAGCTCGGACACGTCGGCCGGCACCCGGCCGCCGTGGCGGTCGACCACCGTCGTGGCCGTGGCATGCAGCCACAGGGCGCGGCGCGGATACCCCAACCGTCCCCAGGCGCGCACCGCCTCACCCGGCGGCTCGGCAGCGAGCGCGGCAGGGGCCGGCCAGCGCGCCAGCCACGACTCGTACACGGGAAGCACCCGATCCACCGGCGTCTGCTGGAGCATGAACTCCGAGACCAGCACCCCCCACGGGGTGGCGTCCGCCCGGCGCCACGGCAGGTCACGCGCCCGGTCGGCGTACCAGCGCATGACCTGCCCGCGAGCGCCGTCGGCTGCTGGCTGAGACGTCATCGATCCGATCGTGCCACCCACGGCCGTCGGCTCGCCGGCCACGGGTGACGGCGCGGCGCCCTCGCTGCTCCGGGCGGCGGGGCTAGCGTGCCCGGGTGAGTGCCTCGACCGGTCGGCCATCGTCCAGCCGGCCGCCGGTCCGGCGCCGCCGTCGCCTGCCGGCACGCGTCTACTGGGTCCGCCGGGCGCTCGTCCTCAGCGTTGTCGCGGTAGTGGTGGCACTCGGCTGGGGGACAGCCGCGATGCTGGGCGGGGGTGACGACGCGCGGCAGCCCGCCACCGCCGTGCCGGAGGCTGCGGACGCCACCCCGACCGATGCCGAGGGTGGGGCCACGCCCCCGCCGGCGTCCGGGGACGGCCGCCCGCGCGTGGTCAGGGCCGCCCTGCCGTCGGCCGAGGGTGCGTGCGAGGCGACCGACGTGACGGTCACCCCTACGGTCGACGGGAGCCCGCGCGGCGGCAGCGACGTGGCGCTGTCCCTGTCGGTCGCCACCGCGGGGGACACCGCCTGCCGGCTGGAGCTGACCGCGGAGGTGCTGACCCTGAAGGTGTCCACGGCCGGGCGGTCGGTGTGGGAGACCGAGCAGTGCCCGGGAGCGGTGCCGGAACGCGACCTCGTGCTGCGACCGGGCTGGACGACGGCGCTGGTGGTGACCTGGCCCGGCATCTTCAGCGACAAGGACTGCAGCGGGACCACCCGCGACGCCCCACCCGGGGCGTACGCGGTCGAGTCCGCGGTGTACGCCGGGGAGCCGGCGCGCTTCGACTTCGAGGTACGGCCTCCGCAACGCCCTCGGGGTTCGCAGGGCCAGGCCGATCAGACGTAGCGCTCGAGGATGCTCGACTCGGCCAGCCGGCTGAGTCCCTCGCGAACGCTACGGGCACGCAGGTCACCGACACCGTCCACCGCCTGCAGGTCCTCGATGCTCGCGGCGAGCAGCTTCTGCAGGGTGCCGAAGTGGTCGACCAGCCGCTCGACCACCGCGCCGGGCAGGCGTGGCACCTTGGTCAGCAGCCGGTAGCCGCGCGGCGAGAGCGGGTTGTCGAGGTGCTCCCCCTGGGCCAGCCCGATCGCGCGCGCCACGGCTCCGACGTCGACCAGCTCACTGGAGTCGAGGCCGCGGAGGTCGCCGAGCACCTCGTCGACCGGACGGTTCTTCCGACCGGCGGGGACGTAGTCGCGCATGACCAGCACGCGCTCCTCGTCGACCCCGCCGACGAGCTCGTCGAGCTGCAGGGTCAGCAGTCGGCCGTCGGACCCGAGCTCCACCACGTAGTCCTCGATCTCACGGGCGATGCGGAGCACCATCTCCAGCCGCTGCGCCACCGCGGCGACGTCGCGGATGGTCACCAGATCCTCGATCTCGAGCGCGGACAGCGCACCCGACACCTCGTCGAGGCGCATCTTGTAACGCTCCAGAGTCGCCAGTGCCTGGTTCGCCCGCGACAGGATGGCCCCGGTCTCCTCCAGCACGTGCCGGATGCCGCCCACGTACACGGCGATGATCTGCATGGACGCGGACACCGACACGACCGGCATCCCGGTCTGTCGCGCGACCCGGTCAGCGGTGCGGTGCCGGGTGCCCGCCTCGTCGGTGTGAATGGAGGGGTCGGGCATCAGGTGCACCGCGGCCCGGTAGATGCGGCTCACCTCGCGGTCGACCACGATCGCGCCGTCCATCTTCGCCAGCTCCCGCAGGCCGGTGGCAGTGAACGGCACCTCGAGGGTGAACCCACCGGTGGAGATGGCCTCGACGGTACGGTCGAGGCCGAGCACCAGCAGGGCCCCGGTGCGGCCTCGCAGGATCCGCTCGAGACCCTCGCGCAGTGCGGTGCCGGGCGCGATCGTGGCCAGCGTGGCGCGCAGTCGCACCTCGTCGGCTGTCGCGTCCGTCCTGTCGCTCACCACATCCACTCCTCGTCGGCGCCCGGGTCACCGGTCCCGTCCGACGAGCAAGGAGTCTAGGCGTCGCACTGAGGGAGGGCCTGCTCATTTCGCTGAGTCGCCCGGCCGGGGGTCACTCGGGCACCACGCTGAGCCGTGCCGTCCGCGGTCGGCCGTGGTTGGGCTCGACCCGGGTGGCGTCGCCTCCCCGCACCAGGCCGACGACCTGCAGCGCCTGGGTCACGTCGGCGACGGGGATGACCTGGAGCCCCGGGATGTCGGGGAGCCGCTCGGAGCCGGAGTCGGCCGGGACCAGTGCATGCCGGAAACCCAGCCGGGCCGCCTCGGCCAGCCGCAGCACCGGGCCGCCGACCCGGCGCACCTCGCCGGCCAGTCCCACCTCACCCAGGGCGACGAGGTCGGTCGGGACCACGGTGTCGGCGCCTGCCGACGCGGTCGCCAGCGCGACCGCGAGGTCGGCCGACGGCTCACTGAGCCTGGCCCCGCCCACCGTGGCGAGATAGACGTCAGAGCCCGACAGTCGTACACCGGCCCGCCGCTCCAGCACGGCCAGCACCATCGCGGTCCTGGCGGAGTCGACGCCGCTGGTCGCTCGCCGCGGTGACGACTGCCCCGCAGCGGGTGCGACCAGGGCCTGCACCTCGGCCAGCAGCGGCCGGCGGCCCTCGAGCGTGACCGTGACGCAGGTGCCGGCGACCGGCTCGGCGTGGCGGGAGACGAACAGACCGGTGGGGTCGCTGACCTCGACGATGCCGTCGGCGGACAGGTCGAAACAGCCGACCTCGTCGACCGGCCCGAAACGGTTCTTGACGGCCCGGACGAAGCGCAGCCGCGACGCGCGGTCGCCCTCGAAGTGGAGGACGACGTCGACGAGGTGCTCGAGCACGCGCGGCCCCGCGATCGCGCCGTCCTTGGTGACGTGCCCGACCAGCAGGGTCGCGAGCCCCAGCCGCTTGCCGACCTGGACGAGCGCGCCGGCGACCTCGCGTACCTGGGTGACCCCGCCGGGGACCCCGTCGACCTCCGCCGCCCCGATCGTCTGCACGGAGTCGACCACCAGCAGCGTCGGCTGCACCTGCTCGACCTGGCCCAGCACCGCCGCCAGATCGGTCTCGGCGGCGAGGAACAGCTGCGGCTGGACTGCGCCGGTGCGCTCGGCGCGCAGACGCACCTGAGCGGCTGACTCCTCGCCGGTGACGTAGAGCGTGCGGCGTCCGGCCTCCGCCCACCTGGCCGCGACCTCCAGCAGCAGCGTCGACTTGCCGACCCCCGGCTCCCCGGCCAGCAGCAGGGACACCCCCTTGACCACGCCGCCACCGAGCACCCGGTCGAGCTCGCTGACACCGGACGTGACCGCACGGGTGGCCTCGACGTCGATCTCGGTCATCGGAAGCGCAGGGGTCGTCACCGGGCCCGCCTGGGTGCGCCCCGGTCTTGCAGCGGCCGCCCCGGCCTCGTCCACGGTGCCCCACGCCTGACACTCCCCGCACCGGCCGACCCACTTGCCGGTCTCCCACCCGCACTCGGCGCACCGGTACGCCGGTCGCGCACGACCCGGTCTGGCGGAGGGAGATGCCACCTACCCCACGCTAGGCGAGAGCACCGACATCGTGGCCGCGGCGGCACCGGTCGTTCGCCACCAGACGTTGACGGCGTAGTCCACGTCGAGGCCGCGGTGCTCGGACAGCAGCCGGTCGGCGAGCCCCGCGGCGAACTCGATCCGCACGACCGCCTCCAGGTCGGCACGGGAGGCGAACCGCCAGCGGGTGAGGACCGGCGAGCGGGTCCATCCGTGCCCGGACCAGAAGCGCTCCACGGCCGCCGGGTCGAACGCGGGGAACGCCCGGCGGAACCATCCGCCGAACGTGCTGCGGCTCGCGTCGTTGTCGATCACGAACGCCGCACCTCCCGAGCGCAGCACCCGGTCCACCTCGCGCAGCCCGGGCTCACAGCCCGGTCCGAAGAAGTACGCCCACCGCGCGTGCACCACGTCGGCGCTGGCGTCCGGCACCGGCAGCGCCTGGGCCGTCCCGGCCAGCACCCGGACGCCCGGCACAGCGGCGCAGCGGCGGCGGGCGAGTGACGCCAGCCCGCCGTGCGGCTCGACGCCGAGCACGCGTGCCGTCCGGGAGGCGAAGCGGGGCAGGTGGAAGCCCGTCCCGCAGCCGATGTCCAGCACCGTCGCACCGTCCCAGCCGCGGACGTCGGCCATCGCCTGCTCGATCAGGCCGTCCGGGTCGACCGCCCGGTTCTCGATCTCGTAGGTGGCGGCGTGCCGCCAGATGTTCGGGCTCGGCCGTGCCCCGGTCTCGATCCGGGTCATTCCCGTACCGGCGTCCCCGGGCCGGCCTTCCCCGTGCGCTTCAGAGCCGGACCGTGCCCGCCGGAGTCGCCAGGTGCACGGCCACGATCCCGGGCTGGCCGTGCCGGGCGACCCAGTCGACCTCGACGTCGGCGAGTGCCGAGAGCGCCGCAGCGCCCAGCCACTGCTCGACACGGGCGGGGTCGCCGGCGATCTCCAGCGCGTGGAGGGCGACCTTGCCGCTCGCGCCGACCGAGGGGTGCCGTTCCGGCGGAACCTCCCACTTCATCACGATCGGCAGCTGCGGGTCGGCCACCGCTCCGCGCACTCCGATCTGGCGCCAGGTCAGCTCGTAGCCGTCGGGCCGACGGCGGTTGCCCGGCACGGAGTGGCGACCCAGCCGGTGCTCGACCTCGGTGATGTCGTCGACCGCGACCACCCAGCACAGCCAGCCGCCCCCGGACTCCGAGCGGGTACGCACCAGCTGGCCGAACGGCACCTTGTCGGAGGCGGGGTGGTCCAGTACCCCGACCACCTCGAGAAAGTGGCCGTGGCTGAGCGGCAGCAGCATGTTGCGTGTCCCGAACCGCGGGTGCACTCCTCCGTCGACGAACGACTCGCCGATCAACGAGCCCAGCCGTTGCGCGGTAGCCTCCAGCCCGTCCGGACCGGCTGCGTAGGAGATGTGGTCGAGACGCATGCCTGGCATTGTCGTCGCTCACCCTGCGGCGCGGGTTGCCGGGTGCAGGGTGAGCCGGCTGCGTGTGGCCAGGTGCTCGGCGCACAGGTCCGCCAGCACCGCGTACGCCGGCTCGCCGATCAGCGCCACCAGCTCGGCCCGGTTGCCGACGTACACCGGATCGGTGGCGACGTGCGCCTCGCTGTTGCCCGAGCAGTACCAGTCCAGGTCGTGCCCACCCGGTCCCCAGCCGCTCCGGTCGTACTCCTCGACGGTGATCTCGAGGTACGAGCTGCCGTCGGTGCGCTCCACGTCCCGATAGCGACGGCGGATCGGCAGCTGCCAGCACACGTCGGGCTTCGTCTCCAGGGGCTCGGTGTCGTGGCGCAGTGCCCAGCCGTGCAGGGCGCAGCCCTCGCCGCCGACGAAGCCCGGGCGGTTCAGGAACACGCACGCGCCGTCGACCACCCGGGTCTTGCGCTCGCCGTCATCGTCGACCTCCACGACACCGTCGCGGCGGCCGGTGTCGCGGTACTCCCAGTCGTCGGGCCCCAACGCCTTCATGGCCTTCTTCACCCGCTTCTCGTCGGCCTTGTCCGCGAAGTGCGCGCCGAGCGTGCAGCAGCCGTCGTCGGGCCGGTCGGCGTAGACGCCGGGACATCCGCGGCCGAAGATGCAGGTCCAGCTGGACGTCAGCCAGGTCAGGTCGCAGCGCAGCACCTGCTTGCGATCGGCGGGATCGGGGAACTCCACCCACGTGCGGGGGAAGTCGAGTGGGACCTCGGGCACGGGAAAACCCTAGCTGCGGACAGTCGACCTGCCCCGTCGACGCCACCGGGCTGCCTAGGCTCTGAGCGTGACCGACGCGACGGACCACTCCGTGGCGGCGCCCATGGACCACTCCGTGTCGGTGCCCACCGCCACCGTGGCGCTCTCCACGGCGTCGGTCTACCCCGAGCCCACCGCCGTGGGGTTCGCCCTGGCGTCGGCGCTCGGCTACGACGCGGTCGAGGTCATGGTCGCGCTCGACGACACCAGCCAGGACATCGATGCGGTCCGCGCGCTCAGCGAGGAGCACCAGATCCCGGTGGTCGCGGTGCACGCGCCGTGCCTGCTCATCACCCAGCGGGTGTGGGGGACGGACCCATGGGTCAAGCTCGAGCGCAGTGCCGACATGTGTCACGCGCTCGGCGCCGACGTCGTGGTCGTGCATCCGCCGTTCCGGTGGCAACGGGACTACGGTCGCCTCTTCCTGGAGGGGATCGCGGGTCTCGAGGAGCGCACCGGGCTCGCGTACGCCGTCGAGAACATGTACCCCTGGCGGGCGCGGAACCGCACGGTGCAGGCCTACACACCCGGATGGGACCCGGTCGAGCACGACTCCGCGCACGTGACGCTCGACCTCTCCCACGCGTCGACGGCCGGGTCGGACGCGTTGACGATGGCCCGCGGCCTCGGTGACCGCCTCACGCACGTGCACATGACCGATGGCACAGGTTCGGCCAAGGACGAGCATCTGGTGCCGGGTCGGGGGACGCAGCCGTGCGCGGACCTGCTCGACGTGCTGGCCCTGCGGGGGTTCGCAGGGCACGTGGTGGTCGAGATCAACACCCGGCGAGCGCTGGACCGTGACGCCCGTGAGGCCGACCTCGCGGAGGCCCTTGCCTTCACCCGGCTGCACCTGGCGACCCGCCGGGACCCCGGCTTCGTGGTCGGCGCCGACGGGGTCGCCGAGAGGTCGTCCTGACGCCGTACAGTCGGCAGCGACCGGCGGCGCACGGCCGCCGCTGAGGAGGCTGTGGTGCTGAGGAGTTCCCTGCTGGCGCTGGCGGGCAGTGAGCGCATGAAGCATCTGGCCAGCACCCTGCCGGGTTCGAGCGGCATCGTCTCCCGTTTCGTCGCCGGAGAGACCGTCGAGGATGCCGTGCGGGTCTCGCGTGAGCTCTCCGCAGCCGGGCTGCGCGTCTCGCTCGACCACCTCGGCGAGGGCACGCTCGACCACGGGCAGGCGGAGTCCACCGTCGCCGCGTACCTGGAGGCTCTCGACGCGGTCGTCGAAGCGGGTCTGAACCACGACATCGAGCTGTCGGTCAAGCTCTCGGCGATCGGGCAGGTGGTCGGCGGCGGTGGCGAGGCCGGCAGGCGCGGGAGCGAGGGCCACAAGCTGGCGCTGGACAACGCCCGCACGGTCTGTCGCGCCGCCCGCAACGCAGGCACCACCGTGACCCTCGACATGGAGGACCACACGACCACCGACTCCACCCTCGAGGTGCTCGCCGACGTGCGGCAGGACTTCCCCGAGACCGGGGCGGTCCTGCAGTCCCAGCTGCGCCGTACCGAGGCCGACTGCAGGGACCTCGCCCACGCCGGGTCACGGGTGCGGCTGTGCAAGGGCGCCTACGACGAGCCGGCCGCGGTGGCCTACCGCGACCGCCTAGAGGTCGACCGCTCGTACGTGCGCTGTCTCAAGGTGCTCATGAACGGGGCCGGCTACCCGATGGTCGCCACCCACGACCCACGGCTGGTGCGGATCGCCGGGCTGCTCGCCGAGCGCGCCGACCGCGCGAGCGACAGCTTCGAGTTCCAGATGCTGTACGGCGTACGACCCGACGAGCAGCGGCGTCTGGCCGCCGCCGGCAGCACGGTCCGGGTGTACCTGCCCTACGGGGACCAGTGGTACGGGTATCTCATGCGGCGCCTGGGCGAGCGGCCGGCGAACGTCGCGTTCTTCGCCCGGTCCCTGGTCTCGCGGGACTGACGCGTTGGCTCGGTCGGTGACACCCTCGCGCGGTCCGGGCCGGCGCCCCGGGACGCCGGACACCCGCGGGGAGGTGCTGACCGCGGCACGGACCTCGTTCGCCGACAAGGGTTTCGAGCGCACCACCATTCGGGCGGTCGCCGCGTCCGCCGGTGTCGCGCCGGCCATGGTGCACCACTTCTTCGGCTCGAAGGAGGACCTGTTCCTGGAGGCGCTCGCCGCGCCGTTCGACCCACGGGTGGTGCTCCGCCCGGTGGTCGAGGGGCCGCCGGATGAGCTGGGCCTCCGGCTGGCCCGCACCTTCGTCACCATCTGGGAGGACGAGTCGAGACGCGAGCCGCTGGTCGCCCTCGTCCGGGGCGCGATGACCAGCGAGCCGGTGGCGGCGATGCTCCGCGACGGGTTCCTCCGGATCATCGCCTCCGTCCTCGGGCCGGCCGTGGCCGGCCCCGACCCGCTGCTGCGCCTGCAGCTGGCGATCTCGCAGGGGCTCGGCATGGAGCTGTTCCGGTACGTGGTCAAGGTCGAGCCCTTGGCCAGCACCCCGCCGGAGGAGCTCATCCAGCGGCTGGCTCCTGTGCTGCAACACCACCTCCGCGGCTGAGCGTCGCCGGTCCGGTTTCCGGGGCCCTTTTCTGCCATCGGAGGCTTGACGGACCTCGACGATCCCGGCATATTAAACACATGGCCAATAAGTCACCTGCGGTGGACATCAGCCACCTCCGCGTGGTCCGCGGGGGGCGCACCGTGCTGCCCGACCTGTCCTGCACCATTCCGCCCGGACAGGTCACCGGTCTGCTCGGACCCTCGGGCGGCGGGAAGAGCACCCTGATCCGCGCGATCGTCGGAGTGCAGAAGGTGCAGGGAGGGACGGTCGAGGTTCTCGGCCAGCCGGCCGGCTCTGCCGCCCTGCGCCGCCAGGTGGGATACGTGACGCAGGCGCCCAGCGTGTACGCCGACCTCACCGTGACCGAGAACCTGCGCTTCTTCGCGCGGGTGCTGGGTGCGCGGACCGCCGCGGTAGGCACCGTGCTCGACCAGGTCGACCTCGGCCACTACGCCGACTCGCTCGTGGGCCGTTTGTCCGGGGGGCAGCGGTCCCGGGTGTCGCTCGCCGTCGCGCTGCTGGGGGAGCCGCAGCTGCTGGTCCTCGACGAGCCGACGGTCGGGCTCGACCCGGTGCTGCGCCGGGATCTGTGGGCGCTCTTCCATGACCTCGCGGCCAAGGGCAGGACCCTGCTGGTCTCGAGCCACGTGATGGACGAGGCCGACCGTTGCGACCGGCTGCTGCTGCTGCGTGACGGTCAGGTGCTCGCCGAGGGCACCCCGCACGCCCTGCGCGAGGCCACCGGCGCCGACGACATCGAGTCCGCGTTCCTGGCCCTGATCAACCGGGTCGGTTGGCAACCGGACAGACAGAACGGAACGCCGGTCAGGACCCGCGACAAGGAGGTGGCGCCATGACGCCGCGCGTGACCCTCGCAGTGGCCGGACGGGTGCTGGCCCAGTTGCGCCGCGACCACCGGACGGTGGCGATGCTGCTGGTCGTGCCCTGCGTGCTGCTCGCGTTGCTGTGGTGGATGTTCGACGGCAACGCCGGGATCTTCAACAGCGTGGGCCCCCCGCTGCTGGCCATCTTCCCGTTCATCGTGATGTTTCTCGTCACCTCGGTGACGACCCTGCGTGAGCGGTCGTCCGGGACGCTCGAGCGACTGCTGTCCATGCCGATGGGCAAGGCCGACCTGCTGCTCGGTTACGCGCTCGCGTTCGCCGCGGTAGCGCTGGCACAGTCGCTGTTGGCCGTGGGACTGACCGTGGGCGCCCTCGGTATGGACGTGCAGGGCTCCGTGCTGACCCTCACCGTGGTGTCGGTGCTGAACGCCGTTCTCGGCACGGCGCTGGGCTTGTTCGTGTCGGCGTTCGCCGAGACGGAGTTCCAGGCCGTCCAGTTCATGCCGGCGCTGGTGCTTCCGCAGCTGCTGCTGTGCGGCCTGTTCGTCCCTCGCGACGCGCTGCCCGCCGTCCTCGAGGCGGTATCCGACGTGCTCCCGCTGTCGTACGCGGTGGCCGCGATGCGCGAGGTGCAGGCCGCCTCGAGCTGGACCAGCGACCTGGTCCTCGATGTCAGCGTGATCGGGGGCAGCGCACTGCTGGCCCTGATGCTGGGTGCAGCCACCCTGCGCCGCCGCACCGCGTGACCGCCCGGCCGGCCGTTGTCTGACCGCCCGGCATGATGGGTCCCATGACTGTGGTGGCCGTGCTGGGCGCGGGTGTGATGGGCGAGACGCTGGTGTCGGGACTGCTGCGGGCCGGTCGGCGCCCCGAGCAGATGCTGCTGGCCGAGCGGCGGCCGGAGCGGGCGGCCGAGCTGACCGAGCGGTACGGCGTCGAGGTCGTCGGCAACGTCGACGCGGCCCGGAAGGCCGACACGCTGGTGCTGGTGGTCAAGCCGCAGGACATGGGGGATCTCATCGAGGAGGTGGCGCCGCACGTGTCACCCGGAAGCCTCGTCGTCTCGCTGGCCGCCGGCATCACGACGACGTTCATCGAGGCTCGGCTTCCCGCGGGTATCGCGGTGGTCCGGGTGATGCCCAACACCCCGGCGCTGGTCGACGAGGGCATGGCCGCGATCTCACCCGGCTCCTCGTGTGACGACGTGCACCTCGCGCAGGTCGAGAGCCTGCTCGCGGCCACCGGCCGGGTGCTGCGGGTGCCCGAGAAGCAGCAGGACGCCGTGACCGCCATCAGCGGGTCGGGGCCGGCGTACCTGTTCTTCGTCGTGGAGGCGATGATCGAGGCGGGCGTGCACCTCGGGCTCCCGCGGAGCACCGCCACCGAGCTGGTCGTCCAGACCGTCGTCGGATCGGCCAAGCTGCTGCGTGAGACGGGCGAGCACCCGACGGTGCTGCGTGAGCGGGTGACGTCTCCGGGAGGCACCACGGCGGCCGCCGTCCGCGAGCTCGAGGACCACAAGGTGCGTGCCGCGTTCCTCACCGCGCTGGAGGCTGCCCGCAACCGCTCCCGGGACCTGTCCGCCGGCGAGTGAGCCCGGCTGCGCCGGCACGGGCGTCCCCATCGCAGGGGCGTCCGCTTCGCGGGTAGTGTCCGCGCCATGTCAGGTCCCCCCGACGGTCGCGCGTGTGCCGTCTTCGACGACAGCCTGACCGAGTACGACTTCGGCGTGGCGCACCCGATGGCACCGGAGCGCATCGTCCTCACGATGATGCTGGCTCGCGAGCTCGGTGTGGTGGGCCAGGGCGGTCTCCCCCTGGTGCCGGTGCCGGCGGCCGACGATGCGCTGCTGTCGCTGGTCCACGACCAGGCCTATGTCGACTGCGTGCGCCGCGCCGGGGACGACCCCCGGGAGCACAACCTGGAACGCGGCCTGGGCAGTGAAGACAACCCCACGTTCCTCGGCATGCACGAGGCGGGGGCCAGCGTCGTGAGCGCGTCGGTAGAGGCCGCCCGCCAGGTGTGGTCCGGTGACGTGCTGCGCGCCGTCAGCCCCTCGGGAGGCCTCCATCACGCGATGCCCGGAGCGGCGAGCGGCTTCTGCGTCTACAACGACGTCGCCGTGGCCATCGCCTGGCTGCTCGACCAGGGTGCCGAGCGGGTGGCCTACGTCGACGTCGACGTGCACCACGGCGATGGCGTGCAGGAGATCTTCTACGACGACCCCCGGGTCCTCACCATCAGCCTGCACGAGACGCCGCAGACGCTGTTCCCCGGCACCGGCTCGCCGACGGAGACCGGCGGACCCCACGCGCCGGGCAGCGCCGTCAACGTGGCGCTGCCGCCGGGCACCGAGGACTCCGGCTGGCTGCGGGCCTTCCACGCCGTCGTGCCGGCGGCGCTGCGGGCCTTCGAGCCCGAGGTGCTGGTCACCCAGCACGGGTGCGACACCCACCGCTCCGACCCCCTCGCCCACCTGATGCTCACCGTCGACGGGCAGCGGGCGTCGTACCTCGCGCTCGCCGACCTCGCCCGCGAGGTCACCGACGGGCGGTGGGTGGCGACCGGGGGAGGCGGCTACGACATCAGCGACGTGGTGCCACGGGCGTGGACGCACCTGCTGGCCGTCGTCGGCGGGCGGCCGCTGGACCCGTACACCGCCACGCCACCGGCCTGGCGCGACCACGTCAGTGCGGTGCTCAGCCGCCCGGCGCCGCAGCTCATGACCGACGGTGCGGAGCCGACGTACAAGGACTGGTCGACGGGGTACGACCCGGGTGACTGGCTCGACCGGTCCGTGCATGCGACCCGCTCCGCGGTCTTCCCGCTGCTGGGGATGGACCCGCACCACTACTGACCTTTCCGATGGGCCCCGTTTCGCTCGCGCTTCCCACCTGCCACACCAGGCACTATTCTCCCGGTAGCACGGGCGTCATATCTGCGGTGGGGAAGCCGAGGAGCGTCTGCGCAGGAAGTGCGGTGCGCCATGGCTTCTGGTCCGCAACGACCCGGTTTGTCCGAGGTGCGGTTCCTCACTGTGGCTGAGGTCGCCCAGACCATGCGGGTCTCCAAGATGACGGTCTACCGGCTCGTGCACAACGGCGAGCTCGAGGCCGTCCGCGTCGGGCGGTCCTTCCGCGTGCCGGAGCCGGCGGTGGACGAGTACCTGAAGAAGTCCTACTTCCGCGCCGGCTGACCGCTGCTCGACCGCCCGGTCTCCGCACCCGCCCAGACGGGTAGGCTGCGCTCGCGTCCCGCGCGTGCGGGCGCCTCTCGAGCGATTGGTCAACTGTGGGTTCCGTCATCAAGAAGCGCCGCAAGCGCATGGCGAAGAAGAAGCACCGCAAGCTGCTGAAGCGCACCCGCATCCAGCGGCGCCGCGCCGGCAAGTGACCGGCCGCCCGCCAGAGGTCCACGCCCGACTGTGAGGTGACGATGGGACGAGTCGTCCTGGTCACCGGTGTGGCTGCCCCGCTCGGTGCCAGGGCCGCCCGCCGGCTGGTGGACGACGCCGGGATCGAGCGCGTGGTCGGCGTCGACGTGCTGCCGCCCCGCGACGACCTCGGCGACGTCCGCTTCGTCCGCGCCGACATCCGCAACCCGGTGATCGCGAAGGTCCTCGCCGTGGAGGACGTCGACACCGTCGTGCACATGAGCGTGGTGGCCGGAGCCGGCCGCGCCGGGGGGCGGGCCGCGGTCAAGGAGACCAACGTCATCGGCACCATGCAGCTGCTGGCCGCGTGCCAGCGGTCGTCGACCGTCGGCAACCTGGTGCTGAAGTCGAGCACTGCGGTCTACGGTTCCTCTGCCCACGACCCGGGCCTGTTCATCGAGGACATGTCACCCCGGCAGCTGCCGTTGACCGGCTACGCCAAGGACAGCGCCGAGGTCGAGAGCTACGTGCGTGGCTTTTCCCGGCGTCGGCCCGACGTCGCCGTCACCGTGCTCCGCTGGGCCGACGTGCTGGGGGCCGGGATCGACAGCCACGACAGCCAGCTGGGGCAGTACTTCGGGCTCCCGCTGGTGCCCACGGTGCTCGGCTTCGACCCGCGGCTGCAGCTGCTGCACCCCGACGACGGGCTGGCAGCCGTCAACCGGGCCGTGGTCGCCGGGCAACCCGGCACCTACAACGTCGCCGGCCCCGGCGTGCTGACGCTCTCCCAGATCCTCCGTCGCCTCGGTCGCGCCACGGTGCCGGTGCCTGCGCCGGGCGTGGGGACCGTCGGCCAGGCACTGCGTCGTGCGACGGACCTCGAGCTGTCCTCCGACCAGGTCGCGCTGCTCACCCACGGGCGGGTGGTGGACACGACCGCGCTTCGGGACCGCTTCGGGTACGCGCCCCGCTGGTCGACCGCCGCGACCTTGGAGGACTTCGCCGAGGCGACCGGCCGGGGGCCGCTCGACGCCCGGCGGATCCGGTCGGTGGAGCAGCGGCTGGTCGCCGCGTACGCCGCAGCGCGAGTTCCGCGAGGAGGGACGCACGATGCCTGACGCCGACATCATCCCGCTGGGCACCCGGGGCCGTCCCGGTCGCGGCAGCAGGGCCGCCTCGCCCAGCAAGGCGGCGCGCTCGCTGGCACCGCCGTCGCGCACCCGCACCCGCAGGTCTTCCGCGGCACCCGGAGACGAGGGTGCCCCGGCCGCGGACCCGCCCCGCCGTCGCCGGCCGCGACTGGTCCGCCCGGACGACGGTCCTTCCGGCACCGCAGCCGACCAGCAGGCCCCCGCCGTTCCGGAGGACCGGACTGGCGACTCCCGCACCGTCCCCGCCGGGACCGACGCCTCCCCTGACCGCACCAGAGACGCCGATACCATGGACGCCCACACCCGCGGGACGACGCAGCCCGACGGCGCCGGCCCCGAGGGCCCGGCCGCAGCCGAGGATGGGGCGGCGAAGGCCGAGGCGGCGGAGCCCGAGGCGGCCGAGTTCGAAGCGGCCGAGTTCGAGGCGGCCGAGTTCGAGGCGGCCGAGTTCGAGGCGGCGGAGCCCGAGGAGTCGGATTCCGAGGAGTCGTGGGCGGGCGACGCAGTCACGGCGGCGCTCGGCTTCGTCCGGCGCCGGGTCACCGGCGACTACGAGGTGGACGACTTCGGCTTCGACGCCGACCTCACGTCGGCGGTGACGATGCGGGTGCTGCGCCCCCTCGCGGAGAAGTGGTTCCGCATCGAGGTCAGGGGCATCGAGAACATCCCCGCGGAGGGCGGGGCCCTGCTGGTGTCCAACCACTCCGGCACCCTTCCGCTCGATGCGTTGATGACCAGTCTGGTGGTGCACGACCACGCCGGCCGCTATCTGCGGGCGTTGGGGGCGGACCTCGTGTTCACACTGCCGTTCGTGTCCGAGCTGGCTCGCAAGGGCGGGGCCACGCTGGCCTGCGGCGACGACGCGGAGCGGATGCTCGCCGGCGGCGAGCTGGTCGGCGTGTGGCCGGAGGGCTTCAAGGGCATCGGAAAGCCCTACCGCGAGCGGTACAAGCTGCAGCGGTTCGGACGCGGGGGCTTCGTGTCCGCCGCCATCAAGACCGGGGTCCCGATCGTGCCGTGCTCGGTGGTGGGCGCCGAGGAGATCTATCCCCTGATCGGCAACATCCCGGCCCTCGCCAAGCTGCTGAAGCTGCCGTACGTGCCGGTCACGCCGACCTTCCCGCTGCTGGGGCCGCTCGGCCTGGTGCCGCTTCCCAGCAAGTGGGTGATCGAGTTCGGCGAGCCGATCCGTACCGACGCCTACCCCGACGGGGCAGCCGACGACCCGATGCTCGTGTTCAACGTCAAGGACCAGGTGCGGGAGACCATCCAGCAGACGCTGTACACACTGCTCATGCACCGGGCCCACATCTTCTACTGACCGCTTCCTCCCGACGGTGCTGGCTGCCGCCCTCCGCCGGGGTCCAGCCCGAGAGGCGTCGTGGGAGAATCGCCTCGTGAGCGAGCGCGCGGCGAACGTCTCTGCTCTGCTCGGTGACCGCGCTGTCGACGCACCTGGCTCGCTGGCTCTGGTCGATGCGGGTACGGATGCGAGCCGCACCTGGCAGCAGCTCGACGCAGACGTGGACGCGTTCGCCCGCGGCCTGTCCAGCCTGGGCCTCGTCGCCGGCCACCGGGTCGTCCTGGCGCTGGGCAACGGCATCTGTTTCGTGACGAGCTACCTGGCCGTGCTGCGAGCCGGTCTGGTTGCCGTGCCGGTGGACCCGCGCTCCGCCGCGGACGAGCTCGCCGGCGCGGTGGTCGACTCCGGGGCCAGGGTGGTGGTCGCGGACACGGCGACGGTCGACCTCGTCCGCGCAGCCGTCGGCCCCCGATCCGCTGGCGGCGGCGACGACGTGCCCGCAGCGGCGCAGCTGGTCGTGCAGGGTCCCGACCCGCGGCCGGGCGAGCTCGCGTGGGACGACGTCGCCGCCCGTGGCTCCGGTCCCCTGGTCAGCCCCGTCGTCAGTCCTGCCGACGCCGAGCGCCTGGCGGTGCTTGTCTACCCGTCGGGGACCGGGGCGCCGCCTCGGGGAGTGATGCTCAGCCACCGGGCCCTGCTGGCCAACATCGAGCAGATCGGTGCACTCGACCGACCCGCGATGACCCGCGACGACGTGGTGCTCGGGCTCATCCCGCTGTTCCACATCTATGGCCTCAACGCCGTCCTGGGCCAGGTACTGGCGACCGGCGCGCGGCTCGTCCTGGTGCAGGAGTTCGACGCCGAGCAGACCCTGCGGCTCGTCGCGGAGCACCGGATGACGAACCTCCCGGTCACGCCGCCCGCTGTCGCCGCGTGGGCGGGGCGACCCGACCTGTCCGGGCTGTTCGCGTCCGTACGGCTTCTGGTCTGCGCCGCCTCGCCGGTCGACCCCGGTCCGCCAGCCGTTCTCGCCGGGGCCACGGGCGTCACTGTCGAACGTAGCTACTGGCTTCCCGAGACCGCCCCGGTGGTGACCTCGACGTTGGCCTCTCCCACAGCCGCCGGCGGGACGCCCCGTCCGGCTGCCGGCGCAGGATCCCCGCTGCCCGGTGTCGAGGTCCAGGTCGTCGACCCCCGAGGGGACCAGGTCAGCGGCGGCGACCCCGGACAGATCCGCGTGCGCGGCCCCAACCTGTTCTCCGGGTACTGGCCGGACGCCGGCGACGGGCCCGATGCCGACGGCTGGTGGTCGACGGGCGACCTCGCGGTGGTCGGCCCCGACGGCGACCTGGTGGTCATCGACCGGCTGGATGAGCTCGTGAACGTCTCCGGCTTCACCGTCTACCCGTCGGAGGTCGAGTCGGTGATCGGCGACCTGGATGAGGTGGCAGAGGCGGCGGTGATCGGAACGCCGGACGAGCTCACCGGAGAGGCGGTGCTCGCCTTTGTCGTCGGGGCGAGCCCCGGGCTCGCAGCCGACGAGCTCGTCGACCGCGTCCGCACCCACTGCGGGCTCTCGCTGGCACGGTTCAAGCAGCCGACCGAGATCGCTGTCCTTCCGCGGCTGCCGCGCTCGGTCACCGGAAGGGTGGCCAAGGACCGGCTCCGCGCGCGGCCCGGCCCGGCTCGGTCGGACCCGGCTCGGTCGGACCCGGCTCGGTCGGGCCCGGCTCGGGCGGGGCCGGGGTGACGGGGCCTTCGGCGGCCGCCGTCCCGTACGCGGACGCTGGGCGGGTGGTGCTGTACTCGCGGGCCGGCTGCCATCTGTGTGCTGAAGCGCGAGCGGTCGTCGCCGCCACCTGCGCGGAGCTGGACGTCGGCTGGGTCGAGGTCGACGTGGACGCTCCCGAGCATCCGGAGCTGAGGGATCGATTCAGCGAGGAGGTGCCGGTGACGTTCGTGGACGGTCGCCAGCACGACTTCTGGCGAGTCGACGCGGGGCGGCTGCGCAGGGCGCTGACCGGTCCCGGCTGACCGCACGACCGGCGGCTGCCGTCCACCCCTCGGCGGATTTTGTTCTCCCGTTCACAAACTCCTACAGTTGTCATCGGCAGTTCCCGGCCGGTGCACGACCGGCCACTCACCCGGCGAGGACCCCCCGAGAATCCTGTGACTCCCGTACCTGAGCATCCAGCGGCCGTTCCGCCCCCGCGCCCCGCGGGCGGCGCGGCTGGTGACGACCGCGGCGGGCGGGGGATCCCCGAGGCCACCGTGGCCCGGCTGCCGGTCTACCTGCGGGCGCTCACCCTGCTCATCGAGCGGGGCGTCGCCACGGCCTCGAGCGAGGACCTCGCTGTCGCGGCCGGGGTCAACTCGGCCAAGCTCCGCAAGGATCTCTCCTACCTCGGCTCATACGGCACGCGGGGGGTCGGCTATGACGTCGAGTACCTGCGCTACCAGATAGCCCGCGAGATCGGGCTCACCCAGGACTGGCCGGTGGCCATCGTCGGGCTGGGCAACCTCGGCCAGGCGCTGGCCAACTACGCCGGCTTCGGCACCCGGGGTTTCCGCGTCGCGGCCCTGCTCGACGTCGACCCCGACCGGATCGGCCGGGACTTCGGAGGCGTCGTCGTCCGGCACCTGGACGAGCTGGCGGACCTGGTCGACGAGCACGACATCTCCATCGGCGTCGTCACCACGCCCGGCCCGGTCGCCCAGCAGGTCGCCGACCGGCTGGTCGGCTCGGGAGTCACCAGCATCCTCAACTTCGCACCCGCCGTGATCACCGTGCCCTCGGGCGTCGACGTTCGCAAGGTCGATCTGTCGATCGAGCTGCAGATCCTCGCCTACCACGAGCAGCGCAAGTCGATGGCCGGCGCGCTGCACCCAGGTCTCGACATCGACGTCGTCGCCCAGGTGGTGGCGCCATGAGCATCCTGTGCGTCGGGATCTCCCACCAGACGGCGCCCGTGGCCGTGCTCGAGACCCTCGCGCTCGACGCCGACGGCGCGGGCAAGCTGGCGCACGCCGTCGCCGAGACCGAGCACGCGCTCGAGGCGGTGGTGCTGTCGACCTGCAACAGGGTCGAGGTCTACGCCGAGGTCGAGCGGTTCCACGGCAGCGTCGAGGACGTCTCCGGGCTGCTGTGCGACATCGCCGGCGGTGACCGGGCCACGCTGGTGTCACACCTGTACGTCCACTACGACGAGGGGGCGCTGGCCCACCTGTTCACGGTGGCGGCCGGGCTCGACTCGATGGTCACGGGCGAGAGCCAGATCCTGGGACAGCTGCGCTCCGCGCTGACGCGGGGGCAGGAGGACGGCACCGTCGGCCCGTCGCTCAACGGTGCCTTCCAGCAGGCGTTGCGGGTGGGCAAGCGCGGTCACGCCGAGACCGGCATCGACCAGGCCGGCCCCTCCGTCGTCAGTGCTGCGCTGGACCGGGTCGAGGCGGCCGGCGTGCCCGTTCGCGGCGCCCGTGCGCTCGTCGTGGGCGCGGGGGCGATGGCCGGCCTCGCCGTCGCGCACCTGCACCGCCGGGGAGCCGCCTCGTTGGTGGTCGTCAACCGCACCGCCGACCGTGCGGCCCGGCTGGCGGCGCCGGTGGGCGCCGGATCGGCGGGGCTGGACACGCTGGCCGACCACATCGCCGACGCTGACGTGGTCGTCACGTGCACGGGTGCCACCGGGGTCGTCATCGGTGCCGATGTCGTCACCCCGGCGCTGGCGGCACGGTCCACCGGACCTTCGCTGGCGGTCGTCGACCTCGCCCTTCCGCACGACGTGGAGCCGGTGCTCGCGGCCGACCCCCGCATCCACTACACCGGGCTGGCTGCGCTCGCCGACGACCTGGCGCACGGTCCAGCCGCGGCGGACATCGGCAAGGTTCGCGACATCGTCGCCACGGAGGTCGCCGCGTTCCTCGGTGCCCGCCGCGCCGCCACCGCCACGCCCACCGTCGTGGCGCTGCGGACGATGGCCACCGACGTCGTCGACGCCGAGCTGGGTCGCCTGTGGGCCCGGGTGCCGGCCGCGGACGCCCACCTGCGGGAAGAGCTCGAGCAGACGGTCCGCCGGGTGGCCGGCAAGCTCCTGCACGCTCCCACCACGCGAGTCAAGGAGCTCACCGGACAACCGGCCGGAATGTCCTACGCCGAGGTGCTGGCGGAGCTGTTCTCGCTGCCGTCCGGCACGGCCGACGCCGTCACCCGCGCCGCCGTCGAGAGTGCCCCCGTGCAGCGTCCCGACCAGCGGCGGGACCGACCATGACCGTCACCGCCTCGACCCTGCGGATCGGGACCCGGGCGAGCCGGCTGGCCCGGGCCCAGAGCCAGGCCGTCGGCGAGCGACTGGCCGCATCCACGGGTGCTCGCGTCGAGCTCGTCGACGTGACCACGCGCGGCGACGTCGACACGGCGCCGCTGGCAGTGATCGGCGGTCAGGGCGTCTTCGTCTCGGCCGTGCGAGCGGCGCTGCTGGCCGGCGACGTCGACGTCTGCGTCCACTCCTTGAAGGACCTGCCGACGGCGCCGGCCGAGGGCGTCGAGCTCGCCGCCGTGCCGGTTCGCGAGGACCCTCGCGACGCGGTCGTCGGACGAGACGGCCTGACGCTGGCCGAGCTGCCCACAGGCGCTCGGATCGGCACGGGCTCGCCTCGGCGTGCCGCCCAGCTGCGCGCACTCGGTCTGGGCCTTGACGTCGTGGATCTGCGCGGCAACGTCGAGACCCGCATGCGCAGGGTGCGGGGCCGCGGCCCCGAGGGGGATCTCGACGCCGTCGTGCTCGCCCGAGCCGGACTGGCCCGGCTCGGGCGGCTTGCCGACATCACCGAGGTGCTCGACCCGCTGCAGATGCTTCCGGCGCCGGGTCAGGGGGCGCTGGCCGTGGAGTGCAGAGCCGGTGACCCGGTCGGTTCTGACATCCGCGCGGCGCTGGACGACGCGGACTCACGGGCTGCGGTCACGGCGGAGCGGGCCCTCCTCGCGGCCGTGGAGGCGGGATGCTCGGCGCCGGTGGGGGCGCTCGCCGAGGTCGCCTGGACGGCGGGTGGTACCGACGACGACCACGACGCCGCCGGCGACGCCGACGACACCGACGAGCTCTGGCTCCGGGCGGTGGTGGTGGCGCCGGCCGGGAGCCCTCAGCTGAGGCACTCCGCCACCGGCCCGACCACCGATCCCCGGACGGTGGGCCACCAGCTCGCCGCGCACCTGCTCGACGAGGGGGCCGCCGATCTGATCGGCGCGGCCCGGGCGGGAGCCCCATGACCGCGCCCGGCACGGCACCGGCTCCAGTGTCGGCTCCAGCGCCGGATCCAGCGCCGGATCCAGAGCCGGCTCCAGCGCCGCCCCCACCAGACCGCGATCAGCCGAGACCCTCCGACCAGACCCCGACGAAGAAGGATGCCGTGACCAGCAGCACCGCCACCCGCACCACCAGTACGACTGCGGCCTCGGCCGGCGCAGCCAAGCGCGCCGGGCAGGTGAGCTTCGTGGGCACCGGCCCCGGTGATCCCGGCCTCCTCACCGTGCGGGCCGTGGAGCTGATCCGGGCCGCCGAGGTCGTGATCACCGAGGTGCCGGAGCACGCCGCGCTGGTGGCCTCGCTGCGGGGCACTCCGGACGGCGGCACCGCGGCGGTGGTCGTCGACGGCGCCATCGGCGACGGCGGAGCGCCGCTGACCCTTGCCGCGCGCGGCAAGCTGGTCGTCAAGCAGGCGCGCGGCGGCGCCCATGTCGTGCGACTGCTGGCCGGCGACCCGTTCGTGCACGGCTCCGCCCCCGAGGAGGCGCAAGCCTGCCGGAAGGCCGGCATAGGCGTCGAGGTCGTCCCGGGTGTGCCCGCGTCGGTCGCCGTCCCCGCGTACGCGGGCGTGCCGCTGACCTGCCGGGGCACCGACCAGGTGAGCGTCGTGCGGGTGGGGCGGCAGGCGGTCGACTGGTCGGCCCACGGCGGTACGGGCACCCTCGTGCTGCTGTCGGCGCTGAACCACCTGGGCGCGATCGCCCCCGCGCTGGTGGCGGCCGGCCGCGACCCCGCCACCCCGGTGGCGGTCACCCAGGCAGGAACCACGACCGAGCAGACCACGCTGGTCTCGTCGTTGGACCAGGTGGCCACCGATGTCGCGGAGGCGGGTGTCGACCCGACAGCCGTCGTGGTGATCGGCCCGGTGGTCGGCCTGCGGGACACGCTCAGCTGGTTCGAGACCCGGCCGCTGTTCGGCTGGCGGGTGCTGGTGCCACGCACCAAGGAGCAGGCCGGCGACCTGGCCGCCCGGCTCCGTACCTACGGCGCCACCCCCGAGGAGGTACCGACGATCTCGGTCGAGGCGCCGCGCAACCCGCAGCAGATGGACAAGGCCGTCCGTGGACTGGTCGAGGGCCGCTACGAGTGGGTCGGCTTCACCTCGGTCAACGCGGTCCGCGCCGTGCGCGAGAAGTTCGACGAGTACGGCCTCGACGCCCGCGCCTTCTCGGGTCTCAAGGTCGCCGCGGTGGGGGAGGCGACCGCCGCGGCCATCGCCGGCTGGGGGATCCGGCCCGACCTGGTGCCCTCCGGTGAGCAGTCGGCCGCGGGCCTGCTGGCCGACTGGCCGCCCTTCGACGAGCTGCTCGACCCGATCGACCGGGTCTTCCTGCCACGTGCCGACATCGCCACCGAGACGCTCGTCGCCGGGCTGGTCGACCTCGGCTGGGAGGTCGACGACGTGACCGCGTACCGCACGGTGCGCGCGGCGCCGCCGCCGGCGCCGACCCGCGAGGCGATCAAGTCGGGGAAGTTCGACGCGGTGGTCTTCACGTCGTCCTCGACCGTCCGCAACCTGGTCGGGATCGCCGGCAAGCCGCACCCGTCGACGATCATCGCGTGCATCGGTCCCGCGACCGCCAAGACCGCGCAGGAGCACGGGCTGCGGGTCGACGTGCTGGCGGAGTCGCCGTCGGTCCAGGTGCTGACCGAGGCGCTGGCCGACTTCGGCGCCCAGCGCAGGCTGGCGTTCCTGGAGGCGGGCGAGCAGGTCACCAGGCCGTCGGAGAGGCGGCCGGCGACCCGGCGCAAGGCCACCTGAGATGGCCTTCCCGGCCGACCGCCCACGGCGGCTGCGAACCTCCCGGGCGGTGCGCGACCTCGTGGCCGAGACCACGCTGCGCCCCCGCCAGTTGGTGCTGCCGCTGTTCGTGCGCGAGGCGGCGACCGAGCCGGTGCCGATCGCCAGCATGCCGGGGGTGGTCCAGCACACCCGCGACAGCCTGCGCAAGGCGGTCGCCGACGCAGCGCGCGCAGGCGTGGGCGGCGTGATGCTGTTCGCCGTGCCGGCCACCAAGGACGCCGTCGGCAGCGCCGCGCTCGATCCCGAGGGCGTGCTCACGGTCGCGATCCGCGACGTCGTGGCCGAGGCCGGCGACGCCCTGGTCGTGATGAGCGATGTCTGCCTCGACGAGTTCACCGACCACGGCCACTGCGGCGTCCTCGACGAGCGCGGCGAGGTCGACAACGACGCCACCCTCGAGCAATACGCGCAGATGGCGGTGGTGCACGCCGAGGCAGGGGTGGCCATGGTGGGGCCCAGCGGGATGATGGACGGCCAGGTGGGGGCGGTCCGTTCTGCGCTCGACACCGCGGGGCACACGGACACGTCGATCCTGGCCTACTCAGCGAAGTACGCGTCGGCACTCTACGGGCCGTTCCGCGAGGCGGTCGGCTCGTCGCTGGTCGGCGACCGGCGCACCTACCAGCAGGACCCGGCCAATGCCCGCGAGGCGCTCCGCGAGGCGCTGCTCGACGTCGGCGAGGGCGCCGACGCGGTGATGGTCAAGCCGGCCAGCGGATACCTCGACCTGGTCCCGCTGCTACGAGCGCACGTCACGGTCCCCGTCGCGGCGTACTGCGTGTCCGGCGAGTACTCCATGGTGGAAGCGGCGGCGGCGAACGGGTGGATCGACCGCGACCGGGCCGTCCTCGAGCTGCTCACCGGCATCCGGCGCGCCGGTGCGGACATCGTGCTCACCTACTGGGCCACCGAGTTCGCGCCCCGGCTGGGCTGAAGCCGGGACCACAGACCACCACGATGCCGACCTTCAGCACAGACCGGGCGGATCCGTCCGAGCAGGGCGCTGAAGCCGCGATCGTGCCGCGCCCGGGCGTCGGTGACAATGGCCGGGTGAGCCCCTCCGAGCCGTACGCGTTCGACGCGCCGAGGTCTGCCGCCCTGATGCAACGGGCCAGAGCCGTCACCCCGGGCGGCGTGAACTCACCGGTGCGCGCCTTCCGCGCGGTCGGCGGCACTCCTCGCTTCGTCGACTCGGCACACGGCGCCTACGTCACCGATGCCGACGGCCGCGACTACGTCGACCTGGTGTCCTCCTGGGGTGCGCTGCTGCACGGTCACGCCCACCCCGAGGTGGTGGCAGCCGTCACCCGGGCCGCTGCGGGCGGCACGTCGTACGGCGCGCCGACCGAGGCCGAGGTGGAGCTCGCCGAGACCATCGTGGCGCGAACCTCGGTCGAGCAGGTGCGGCTGGTCTCGTCCGGCACCGAGGCGACCATGTCGGCCGTCCGGCTCGCCCGCGGGGCAACCGGGCGCGAGGTGGTGGTCAAGTTCGCCGGCTGCTACCACGGCCACGTCGACGCGCTGCTTGCCTCGGCCGGGTCGGGCGTCGTCACGTTCGGCCTTCCGGGCACCCCGGGTGTACCGGAGGCAGTGACCGCTACGACGCTCGTCCTCCCGTACAACGACCGTGCCGCCGTCACGGAGGCATTCGCCGCGTACGGGCCACGGATCGCGTGCGTGATCACCGAGGCGGCCTGCGGCAACATGGGCGCGGTCCCGCCCGAGCCCGGCTACAACCGCTTCCTCGGCGAGACCTGCCGCCGGCACGGCGCGCTGCTGATCAGCGACGAGGTGATGACCGGCTTCCGGGTCGGACCGGCCGGCTGGTGGGGGCTCGACGGCGCCCGCGAGGGCTGGCGACCCGACCTCGTGACCTTCGGCAAGGTGATGGGTGGCGGCTTCCCTGCCGCGGCCTTCGGCGGCCGGGCCGACGTGATGGCTCAGCTCGCTCCCGAAGGCCCCGTGTACCAGGCCGGCACGCTGTCGGGGAACCCGGTCGCGACGAGCGCCGGGCTGGCCGCGCTCCGGCTCGCCACTCCCGATGTCTACGAGCGACTGGACCACGTCTCGGCCGCTTTGGGGGCGATGGCGAGCAAGGCTCTCGCCGCCGAGGGGGTGCCGCACGTGGCGCAGTGGGCGGGCAACCTGTTCAGCGTGTTCTTCGTGGACGACCGCGGCGCGGTCACCGACTTCGCGCAGGCGCAGGACCAGGCGCTGTACCGCTTCCGCGCCTTCTTCCACGCGATGCTGGCCCGGGGCGTCTCTCTTCCGCCCAGCGCGTTCGAGGCCTGGTTCGTGAGCTCCGCCCTCGACGACGACGCGCTGGACCGGGTGGCGGCGGCGCTTCCGGCCGCCGCCCGTGCCGCCGCGGCGGCGCGTCCCGACTCCCCGGACGAGGCCGCATGAGCACCCCGTCCGACAGCACCGCCGGACGCACCGCCGGAGGTGCGCCGGAGAGCCCGCCGGCGGGGCCGGCGACCGGGCCTGGTCCCGCGGCCACGTTGCAGAGCATCGTTCCCGGCGAGACCATCACCGTCGTCCACCTGCTCAGGCACGGCGAGGTGCACAACCCGGAGGGGGTGCTGTACGGGCGGCTGCCTGGCTACCACCTGTCCGAGCTGGGGCGTTGCATGGCCGAGCGGGCGGCGGAGTGGTTCGGTGGGCGCGAGATCACCCATCTGGTGTCGTCGCCGCTGGAGCGCGCCCGCGAGACCGCCGAGCCCACCGCGAAGGCCTTCGGGCTGGAGCCGGTCATCGACGAGCGCGTGATCGAGGCCGCGAACGAGTTCGAGGGCAAGACCTTCGGGGTGGGTGATGGCGCCCTCTGGCATCCGACGATCTGGTGGCACCTGCGCAACCCGTGGCGCCCCTCGTGGGGTGAGCCCTATCAGCAGATCGTCGCCCGGATGCTGTCGGCCGCGGCGGACGCCCGCGACGCCGCTCTCGGCCACGAGGCGGTGGTGGTCTCTCATCAGCTGCCGGTGTGGATGGCCCGGTGCGCCTTCGAGGGCCGCCGGTACGCCCACGACCCCCGCAAACGGCAGTGCGCCCTGGCGAGCGTGACGTCGGTGACGTACGCCGGTGACCGCGTGCAGTCCCTGGCCTACGCCGAGCCCTCGGCCGACCTGCTCGGCCCGGCCGACATCCAGCAGTTCGGCGCATGACGCGGTCTCGCCCGCTCGCCCGTCCGGCGCTCACCTCGGTTGCGGTGGCGGTCGCAGGTGGCGTGCTGGCGGGGTGCGGCAGCGGGCCGAGCTCCGAGCGGGCCACGGGGGGGTACGTGCAGGGCGACTACGGCATCACCGTCGTCCCTGCCGACGAGCGTGACGACGCCCCCGCCCTGGGCGGCGAGACCCTGGACGGCCGCGAGGTGACGCTCGACGACTACGCGGGCCGGCCCGTGGTGCTGAACGTGTGGGGACAGTGGTGTCCGCCGTGTCGCGCTGAGGCCGACGAGCTGGTCGCCGCCGAGCGCGAGCTCGGGGACGACGTCGCGTTCCTCGGCATCAACATCCGTGACCTCGACGACGCCGCCCGCGCGTTCGAGCGCAGCCACGGCATCACCTGGCCCAGCATCATCGACCAGGACAGCAGCCAGCTGCTCGGCTTCCGCGAGACCTCGCTGCCGCCACCGGCCGCACCACCCACCACGTACGTGATCGACTCCGAGGGGCGGCTCGCCGCGCGGATCGGCCAGGAGATCACGTCGGCGACGACGCTGGTCGACGTCGTCGACGAGGTCGTCGATGGGTGAGTGGTTCGGGGAGACCGCCTACTCCGGTTCGTTGCTGCTGGCCGTTCCGGTCGCGGTGATCGCTGGCTTGGTGAGCTTCTTCTCGCCGTGCGTCGTGCCCCTGCTCCCCGGCTATGTCTCCTACGTGACGGGCCTGTCCGGCGCCGACCTGATGGACAACGGGTCGCGCGGCGGCGTCGCGCATCGCGGGCGCATGCTCGCGGGCACGGGACTGTTCGTGCTCGGCTTCACGTTCGTGTTCGTGTCCCTCGGCACACTGATCGGGGCGGTCGGCACCTGGCTGCTCACGTACCAGCGCGAGATCTCGGTGGGGATGGGAGCCGTGGTGGTGCTGCTGGGGCTCGCCTTCGCGGGGCTGGTGCCCTTTGCCCAGCGCGAGTGGCGCGTGCACCGCGTGCCCGACGTCGGTGTGCTGGCCGCACCGCTGCTCGGCGTGCTGTTCGGGCTCGGCTGGGTGCCGTGCATCGGCCCCACCCTGGCGGCGGTGCTGGCGCTGTCGTACGACCAGGCGAGCGCCGCCCGGGGCGCGTTCCTGACCCTCTGCTACTGCCTCGGCCTCGGCATCCCGTTCGTGCTGGCCGGGCTGGCCTTCCACCGGATGCTGGGCGCCACCGCCTGGGTACGCCGGCACCAGCTGTGGGTGACCCGGGCCGGCGGGCTGATGCTGGTCGTCGTCGGGGTGCTCCTGCTCACGGGTGGCTGGCAGTGGCTGGTCGGCCAGCTGCAGCTCTGGGTGCCGGTCGGACCGACGGTGGTCTGAGTGGCCACCACGTCCCCCCCGGCCGACCAGGAGGTCGCACCCCCCGGCGGCGGTCGGCACGAGGGCGACGGTCCCGGCCGCCCGCCCGCAGTGTCCATGCGCGAGCTGGGGCGCTGGGCCTGGCGTCAGCTGACGTCGATGCGGACCGCGCTGCTGCTGCTGCTGGCGCTGGCCCTGGCCGCCGTGCCCGGGTCGCTGGTGCCCCAGCAGGGGGTCGACTCGCTGAGAGTCGCGCAGTACCGGCTCGAGAACCCGACTCTGAGCCAGTGGTTCGACCGGCTCGGGCTGTTCTCGGTCTACTCCTCGCCGTGGTTCGCGGCGATCTACCTGCTGCTGATGATCTCGCTGATCGGCTGCGTCGTCCCGCGCGCCGTGGTGTACGCCCGGGCCCTGCGCGCGCGGCCGCCGCGTACCCCCAGCCGGCTCGAACGACTGCCGGCGTACGTCAGCTACGAGACCGACCGGGCACCCACCGACGTGCTCGCCGACGCCGAGAACCTGCTGCGTCGGCAGCGTTACCGCGTCGACCGCGACCTTCCTGCAGGGCCCGAGATCGGATCGGAGACCGGATCGGGAGCCGGATCGGGAGCCGGGGCCGTCCCGACGCTGGGGGCAGGCTCGGTTCGTGCCGAGAAGGGCTATCTGCGCGAGACCGGGAACCTGGTCTTCCACGTCAGCCTGCTCATCGTGCTCGTGGGGGTCGCAGTCGGCGCACTGTGGGGCTACCGCGGCAGCGTGATCGTGGTCGAGGGGCAGGGATTCTCGAACACCCTCACGCAGTACGACGAGTTCACCTCGGGGGCGCTGGCCGGCGCCGACTCGCTGCCGCCGTTCAGCCTCTCGCTCGACCAGATGACCGCCGAGTTCCAGACCGAAGGGGACCAGGCCGGCCAGCCCAAGCTGTTCGAGGCGAGCGGGACGGTCACCCGCGCGCCCGGCGAGGACGCCGACGGCTTCGATATCCGGGTCAACCACCCGCTCACGGTGGACGGCACCTCGGTGTTCCTGCTCGGCAGCGGCTACGCACCCGTGGTCACGGTGCGCGACGGCGAGGGCGAGGTCGCGTTCTCGGGCCCGGTCGCCTTCTTGCCGACCGACTCGTCGTACGTGAGCGAGGGCGTGGTCAAGGTCCCGGACGCACAGCCGGAGCAGCTCGGCTTCGAGGGTCTGTTCCTGCCCTGGGCGGTCCAGGGCTCCGACGGCGTCTCCCGTTCGCTGTTCCCCGAGCCCGCCAACCCCGAGCTCGACCTGTTCGTCTACACCGGCGACCTCGGGCTCGACGACGGCGAGCCGCAGTCGGTCTTCGCCCTGGACAAGGACGACCTCGACCTGCTCGAGGGCGCCGACGGCGAGACCCTCCGGCTGGCCCTCACGCCGGGTGAGCAGGTGCGGCTGCCCGACGGGCTCGGCAGCGTGTCCTTCGACGGGGTCAGGGAGTTCGCCCGGTTCCAGGTCGCCTCCACGCCACTGAGCTGGCTGCCCCTGGCCGGGCTCGTGCTGGCCGTGGCCGGGATGACCGGGTCTTTGTACATTCGTCCCCGCCGCACCTGGGTGCGCGCCCGCGCCGCCGGTGACCGTACGGTGGTCGAGGTGGCCGGACTGGACCGCGTGTCGGGTGGTGATCTGGCCACCGACCTCGACGACGTCGTCGCGCGGCTGCGCGACGAGGAGGAAGGCGCCACCCCGTGAACACCGAGGCCTTCGCCCAGCTGTCCAACATCGCCGTCGCATCTGCCGCCGTCGTCTTCTTCCTGGCTCTCCTCACGCATCTGGCCGAGTGGGCGGCCGCGCGTGAGGTGCTTCCGGCCCGGAGCGAGCCGGTCGGTGCCCGTGCACGCGGCGGGTCGCCGGCCGCGCCCCCGCACCCCGCTGGCGACACGGGGAAGGTGACGCGCAGCGACCGGCTGGGTGGGATCGGCATCTCACTGACGGTGCTGGCCACCGCCCTGCTGGCCGCAGGTGTGCTGTTCCGGGGCCTGGCCGCCGAGCGCGTGCCCTGGGGCAACATGTACGAGTTCGCCGTCGCGAGCGCGCTGGTGGTGGCCGTGGTCTATGTCGGCCTCGTCGCCCGCCTGGGGATCAGCTGGCTGGGTCCGATCGTGACCGGCTTCGTCGTCATCGTGCTGGGGCTGTCCATCCTGGTGTACGTCCCGGCCGGCCCGCTGGTGCCGGCGCTCGACTCGTACTGGCTGGCGCTGCACGTCTCGGCGGCAGCCATCGCCGGCGGCGCATTCGTCGTCGGCGCCGGGGCGTCTGCGCTGTTCCTGGTCAAGAACCGGGCGGAGCGGCGCTCGCCCGGCAGTGGTGAGCGCGGGCTGCTGGGCCGGCTGCCCACCACCGCGGCGATGGACCGGCTGGCCTACCGGGTGCACGCGTTCGCGTTCCCGGTGTGGACGTTCGCTGCGCTGATCGCCGGGCCCATCTGGGCGCAGAACGCCTGGGGGCGCTACTGGGGCTGGGACCCCAAGGAGGTCTGGGCCTTCATCACCTGGGTCGTCTACGCCGGGTACCTGCACGCCCGCGCCACCGCCGGCTGGCGCGGCAAGGGCGCCGCCGTGCTCGCCCTGATCGGCTTCGCCACGTTGGTCTTCAACTTCGTCGGCGTGAACCTGTTCATCAGCGGCCTGCACTCGTACGCGTTCTGACCCGCTCAGGACTCGGGGGCGGACTCCGGCGGCGGGCGGCGGCGACGCTTCTCGATCTGCCACAGGAAGTCGGGGTCGTCGTCGGGGCCGACGATGCGCGGCGGCGGACGGCTCGGACCAGGCCCCGGCCGGGCGGGCCGGCCGATCGTGAACCACGCAAGCGGCCCGACGACAGGCAGCAGGACGACCAGGAACCACGCCCGCCGCGGCAGTCCGCGGACCTTGTCGGCGGCGCTGCCGCGGACGTCGAACAGGCAGTAGATGGTGAGTCCCACCGCCGCGACGACGACCAAGGCCTTCAGCATCTCTCCAGAGTAGGCGGCGCACCACAACCCGGCTTGTCCAGAGCGGTCTGGCACCCTGACCGGATGGCGACGACTGTCACCCTCGACGACGTGCGCGCAGCCGCCGCGCGCATCGACGGCCGGTGCGTGCGCACGCCGCTGCTGCCTGCTGGATGGACCGGCGTGGAGGGTCTGTGGCTCAAGCCCGAGTGCCTGCAGCCCACCGGCGCGTTCAAGCTCCGGGGCGCCACCAACGCCGTCGAGATGCTCGAGCCCGGCCGGCGCGCGCGAGGTGTGGTGACCCACTCGTCGGGCAACCACGGCTGGGCACTCGCCCACGCCGCCCGGGTCGCGGGCGTACCTGCGACCGTGGTGGTGCCGCACGGCTCGAACCCGGTCAAGGTCGAGGCCATCGTCGCTGCCGGGGCCCGCGTCGTGGCGGTTCCGGTGGACGAGCGGGAGAGCACCTGCGCCGAGATCGCCGCCCGCACCGGAGCCGCGGAGATCCCGCCCTTCGACGACTCCGACGTGGTGGCGGGGCAGGGAACGGTGGGTCTCGAGATCGCTGCCGACCTGCCCGATGTGGAGACGGTGCTCGTGCCGGTCGGCGGCGGCGGCCTGATCGCGGGGGTCGCCGTCGCGGTCAAGGCGCTCGCGCCGCATGCCCGGGTGATCGGCTGCGAGCCGGCACTGGCCGGCGACGCCGCCGAGAGCGTGCGCACGGGCCGGCTGACCGCGTGGCCCAGCACCGAGACCGCGCGGACGAGCGCCGACGGACTGCGATCGTCCTCGCTCGGCCGGCTCAACTGGGAGCTGATCGAACGCCTCGTGGACGACATCGTCACGGTCGACGAGGAGGCGGTGGAGTCGGCCACCCGCGAGCTGGTGACCCGGTCCCGGCTGGTCGTGGAGCCGAGCGGTGCCGTCACGCTGGCGGCGCTGCGGCAGCGTCGCGACGACCTGCCCCGCGGACCGACGGTCGCCGTGGTCTCCGGTGGCAACATCGACCCGGCGGTTCTCCGCCGGCTCCTGGAGGTCGACCCATGAGGAACCTCGTCCGCTACACCCTGGCCAGGGTGCTGCTGTTCGGAGTGGCCTTCTGCCTCGTCTGGGCGGTCGGCTTCAACTGGCTGGTCTGGGACCAGCTCACCATCCTGTGGACCGCCCTGGTCGCGCTCACCGTGTCGGCGTTCGCCTCGTACTGGCTGCTCGGCAGCATTCGCGACGACCTCGCCCGGGACGTCGAGCAGCGGGCCCGCCGGATGGGTACCCGGGTGGACGAGTCGCGTCGGGCCGAGGACGGCTGACCGCGTCGGCGCCGGCGTTCGCACCGGCTGCCGACCGCATGCCGCTGTCAGCCCTGGCGGTCATGGCGCGCCGAGTGCCAGGCCGACCGCGACACCGACCGCCCAAGCCAGCTCGGCCAGCCCCGTGTCGCGCAGGACCGGCACCAGGTCGCGCCCGACCATGCCGGCAAGCACCGGACGGGCTGCGCGAACCGCGAACGGCAGTGCCACCAGCCCCAGGACCGTCGCAGGTGTCGCGACCGCCAGCACCGCCAGCAGCACGAACGCCGCGACCAGCAGCGCCACGTACATCGACCGGGTGCCGCGGTCGCCCAGCACCACCGCGAGCGTGCGCTTCCCGGCGAGCTCGTCGGTAGGGATGTCGCGGAGGTTGTTGCCCACGAGGATGGCGCACGCCAGGGCACCCACGGCCACGCCCGCCAGCAGGCTCGGTCCGGTCACCGTCCCCACCTGCACGTACGTCGTCCCGCACACGGCCACCAGGCCGAAGAAGCAGAACACGAAGAGCTCGCCGAGGCCCCGGTACCCGTACGGGCGGCTCCCGCCCGTGTAGAACCAGGCGGCGGCGATGGCGACTGCGCCCACTCCGACCAGCCACCACCCGCTGGTGGCGGCGAGCACCAGGCCCGCCACCGCAGCGACGCCGAAGCATCCGAACGCGGCCCGCCTCACCGCAGCCGGCGCCGCTGCTCCCGACCCGACCAGGCGCAGTGGTCCGACCCGGTCGTCGTCGGTGCCGCGGATGCCGTCGGAGTAGTCGTTGGCGTAGTTGACCCCCACCTGCAGGGCCAGGGCGACCACGAGGGCGAGCAGCGCCTTGCCGACGTCGAAGGCATCGGCGTGCGCGGCCGCGCCGGTCCCGGCCACCACCGGTGCCACCGCCGCGGGAAGGGTTCGCGGGCGTGCGCCCTCGACCCACTGCGCCGGCGTCGCCACGACGCAGAAGTCTCCCAGGCAGCGCCTAGCCTGACGGTCGTGCCCTCTCCGCTGCGGCCGCTGCGCGGCACGCCCGCGCAGGTGTGGGCAGCGCTGCGCGAGTGGTGGGTCGACCCGGACGGCCCCGTGCTGGTGCAGACCTCGGGCTCCACCGGAGCGCCCAAGCAGGTCGAGCTCTCCGCTGCCGCGCTGGCCTCCTCGGCCCGGGCGAGCCTGCAGCGACTCGGTGGCCCGGGCACGTGGGTGCTCGCCCTGCCGGTGACCAGGGTGGGCGGTCTGCAGGTGCTGGTGCGGTCGCTGGTCGGCGGCACCGAGCCGGTGCTCGCCGGTGACGACCTGGCGGACGCGGTTCGCGGGCTCGCGCCGGGCCGGGCCTACACGTCGCTCGTGCCCACGCAGCTGCACCGCCTTGACCAGGCTGGCGAGCTCGGGGTGCTCACGCGCTTCGACGCCGTCCTCCTGGGCGGTGCCCCGGTGGAACCAGGACTCCTGCAGCGCGCGCGGGCTGGCGGGGTGCGGGTGGTGACGACGTACGGGATGACGGAGACCTGCGGTGGTTGCATCTACGACGGCGTGGCCCTCGACGGCGTCGAGGTGCGGATAGCCCCGGATGAGCAGGTGCAGCTGACCGGGCCGGTGCTCTTCGACGGGTACGCCGGCGACCCGGCCGCGACAGCGGCGGTGCTCGACGACGGGTGGCTGCGCACCGGCGACCTGGGGCGCCTCGACCGCGACGGGCGACTCGAGGTGATCGGCCGGGCTGACGACGCCGTGCTCAGTGGGGGGGTCCGCGTGCACCTGACGGCAGTGGAGCAGGCCCTGCGGTCGCACCCTGACATCGCCGACGCGGCGGTCACCGCGGTCACCGACGTCGAGTGGGGCAGCCGGGTCGTGGCCGTGGTGGTGGCCGCGGGCACGGCACCGTCGCTTGCGTCCCTGCGCACCCACGTCGGGGCGACGCTGCCCCGAAGCTGGGCGCCACGCGCGCTGCGGGTGGTGGGTGCGCTCCCCCGCCTCGCGGGCGGCAAGGTCGACCGCCTCGCCTTAGGCGCCGTCGCGGCGGACGGCCCGGGATCTGAGGTGGCTGCCGAGCAGGGATAGGACGTTCTCCGTATGCCTGCGGGGTACTCAGACGCGCATTCTCGGGGGTGCCAGCAACCACACCGAGGAGTCCGAGATGTTGATGCAGTACGAGCCCTTCCTCTCCGCCGAGGTCGACTACCGCCGCGAGCGGGCCCTGCAGGCCATGGCCGGACGCCGCCCGGTCTCGAGGCCCCGCTCCGGTCGCCGGTCGCGGGCCCGCGCCCGCACCATGGCGCACCGCCTCGTTCCCGGGTTCTGACCGGACCCCCTGGACCGGCAGCGGGTGCAGGGCCGCACCTGGCTGCCGGCGGCGCGGTGTCGCCACCGTCGGCCACAATCTCCGATGTGTCCCTCGACCTGCCCGGTAGCGGCCCCCTGATCGGCAGGGAGGGGGAGCTCGGCCGCTTGTCGGCGCTCGCCGGCATCGACGCGCCCGACGCTCGGCCGGCCGCCGTGCTGGTGTCCGGGGACGCCGGCATCGGCAAGACCCGGCTGCTGGCCGCGCTGCGCGGGCAGGCGGCGCAGGCCGGCTGGCGGGTGGCGGTGGGCCACTGCCTGGACTTCGGGGACGGCGCGCTGCCGTACCTGCCGTTCAGCGAGCTGTTCGGCCGGCTCGCCGCCGAGGCGAGCGGGCTGGTCACGGCCGCGATCGAGGCGCAGCCGTCGCTGCAGCGGGTCGTGCCGGGGTGGCGCCCTCCGTCGGAGGGCGCGCACGAGGATGCGCACCAGATCGACCGGAGCCAGCTCTTCGAGGCCATCCATGCCGCACTGGAGCGGTTCGGTGCCGCACAGCCGCTGCTGGTCGTCGTCGAGGACGTGCACTGGGCCGACCAGTCCACCCGCGACCTGCTCACCTTCCTGTTCTCCCGGGGCTTCGTGCGACCGGTGTCCTTGGTCGTCTCCTATCGCAGCGACGACCTGCACCGGCGGCACCCGCTGCGCTCGACCCTCGCGCAGTGGACCCGGCTGCCCGGGCTCGGACGCGTCGACCTCGGACCGCTGCCCGATCGCGACGTGCGCCGGCTCGTGCGCGTCCTGCATCCCGACCCGCTCGGTGAGAGCGACGTGCACGCGCTGGTCGAGCGGGCCGAGGGCAACGCCTTCTTCGCCGAGGAGCTCGTCGCCGCTGCGTCGGCCGGCAGCGGCGCGGTGCCGCGCGACCTGGTGGGGCTGCTGCTCGTGCGGCTGGACCAGCTCGACGACACCGCCCGGCAGGTGGTCCGGGTGGCGTCGGTCGCCGGCCGCGGCATCTCCCACCAGGCCCTCGCCGCCGTCGCCGGTCTCGACAGCGGTGCGCTGGAGCAGGGCGTGCGGGCCGCGGTGGAGCACCACGTGCTGGTGCCGGCGGGGCCCGACCGCTACGCCTTCAGGCACGCGCTGCTGGGCGAGGCCGTCTACGACGACCTGCTGCCCGGCGAGCGGGTCCGGCTGCATGCCGCCTTCGTCAGGGCGATGAGCGGTGTCGAACACCCCGGCGCCGCCGCCGAGCTGGCTCGTCACGCCCGCGCCGCGCATGACCCTGCCGTCGCCCTGCTGGCGAGCATCCGCGCCGGTGACGAGGCGACGGCGGCCGGCGGACCGGACGAGGCCCTTCGGCACTACCAACAGGCCCTCGAGCTCGCCGCCGAGTCGGTGGACCCGCAGGGCGACCCACGCCGACCGGGGATCAGCCCCGACTCCGGCCGTCCCGTCGACATCGTCGAGCTGACGGTCAAGGCCAGCGCGGCCGCGACCGCGGCCGGGCACGTGCACCGGGCGATCGCGCTGGTCCAGGACCAGCTCGACGACGCCGCTTCCGACCTGGCCCCGGTCCAGCGCGCACAGCTGCTGAACGCGCTGGCCGGCGCCGTGCTCGTCGGCGAGACCACCCTCGACCCGCTGCAGATCACCACGCAGGCGCTGGGCCTGGTGCCCGCCGAGACGGAGACTCCGCTGCGCGCCCGGATCATGGAGGTGCACGCTCGTGCGCTCAGCGACCGGCACCGCGACGACGACGCCATCCGGTGGGGGCAGGACGCACTCGCGCTGGCTCAGCGGCTCGGGCAGCGCGGCGTGGTCGCCGACGTCAGCACGACCCTCGCGCGCCTGCAGGAGCGGACCGGCGACCCGGAGGCGTCGAAGGCCGCCCTCGCCCGGGTGATCGCCGAGGCACACGCGAGCAACGACGTGGTGGAGCTCCGCGGCCTGCACCAGCTCGGCGGTATCCATCACGAGCAGGGCGAGCTGGCCGAGGCGCTGGCGGTCTATCGGCGCGGCGCCGAGCGGGCCCACGCACTCGGCCGTCCCTGGGCGCCGTACGGACTCGACGCCCGGCTGCTGGCGGCGCTGGTCGCCTACGAGGCCGGCGACTGGGACGCCGCAGAACAGATCGCCGACGTGTCCGGGCAGTCGCCGCCCGGCATCGCCGAGGCGCTGCTCACCGCGACCGGCCTGCACGTCGCCGCCGGGCGTGGCGACGCCTCCGGGCTCGCCCGGCTGGCGCAGGTACGGCCCTACTGGGGTCGCGACGGCATGGTGGCCATCTACGCGGCGGGAGCGGGCATCGACCTCCTCGGAGACGCCGGTGACATCGACGGCGCGGTGGCGTTGCACGACGAGAGCGTCGCGTTCGTGGGTGAGCTGTGGCAGAACCCCGACTTCCAAGCCAGGGTCCGGCTGAGTGGGCTGCTGCTCGGGCAGCTGGCCGCCGAGGCGAACCGCTCGGCAGCCGGCGAGCGCCCCGGCCTCGCCGCGGCCGCCGCCGAGCTCGTCGGGGCTGCCGACCGGGCCACCAGCAAGGCGGGCCGCCGGGGCTTCGGGATGGGCCCCGAGGGAATGGCGTGGGTGGCGCGGGTGCGGGCCGAGCACCTGCGCCTGCGCTGGCTCACCGGCGCGGACCCGCCCGCCGAGGCGGAGCTGGTCGAGGCGTGGGTGACCAGTGTCGCCGGCTTCGAGGGGTTCCCGCACGTCTTCGAGCGGGCTCGCTCGCAGGCCCGGCTGGCCGCGGTGCTGCGAGCTGTCGGCGACCCGGCCAGGGCCCGCACGCTGGCCGATGACGCCCGCGCCAGCGCCTCGCGCCTGGGAGCCCTGCCGTTGCTGGCCGAGCTGCGCGCGCTCGGCACTCCCGCGCGTGAGCCGCACACCCGAACCGATGAGGCGCTCACGTCCCGCGAGCGGGAGGTGCTGGCCCTGGTCGCCGAGGGACGCAGCAACCGTGAGATCGCCGGCCAGCTGTTCATCAGCGCCAAGACCGTCAGCGTGCACGTGTCCAACATCCTGGCCAAGCTCGCTGCCGCCGGTCGCACCGAGGCCGTCGCCGTCGCCCGGCGGCGGGGACTGCTCGGCGAGTGAGTCCGACCACCACGCCCGACGCGACCCTCGCAGCTGCCGTCCTGCGGCGGCTCCGCCGGCGCACGTACGCTGCGACGTCGTGGCCCCGGCCGGTGAGCACCTGGTGTACGCGCTGCCGCTGCGCACGCGCTTCCGCGGCATCACCGTGCGCGAGGGCGTGCTGTGCAAGGGTCCCGTCGGATGGGGCGACTTCTGCCCCTTCTGGGACTACGACGCCCAGGAGGCGCTGCCCTGGTGGCGCGCGGCGGTCGAGGCCGCCTACCGCGGATGGCCGGCCCCGGTGCGGGACTCGGTGCCGGTGAACTGCACCGTTCCGGCAGTGGACCCCGACCGGGCTCGAGCGATCACGGCGGCACCGCACGGCTGCACCACGGCCAAGGTCAAGGTGGCCGAGCCGGGCCAGACGCTGGCCGACGACGTCGCCCGGGTGGAGGCGGTCCGCGACGCCCTGGGCGCGGGCGGACGGGTACGGGTGGACGCCAACGGCGCGTGGGACGTCGACACCGCGGTCACCGCACTGCACGCCCTCGACCGTGCGGGCGGCGGACTGGAGTACGCCGAGCAGCCGTGCGCCACCGTGGACGAGCTGGCGGCCGTACGCCGCCGGGTCGACGTGCGTATCGCCGCCGACGAGTCGATCCGCCGCGCCGACGACCCCTACCTGGTGGCCGCGCGGGAGGCGGCCGACGTCGCCGTGCTCAAGGTGGCCCCGCTCGGCGGAGTCGCCGCCTGCCTCGAGATCGCCGAACGGATCGGCATGCCCGTGGTGGTGTCGTCGGCGCTGGAGTCGTCGGTGGGGCTCGCGGCGGGCGTCGCGCTGGCCGCGGCACTTCCCGACCTGCCCTACGCCTGCGGCCTGGGCACCGCGTCGATGTTCGGCCACGACGTCACCTCCAACGCGCTGCTGGCGGTCGGGGGCGCCGTGCCCGTCGGCCGGGTCGTCCCGGACGCCCAGGCGCTGGCCCTGGCCGCCGCCGACCCGCCGACGGTGCGGCGGTGGAACGACCGGCTGGACGCCGTCTCGGTCCTGGACCGGCCAAGCCAGGGTCGGCACGCATGACCTCGTCGACGCAGCTGGCCCGTCTCGTCGTCGACGAGCTGGTGCGTCACGGTGTCCGGGAGGCGGTGCTCTCTCCTGGGTCGCGCTCGGCCCCGCTGGCCCTGGCGCTGCACGCTGCGGACGCCGCCGGTCGGCTGCGGCTGCATGTGCGGATCGACGAGCGGACGGCCGGCTTCCTCGCTCTCGGGCTGGCGCGCGGGGCCCGGACGCCGGTCCCCGTCGTCACCACCTCGGGCTCGGCGGTGGCCCATCTGCACCCTGCCGTGCTGGAAGCGCACCACAGCGGCGTGCCGCTGGTCGTCGTCTCGGCCGACCGCCCGGCCGAGCTCCGCGGCACCGGCGCGAACCAGACCACCGACCAGGCCCGGCTGTTCGGCGGTGCGGTACGCCTGCACGCCGACATCCCGGCCGGCAGCGCGCCGCCCTCGGCATGGCGGGCGCTGGTGGCCCGGGCGGTGGTCGCCGCCACCGGCGCGCTGTCGGCCGACCCGGGACCGGTCCAGCTGAACTGTCAGCTCGCCGATCCGCTGCTGCCGGGCAGCGACGACCCCGAAGGGCGGCCGGACGTGCCCGCGGGTGCTGACGGTGCCGGCCGTGCAGACTGGACCGACGGTGCCGGCCGTGCAGACTGGACCGGCCGTGCCGGCGGGTCCGACGCCGCCGGCCCTGCCGAGGAGCCCGGAAGCGGTCACACCGGCCGACCCCATGGTGCCCCGTGGACCCGTGCGCCGGCTCCGGCCCGCCCCGAACCGGTCGACCTGCCGCCAGGGCCTCGCACGGTGGTGGTGGCGGGGGCAGACTCCGGCCCACCGGCCCGCGTCCTGGCCGAGCGCGCGGGCTGGCCCCTGCTGGCCGAGCCGTCCTCGGGCGCGCGCACGGGCACCGCCGCGCTGCGGTCGTACCGACTGCTGCTCGCGCACCTGCCGCTGGCCGCGCAGGTCGAGCGGGTGGTGGTGTACGGCCACCCCACGCTGTCCCGATCGGTCACCCGCCTGCTGACGCGAGCCGACGTCGAGGTGCTCGTGTGCGCGAGCCGGCAGCCCTGGCCCGACGTCGGGCACCGGGCCAGCGCCGTGCTCCCCGCGGTCACCGCACCTGCGACGACCGGCGATGCCGACGGGTGGTCCGCCCGGTGGGCAGCGGCGGACGCCGCGGTCTCGAGCGCCGTCGATGCCGAGCTGCGGTCAGCGCGGTCCCGGCTGCCCGCAGACACCATGCTCGGCCAGGAGGTCGCCCGGGCGGTGGCCGAGGCGCTCCCCGCCCGCGGCCTGCTGGTGGTCGGCGGGTCGCAACCGGTCCGCGACCTGGACCTGATGACCGCGCCCCCGCCGGTCGGTGAGCGCAGGCTCGTGCTCGCCAACCGGGGTCTTTCCGGCATCGACGGAACCGTCTCCACCGCGATCGGGGCTGCCCTGGCCCGCTCGTCGGCCCGCGCCCTCGCGTACGTGGGCGACCTGACGTTCCTGCACGACCAGGCGGGCCTGCTCATGCGGCGGGGGGAGCCGCGGCCGGACCTGACCGTGGTGGTGGCCGACGACGCCGGGGGCAGCATCTTCTCGGTGCTGGAGCAGGGAGCGCCCTCGTACGCCGACGCCTTCGAGCGCGTCTTCGCCACTCCCCCCGACGTCGACCTCGCGGCACTGTGCGCCGCCACCTCGACGCCGCACCGTCGGGTGGGCTCGCCGGACGAGCTGCGCCGGGCGCTGGCCGAGCCGGCGGGCGGGGTCGAGGTCGTCGTGGCCGGGGTGGACAGGGCGGGCCGGCGCGCGCTGGACGAGCGGCTGGCAGCGGTCGCGGAGTCGGCGCTGCGGGAGGTGCTGGACGAGTAGGCGAGTGCCGGGCGGACACGCGACGGCCGGTCAGCCGCCCAGCGCGTCGCGCATGGGGACCAGCTTGGCCTGGGCCTCGGCCAGCTCGGCGTCGGACTCCGACCCGGCGACGATCCCGCAGCCTGCGAACAGCCGGACGCGCGCGCCGTCCAGCTGCCCGCAGCGGAGCGCCAGCCCCCACTCCCCGTCGCCCGCGGCGTCGATCCAGCCGACCGGGCCCGCATAGCGCCCGCGCGGCATCTGCTCCAGGTCGGTGATCGCCGCCAGCGCCAGCGCCGTGGGGGTGCCGCCCACCGCGGCGGACGGGTGCAGCGCGGCAGCAAGCCCGAGCGCTCCCGAACGGTCGTCGAGGACGCCGGTGACGTCGGTGGCGAGGTGCATGACGTTGGGCAGGTGCAGGACGAACGGCGACTCCGGGACGAACATGCTGCTGCAGTGCGGTGCCAGCGCCTCCGCGACCGAGCGCACGGCGTACTCGTGCTCCTCGAGATCCTTGCTGCTACGGGCCAGCGCGCCCGCGAGGGCGAGGTCGTGCTGGTCGTCGCCGCTGCGGCGGATCGTGCCGGCCAGCACCCGGGACGTCACCAGACCGCGCTCGCGGCGCACCAGCAGCTCGGGCGTGGCGCCGACCAGGCCGTCGACGCAGTAGGTCCAGCAGCCCGGGTAGGCGTCGGCGAGCCGCCGCAGCGGCCACCGGGCATCGATGGGCGCATCCGCCTGCGCCAGCAGGTCCCGTGCCAGCACGACCTTCTCCAGCTTGCCCTCGCCGATGCGGCGGACGGCGTCCTCGACCGCGGCCGCCCACCGCGCCCCGCTGAGGGCCCCGTCTGCATAGCGCAGACCCTGCGGCGCAGCCGCTGGCGGCGCCGGGACTGGCTCTTCGGCCGCCGGCAGCTGCCCCGCGCCGACGACGGTCACCCAGGTACGGACGCGGGCACCCTCGTGGCGACGTCCGACCACCACCCTCGGCACCACCAGCCACGACTCGCCCGGGTCGTCGGCGAACGCGAAGGACCCGAACGCGACCAGTCCGCTGCCCGGCACTCCCATCTCGTCCCGGACCACGGAGTCAGCGACGATGTCGTCCCACCACTGCTCGGCGACCGCGAAGCGATCGGGCCCGGTGGGACGGCAGGACGCCGCGACACCCCATCCGACCAGCCCGTCGCCGTGGCGGACCCAGGCCAGCGGATCGGTCTCGGGCAGCAGCGCCAGCAACGGCCCGGGGTCGGCCACCTCCGTGGTCCGCGCGACGAGGGGCGACCCGGACGGGTCCTGCTGCGCCGCGATGGTCACGCTTGGCAGCGTACGGAGGCGGTCCGATTCCGTCCGATCCGGGGCGGTTCCGGGCCGGCCGCGCGCTGGGACCGGTCCTCCGGCACCGTCCGACATGTCAGGCTGGCCGGGTGCCCCGCGCGAGCCTGGACAAGCGGCCGGACGAGGTCGCCGCGATGTTCGACGCGGTGGCGGCCCGGTACGACCTCACCAACGACGTGCTGTCGGCGTTCCAGGACCGGCGGTGGCGCCGGGCGGTCGTACGCGCGGTGGCCGCCCGACGCGGGGACCGGGTGCTGGACCTCGCGGCCGGCACCGGCACGTCGAGCCAGCCCTTCGCCGACCTCGGGGCAACGGTCGTGCCGTGCGACCTGTCGCTGGGCATGCTCGCCGTCGGCAAGCGGGCCAGACCCGGGCTTCCGTTCACGGCGGGCGACGCGACCCGGCTGCCGTTCGCCGACGAGGCATTCGACGCGGTGACGATGTCGTTCGGGCTGCGCAACGTCGTCGACCCGGCCGCGGCGCTGACCGAGATGGCACGCGTGACGAGGCCCGGCGGACGGCTGGTGATCTGCGAGTTCAGCCAGCCGACGTTCCCGCCGCTGCGGACGGTGTACGTCGAGTACCTGATGCGGCTGCTGCCGCCGGTCGCCCGGGCGGTCTCGTCGTCGCCGGACGCCTACGTCTATCTGGCCGAGTCGATCCGCGCCTGGCCCGACCAGCCCCGTCTCGCGCACCGGATCAGCGCCGCCGGCTGGGACCGCGTGCACTGGCAGAACCTCTCCGGTGGGATCGTCGCCCTGCACACCGCCCGCCGCCCCTGACCCGCACCCGCAGCGGGGCGTGGTCGCGGGGAGCCAGCGCGCGGCGTACGCTGAGAAACGACCGCTCGTGAAGAACTTCACGAGCCGACGGCCGCCGCTTCCCGACCGCTCCGCGAGGATCCGATGACCGCAGTGCCTGCCGCCTCGCGAGAGCGCGACGCCGACGTCCTGGTCGTGGGGGCGGGGCCGGCCGGGTCGACCGTGGCGCACTACCTCGCCCAGTCCGGCGCCGATGTGCTGCTGCTCGAGAAGTCGACCTTCCCGCGCGAGAAGGTATGCGGCGACGGACTGACCCCACGCGCGGTCAGACAGCTGCTGCGGATGGGCATCGACGTCGACGCGCCCGGATGGGTCCGCAACCAGGGCCTGCGCATCATCGGCGGCGGGCAGCAGCTCGAGCTGCCCTGGCCCGACCTCGCCGACTACCCCTCGTTCGGCCTGGTGCGCACACGCACGGACTTCGACGAGATCCTGGTGCGGCAAGCGCAGAAGTCGGGCGCGATGCTCCGCGAGAGCACCGCCGTCACCGGCCCGCTGGTCGACGAACGCAGCGGTCGTGTGGTCGGGGTGCGGGCCCGCGAGATCGACCCCGACGGCCGGCGTACCGGGGACGAGCGGACGTTCCGCGCCCCGATCGTGGTGGCCGCCGACGGCAACTCCGCCCGCCTCGCGCTGGGGGCAGGGCTGCAGCGTCGGCAGGACCGGCCGATGGGTGTCGCGGTCCGCACCTACTACCGCAGCCCGCGCCACGACGACGACTGGCTCGAGTCGTGGCTGGAGCTGTGGGACGGCAACCCGTCGGGCGGAGGCCTGCTCCCCGGCTACGGCTGGATCTTCGGCGTCGGTGACGGCACCTCCAACGTCGGGCTCGGCATCCTCGACACCTCGAACGCCTTCCGCAACGTCGACTACAAGGAGCTGCTGCGACGCTGGCTCGACTCCACGCCCGAGGAGTGGGGTTTCCGCGAGGAGAACCGCACCGAGCCGGTGCGCGGCGCCGCGCTGCCGATGGGCTTCAACCGCAAGCCGCACTACGGCCGCGGCCTGCTGCTGGTCGGAGACGCCGGGGGAATGGTCAACCCGTTCAACGGCGAGGGCATCGCCTACGCGATGGAGTCGGGCGAGATGGCTGCCGAGGTCATCGCCCAGGCCATCGGCCGTCCCGAGCAGGACCACGACCGGGCGCTCGGCGCGTATCCGCAGGCGCTGGACGCGCGCTACGGCGGGTACTTCACGCTCGGTCGCGTGTTCGTCCGGCTGATCGGGCACCCCGCCGTGATGCGCGCGGCCACCCAGCACGGGCTGAAGCGGCCTACGCTGATGCGCTTCACGCTGAAGCTGCTCGCCAACCTCACCGACGCGCGTGGGGGCGATGCCATGGACCGCACCATCAACGCCCTGAGCCGGCTCGCTCCCGCGGCGTGAGGATGCAGGGAGTGACCCCGGCCGGAGCGCCAGCAGCGGCGATTGCCAGGGTAGGTGAACCTAAGCCAACGGCCTCGCGCCGGCACCCTAGGATTGCGCAAGTGGTTTCCGCCGCCTCGCTGACGGGCACAGCGACGACGACAAGGAGAAGGTGGGCAGACCGTGAACGGCTACATCCCGATCCTCGTCCTCGGCGCCATCGCCTTCGCCTTCGCGGTCTTCTCGGTGGCCATCAGCGGCCTGACCGGACCCAAGCGCTACAACCGGGCCCGCTTGGACTCCTACGAGTGCGGCATCGAGCCGACCCCGCAGCCCGTCGGTGGTGGCCGGTTCCCGGTGAAATACTTCATCACCGCGATGCTGTTCATCGTCTTCGACATCGAGATCATCTTCCTGTTCCCCTACGCCGTCGCCTTCGACTCGTTGGGGCTGTTCGGAATGGTGGAGATGATGCTCTTCATCCTGGCCATCTTCGTCGTGTACGCGTATGTGTGGCGTCGCGGCGGTCTCGAGTGGGACTGACATGGGACTAGAGGAAAAGCTTCCCAGCGGCGTGCTGCTCACGTCGGTCGAGACCGTCGCGGGCTACTTCCGCAAGGCCTCACTGTGGCCGGCGACCTTCGGGCTGGCCTGCTGCGCCATCGAGATGATGACCTTCGGCGGGCCACGCTATGACTCGTCGCGCTGGGGCATGGAGGTCTTCCGAGCCTCGCCGCGCCAGGCAGATCTGATGATCGTGGCCGGCCGGGTCAGCAACAAGATGGCGCCCGTGCTGCGCCAGATCTACGACCAGATGGCCAACCCCAAGTGGGTGCTCGCCATGGGCGTGTGCGCCAGCTCCGGGGGCATGTTCAACAACTACGCGATCGTCCAGGGCGTCGACCACGTCGTCCCGGTCGACATGTACCTGCCGGGCTGCCCTCCGCGCCCGGAGATGCTGATCGACTCGATCCTCAAGCTGCACGACAACATCAAGAAGGAGAAGCTCGGCGCCCAGCGGACCGCAGAGATCCAGGCCAAGGAGGCCGAAGGCCTCTCGGCGCTGCCCACGTCGCAGATGCCCGGACTGTTGCGATGACGACACCCGAGGACACGTCGGACGACCGGCCATCGGGCAGCTCGGCCGGTCGGCCCGACGACTCGTCCGAGGAGCCGACGTACGAGACGACCGACAAGGGCCACACGCCCGCCGAGAAGGACCTGCACGCGCGTGTCCGCAGGAAAGAGGTCGGACAGAGCTCCGCCGAGCCGGCCATCGGCTCCTCGCCGCACGGCCCCGACCGCGACCTCGGTGTCCGCGAGGACATGCCGGAGAACACCGTCGTGCCTGCTGGCGCGTCCAGCCTCGAGGTCGTCGCCGTCCGCGAGGGCATGTTCGGAGTACAGGGGTCGGGGGACACCTCCGGCTACGGCCGCCTGCGCCGGCCGGTGGTCATGCCCGGCGCCACCCCGCGCCCGTACGGCGGCTGGTTCGACGAGTTCGCCGACCGGCTCGAGCTCGTGCTGGCCGACCAGGGAGTCTCGGGCGCGATCGAGCGGGTGGTGGTCCACCGCGGCGAGATGACCGTCCACCTGCGCCGCGAGCATCTGCTGACGACCATGCAGCAGCTGCGCGACGACCCGCACCTGCGGTTCGAGATGTTCAGCGGTATCTCCGGGGTGCACTACCCCGAGGACACCGGGCGCGAGCTGCACGCGGTCTACCACCTGCTGTCGATGACCCACAACCGGCGCATCCGGCTCGAGGTGTCAGTGCCGGATGCCGACCCGCACCTGCCGTCGGTCATGAGCGTGTACCCCACCGCCGACTGGCACGAGCGCGAGACCTATGACTTCTTCGGGATGATCTTCGACGGTCACCCGGCGTTGACGCGCATCATGATGCCCGACGACTGGCCGGGCCACCCGCAGCGCAAGGACTACCCCCTCGGCGGGATCCCGGTGGAGTACAAGGGCGCCACGATCCCGCCCCCCGACACCCGGAGGTCGTACCGCTGATGACCACCCGGACCGGCGCGACCGCCGACCCGACCAACGACCCCTACGCCCCACAGGCCGACTACACCGCCGGGCCCGTCTTCACGGTCACCGGTCAGGACTGGGACTCCATCGTCAACGGAGCGGCCGAGGCCGAGGCCGAGCGGGTCGTGGTCAACATGGGGCCGCAGCACCCGTCGACGCACGGCGTGCTGAGGCTGATCCTCGAGCTGGACGGTGAGACGGTCACCGAAGCCCGCTGCGGCATCGGCTACCTGCACACCGGCATCGAGAAGAACATGGAGTACCGCAACTGGGTGCAGGGCACGACCTTCTGCACCCGGATGGACTACCTGGCCCCGTTCTACAACGAGGCGGCCTACGCCCGCGGGGTGGAGCGGCTGCTCGACATCGAGGACGACGTCCCCGAGAAGGCCCTGGTGATGCGGGTCCTGCTGATGGAGCTGAACCGCATCTCGTCGCACCTGGTGGCCATCGCCACCGGCGGCATGGAGATCGGCGCGCTGACCGTCATGACGATCGGGTTCCGGGAGCGCGAGCTGGTGCTCGACATGTTCGAGCTCATCACCGGGCTGCGGATGAACCACGCCTTCATCCGGCCGGGCGGTGTGGCGCAGGACATGCCTCCCGGGGCGCTGGAGTCGATCCGCGAGTTCGTCAAGCTGATGAAGAAGCGGCTGCCCGAGTACGCCGCGTTCTGCAACGCCAACCCGATCTTCAAGGGGCGGCTGACCGACGTCGGCACCCTCGACCTCGCGGGCTGCCTGGCGCTGGGCGTCACCGGGCCGGCGCTGCGCTCCACGGGCTACCCCTGGGACCTGCGGCGCACCGAGCCCTACTGGGGCTACGACACCTACGACTTCGACGTGGTCACCTGGGACACCGCCGACTCCTACGGCCGGTTCCGCATCCGCCTCGAGGAGATGTGGCAGTCGTTGCGCATCGTCGAGCAGTGCGCCGACCGGCTGGGCGACCTCGAGGACGCGCCCGTCATCGTCGCCGACAAGAAGATCGCCTGGCCCGCGCAGCTCTCCGTCGGTGCCGACGGCATGGGCAACTCGCTCGACCACATCCGCCACATCATGGGTGAGTCGATGGAGGCGCTGATCCATCACTTCAAGCTCGTCACCGAGGGTTTCCGGGTACCGGCCGGGCAGGCGTACGGCGTCGTCGAGGCGCCGCGCGGCGAGCTCGCCTGCCACGTCGTGTCCGACGGGGGCACCCGCCCCTACCGTGCACACTTCCGCGACCCGTCCTTCGTCAACCTGCAGGCTGTCTCGGTGATGAGTGAGGGCGGGATGGTCGCCGACGTGATCGTGGCCGTGGCGAGCCTCGACCCCGTGATGGGCGGGGTGGACCGCTGATGACGACCATCCAGCCCCAGCCTTCGCCGCCGGGCAGCGGTGACGCCGCGAGACCGCCACTGCCCGAGCGGGCGATGGCCGAGCTGGCCGAGCTCGCCGCCCGCTACCCGCAGCCGCGGTCGGCGCTCTTGCCGATGCTGCATTTGGTCCAGAGCTACGAGGGCTGTGTCACCGACTCGGGCATCGAGGCCTGCGCCGAGGTGCTGCAGATCAGCACCGCCGACGTGGCGGGCGTCGCGACCTTCTACACGATGTACAAGCGGCACCCGGTGGGCGAGTACCACGTCGGGGTGTGCACCAACACGCTCTGCGCGGTCATGGGAGGCGACGACATCTTCGACCGGCTCCGGGACCACCTCGACGTCGGGCACGACGAGACCACCACCGACGGGCGGATCACCCTGGAGCACGTCGAGTGCAACGCCGCCTGCGACTACGCCCCCGTGGTCATGGTCAACTGGGAGTTCTTCGACAACCAGACCCCCGACTCAGCGGTCGGGCTCGTGGACCGGCTGCGCGCCGGCGACGAGGTGACTGCCACCCGGGGAGCCCGCGTCTGCAGCTGGCGCGAGGCCGAGCGCGTGCTGGCCGGCTTCCCCGACGACCGTGCCGACGAGGGACCGGGAGCGGGCCACGCATCGCTGGCGGGCCTGCGCATCGCCCGCGAGCGTGGCTGGACCGCCCCGACGTGGGAGGAGGCGACCGCGGTGGACAGCAGCGGCACCGGCCCGGGCAAGGGCGAGGCCGATCCGGGCGACTCGAGCGGTACCGCCCCGTACCGCCGGGCCGACCAAGAGACGCAGGTGCAGGAGTCGTCGGCAGAGGTCCGCGACGACAGCGACCGCACCCCGTCCTCCGGCGAGGGCGTCAGCGGGGACTCGTCCGGGAAGGATGCCTGAGTGATCGTCGACCCCCTGACCCCTGTGCTCTCGGAGACCTGGGACGCCGAGCGGTCCTGGACCCTGGAGACCTACACCGACGCCGGCGGCTACCGCGGCCTCGAAAAGGCGCTGACGATGGCGCCGGACGACGTCATCGCAGCGGTGAAGGACTCCGGGCTTCGCGGCCGCGGCGGTGCGGGCTTCCCCACCGGCATGAAGTGGGGGTTCATCCCCCAGGACGACGAGGGGGCCGGGGCCAAGCCGCACTACCTGGTGGTCAACGCCGACGAGTCCGAGCCGGGCACCTGCAAGGACATCCCGCTGATGATGGCGGCGCCGCACACGCTGGTCGAGGGCGTGATCATCTCGTCCTACGCGATCCGGGCGAGCACGGCGTTCATCTACGTACGCGGTGAGGTCCTGCATGTCCTGCGGCGTCTGCAGCGCGCGGTACAGGAGGCCTACCTGGCCGGTCACCTCGGTGCCGACATCCATGGCTCCGGGTACTCGCTCGACGTCATCGTGCACGCGGGTGCAGGGGCCTACATCTGTGGCGAGGAGACGGCGCTGCTCGACTCGCTGGAGGGCCGGCGGGGCCAGCCTCGGCTGCGTCCGCCGTTCCCGGCGGTCGCGGGCCTCTACGCGAGTCCGACGGTCATCAACAACGTCGAGTCCATCGCCTCGGTGCCCATGATCCTCGAGCGCGGTCCCGACTGGTTCAGCGCGATGGGCACCGAGAAGTCCAAGGGCTTCACGCTCTACTCCCTGTCGGGGCACGTCGAGCGGCCCGGCCAGTACGAAGCGCCACTCGGCATCACGCTGCGCCAGCTGCTCGACCTCGCCGGGGGGGTCCGGGCCGGGCACCGGCTGAAGTTCTGGACCCCCGGCGGATCGTCGACGCCGATCCTCACCGACGAGCACCTCGACGTGCCGCTCGACTATGAGGGCATCAGCGCCGCCGGCTCGATGCTCGGCACCAAGGCGCTGCAGATCTTCGACGAGACGACCTCGGTCGTGCGGACGACGCTGCGCTGGGTCGAGTTCTACAAGCACGAGTCCTGTGGCAAGTGCACCCCGTGTCGCGAAGGTTCGTGGTGGATGGTGCAGGTGCTCCGCCGTCTCGAGGCGGGGCAGGGCACCGCCGAGGACATCGACCTGCTGCTGGACATGTCCGCCAACATGGCGGGGCGCTCGTTCTGTGCCCTCGCCGACGGAACCTCCGCGTGCGTGGACAGCGCGATCGAGTACTTCCGCGACGAGTTCGTGGCCGGCATGACCACGCCCGCGTGGGAGCTGTTCCCGTACGCCGCCTCTGCCCTGCACGCACCTGCTGACACCGTGGGAGCCAGCCGATGACTGTGACGAGCGCTGGTGGTGCCGGCACCGAGGTCGAGAAGCGGGACGACCTGGTGACGCTCACCATCGACGACGTCGAGATCAGCGTCCCCAAGGAGACGCTGGTGATCCGTGCCGCCGAGCTGATCGGTGTCCAGATCCCGCGGTTCTGCGACCACCCACTGCTCGACCCGGTGGGTGCCTGCCGGCAGTGCCTGGTCGAGGTGCCCGACGCCGGGAACGGTCGGCCGATGCCCAAGCCGCAGGCGTCGTGCACGCTCACGGTCGCGCCCGGCATGGTCGTCCGCACCCAGGCCTCGTCCCCCGTGGCCGACAAGGCCCAGCAAGGGATCATGGAGTTCCTGCTGGTGAACCACCCGCTGGACTGCCCGGTCTGCGACAAGGGCGGCGAGTGCCCGTTGCAGAACCAGGCCATGTCCAACGGCCGTGGCGAGTCGCGCTTCCTCGAGACCAAGCGGACGTTCGCGAAGCCGATCAACATCTCGGCGCAGGTCCTGCTCGACCGTGAGCGCTGCGTGCTCTGTGCGCGGTGCACCCGCTTCTCCGACCAGATCGCCGGCGATCCCTTCATCGCGATGATCGACCGGGGTGCGCTCCAACAGGTCGGCGTCTACGAGCACCAGCCGTTCGAGTCGTACTTCTCGGGCAACACCATCCAGATCTGCCCGGTGGGTGCGTTGACGAGCGCCGGCTACCGCTTCCGTGCCAGGCCGTTCGACCTCGTCTCGACGCCGTCGGTCGCCGAGCACGACGCCTGCGGTGCGGCCATCCGGGTCGACCACCGGCGCGGCCGGGTCATGCGCCGGCTCTCGGCCGACGACCCCGAGGTCAACGAGGAGTGGATCAGCGACAAGGACAGGTTCGCGTTCACGTACGCGCGCCAGGACGACCGGATCACCCATCCGCTGGTGCGTGACCCCGGCACCGGTGAGCTGCAGCCGACCTCGTGGCCGGCTGCGTTCGCCGCCGCCGCGACCGCCCTCACCAGGGCAGCCGGTCAGGACGGCGGGGGAGTCGGCGTGCTGACCGGCGGACGACTCACGCGCGAGGACAGTTACGCCTACTCGAAATTCGCCCGGGTCGTGCTCGGCACCAACAACATCGACTTCCGGGCGCGTCGGCACTCCGCCGAGGAGGCGCAGTTCCTCGCGTCCCACGTCGCCGGGTCGGGTCTGGGGGTGACCTACGCCGACCTCGAGCGGGCCCGCACCGTGGTCCTCGCCGGTCTCGACCCGGAGGAGGAGGCGGCGACCATCTTCCTGCGGCTGCGCAAGGCGGTACGCAAGAACGGCCAGCGAGTGTTCGCGGTGGCCAGCCACACCAGCCGCGGCCTGGCCAAGCTGAGCGCGACGGTCCTGCCGACGGCGCCCGGCGGCGAGGCCGCGGCACTGTCGGCCCTCGGTGACGACGGCGAGGTGGCCCTCGACTCCGGCGGCATCCTGATGGTCGGCGAGCGGCTGGCCACCACCCCCGGCGCCTACACGGCAGCCCTCGCCCTTGCGGCGCGTACGGGGGCACGGCTGGCCTGGGTCCCGCGTCGGGCCGGCGACCGTGGTGCGGTCGATGCGGGCTGCCTGCCCGGGCTGCTTCCCGCCGGCCGCACCGTGTCCGACGCATCGGCGCGCGCCGACCTCGCGGCGGCATGGGGTGTCCCGGCGCTGCCGTCGACCCCTGGCCTCGACACCGACGCGATGCTGGGGGCGGCGGCCGCCGGGCAGCTGGGCGCACTGGTGGTGGCCGGGGTCGACCCCGTCGACCTGCCCGACCCGGCTGGTGCCCGTGCTGCGCTGGCGAAGGTCCCGTTCCTGGTGAGCATGGAGATCCGCGCCAGCGAGGTCACCGAGCGCGCCGACGTGGTGCTTCCCGTCGCCCCGGCGGTCGAGAAGTCCGGCACGTTCGTCGACTGGGAGGGCCGCCCGAGGGTGTTCGAGCAGGTGCTGTCCGGTGGGCACGCGCTGCCGGACGTGCGCGTTCTCGCCGGCATCGCGGAGGCGATGACGCACCTGTCCCGCGGGTTGGGCTTCCGGACCGTCGAGCAGGCGCGGGCCGAGTTCGCCGAGGTCTGGTTCTGGGACGGCGCGCGCGCACACGCTCCGGCTGTCGATGCCGTCGAGGGGCCGATCCCGGGGACCGGCGAGTTCGTCCTGGACACCTGGAAGCTGCTGATCGACGACGGCCGCATGCTCGACGGCGAGCCCTACCTCCTCGGCACAGCGCGGCCCGCCACCGTCCGGCTGTCCGCGGCCACCCTGCACCGCCTGGGCGTCGTGGAGGGTGACCAGGTCACCCTGCGGACGCAGGTCGGCTCGGTGACTCTGCCCGCAGAGACCGCCGACATCCCCGACAGCGTGGCCTGGGCCCCCGAGCACTCCGCCGGCGTGCGGCTGCGCTCCTCGCTGGGGGCGGGCGCGGGCGACCTGGTCACGGTGTCCGCCGCCGGCGGCGCGAGCGCCCCCGGCAGCGCCGGCCGGCAAGGAGGGCAGGCATGACGATCCTCGCCGAGGAGGACCTCTCCGCGTTCGGGGTCGACCCCTGGTGGGTCGTCGGCCTCAAGGCCGTCCTGGTCTTCGTGCTGCTCGTCGGCCTGACGCTGATCACCATCTGGGCCGAGCGGAAGGTCGTGGCCCGCATGCAGCACCGGGTGGGCCCGAAGTACCACGGCCCCTTCGGTCTGCTGCAGTCCCTGGCCGACGGGATCAAGCTGGCGCTGAAGGAGGACGTCGTCCCCAAGGCGGCCGACAAGGTCGTCTTCGTGATCGCCCCGGTCATCACGGCGACCGCGGCGTTCATCGCGTTCGCGGTGATCCCGCTCGGGCCGGTCGTCACCATCCCGTTCACCGACACGACGACCCCTCTGCAGCTGACCGACCTCCCCGTCGCCGTGCTCTACATCCTCGCCGTCGCGTCCTTCGGGGTCTATGGCATCGTTCTCGGCGGCTGGTCCTCGGGATCTACCTACGCGCTTCTGGGAGGACTGCGGTCCTCGGCGCAGGTGATCTCGTACGAGGTCGCGATGGGCCTGTCGCTGGTCGCGGTCTTCATCTACGCGGGCACCATGTCGACGTCAGGCATCGTCGCAGCGCAGCAGGACGTGTGGTTCGTCTTCATCCTGCTCCCCAGCTTCCTGATCTTCCTCGTCTCGATGGTGGGCGAGACCAACCGAGCGCCCTTCGACCTGGCCGAGGCCGAGGGGGAGCTGGTCGGTGGCTTCCACACCGAGTACTCCTCGCTGAAGTTCGCGCTGTTCTTCCTCGGTGAGTACATCGCCATGGTCACCGTCTCCGGGCTGGCGACGACCCTGTTCCTCGGGGGCTGGTACGCGCCGTGGCCGCTGTCGATCTGGGACGGCGCCAACAGCGGCTTCTGGCCGGTCCTGTGGTTCCTCGGCAAGGTCGCGGGCTTCCTCTTCTTCTTCATCTGGCTGCGTGGCACCTTGCCGCGCATGCGCTACGACCAGTTCATGAAGCTGGGATGGAAGGTGCTGATCCCGGCGGCACTGGTGTGGATCGTCGCCGTGTCGGGTGTGCGGCTGGCCCGCAACGAGATGCAGGGCGGCGGCCTCGACCGCACCTGGTTCATCGCCGGCGGCGTGGTGATCGCGCTGCTCCTGCTGGCAACGGTGCTCCTGCCGGATCGCAAGGGCGATGACCAGGAGGAGGCGTACGACGCCGACTTCGACCCGTTCGCGGGCGGCTACCCGGTGCCGCCGATGCCGGGCCAGCGCCTGCCCGAGCTCACCGGCGCTACCGTGCTGACCGGCACGCCGGACGACACGCAGGGCTCCAGCACGGACCCAGAGCCAGCCGACACGCAGCATCGAGAGGACGACCGTGCCTAGCCTCAAGGAACAGCTCTGGGACCCGGTCGCGGGCTTCGGTGTCACCTTCCGGACCATGTTCCGCCGGGTGGTGACCGAGGAGTACCCCTACGACAAGAAGCCCACGGCTCCACGCTTCCACGGTCGCCACCAGCTCAACCGATGGCCGGACGGCCTCGAGAAGTGCGTGGGCTGCGAGCTGTGCGCGTGGGCCTGCCCGGCCGACGCGATCTACGTCGAGGGCGCCGACAACACCTCCGCCGAGCGCTACTCGCCGGGCGAGCGCTATGGCCGCGTCTACCAGATCAACTACCTGCGCTGCATCCTGTGCGGTCTGTGCATCGAGGCGTGCCCCACCAGGGCGCTGACGATGACCAACGAGTACGAGCTGGCCGACGACAACCGGGCAGACCTCATCTACGAGAAGAACGACCTGCTGGCGCCGCTGCTGCCCGGGATGGAGCAGCCGCCGCATCCGATGCGACTGGGCGATGACGAGAAGGACTACTACCGCGGCACCACACCGACGGCGGGCGCGGGCGAGGGAGCCACGTCGTGATCGCGTTCTGGGTCCTGGCCCCGCTGATGGTGGTGGCAGCACTCGGCATGGTGCTGGTGCGCAAGGCCGTGCACTCGGCGCTGTTGCTGGCCGTGGTGATGGTGTCGCTCGCCGTTCTGTACGCCGCCCAAGAGGCTCCCTTCCTGTTCGCCGTGCAGATCATCGTCTACACCGGCGCCATCCTCATGCTGTTCCTGTTCGTGCTCATGCTGGTGGGGGTCGACTCCTCTGACTCCGTCGTCGAGACGATCCCCGGTCAGCGGCTGGCTGCGACCGCGGTGGGGCTGCTGTTCGGTCTGCTGCTAGTCCTGGGAGTGGCCCAGGCAACCCTCTCCGCGAGCGTCGGACTCGGCGAGGCCAACGCCGACGGCAACGTGGATGCCCTGGCCACGCTGCTGTTCGGCCGCTACATCCTGGCGTTCGAGATCACCAGTGCGCTGCTCATCACCGCAGCGATGGGTGCCATGGTCCTCGCCCACCGCGAACGGCTCTCGCCGAAGCAGCGACAGTCCGACTTCGCGGCGCAGCGGATGCGCGACTACGCCGAGTCCGGCAAGCACCCCGGTCCGCTTCCCGTCCCCGGTGTCTACGCCCGGCACAACGCCGTCGACACCCCGGCACTGCTTCCGGACGGGTCGCCCTCGTCGATCTCGGTGTCGCGGTCCCTGCAGTCGCGCGGGCTCGTCCGTACCAGCTCCCCCACCGACGTGGAGCGCACCACAGCCGAGCTCGACGCGGCCCTCGACCCCGACGCGCCGAGCGCCGGCCACGTGGAGCGCGGGAGCGGCCGATGAACACCGAGCACTACCTCACGCTCTCGGCGCTGCTCTTCACCATCGGCGCCACCGGCGTGCTCGTGCGCCGCAACGCCATCGTCGTGTTCATGAGCGTCGAGCTGATGCTCAACGCGACCAACCTCGCGTTCGTCAGCTTCTCGCGGGCGCACGGGCAGCTGGACGGGCAGGTGGCCGCGTTCTTCGTGATGGTGGTGGCCGCTGCGGAGGTGGTGGTGGGGCTGGCGATCATCGTCGCTATCTTCCGTTCGCGACGCTCGGCCTCGGTCGACGACGCCAGCCTGCTCAAGTACTAAGGAGATCCCCCACTTGTCCGGAGGAGCACCGTGAGCCCGCTTGCTCTCAGCGGTACGCCCCTCGCCTCGGGTGAGGCGGGGGTTCCCGTGGTGCCCACGGCCGTCGACGGGGTGTTCTCGCTGTTGTGGCTCGTCGTGGCATTGCCGGCACTGGGTGCCCTCGTGCTGCTGGTCGGTGGTCGGCGCACCGACAGGTGGGGCCACCTGCTGGGCTGCGCCATGCCGATCGGGTCGTTCCTGCTCGCGCTGGTCATGTTCGTGCAGCTTCTGGGGCGCGACCACGAGGACCGTCAGGTCGCCCAGACGCTGTGGACCTGGCTCGACGTCGGCGACTACACCGTGCAGATGGGTCTGTTGTTCGACCCGCTGTCGGCCCTGTTCGTGCTGCTGATCACCGGGGTCGGCTCACTGATCCACATCTACTCCGTCGGGTACATGGCGCACGACGACCGTCGGCGGCGCTTCTTCGGGTACCTGAACCTCTTCGTGACGGCGATGCTGGTGCTGGTCCTGGCCGACGACTACCTGGCGGTGTTCCTCGGGTGGGAGGGCGTCGGCCTGGCCTCGTACCTGCTCATCGGCTTCTGGGCGCACAAGGACTCCGCGGCGACCGCCGCCAACAAGGCCTTCGTCGTCAACCGGGTCGGCGACCTCGGCATGTCCCTGGCCGTGATGCTGATGGTGGCGACCTTCGGCACCTCGAGCTTCGTCGGCGTCTCGGCCGGCATGCCGGAGACGTCCGAGGCGGTGGCGACCGTGCTCGGGCTGCTCCTGCTGCTGGCCGCCTGCGGCAAGTCGGCCCAGGTGCCCCTGCAGTCCTGGCTGCTCGACGCCATGGAGGGGCCGACGCCGGTCTCGGCCCTCATCCATGCGGCCACCATGGTCACCGCCGGCGTCTACCTGGTCGTGCGGTCGAACTTCGTCTACGAGCTGGCACCCGTGGCGCAGACTGCCGTCGTGATCGTGGGTCTCGTCACGCTGCTGGTGGGTGCGGTCATCGGATGCGCCAAGGACGACATCAAGAAGGCGCTTGCCGGGTCGACCATGAGCCAGATCGGTTACATGATGCTCGCGGCCGGCATCGGCCCGGCCGGCTATGCGTTCGCGATCTTCCACCTGCTCACGCACGGCTTCTTCAAGGCCAACATGTTCCTCGGCGCTGGCTCGGTCATGCACGCCACCAACGACGACGTGGACATGCGCCACTACGGCGCTCTGCGCAAGGCCGCCCCGATCACGTTCGCCACCTTCGCCTTCGGCTACCTCGCGATCATCGGCTTCCCCGGCTTCTCGGGCTTCTTCAGCAAGGACCACATCATCGAGGCCGCGTTCGGCGAGAACTGGGTCTACGGCGTGGGCGCGCTCCTCGGCGCAGGCATCACCGCCTTCTACATGACCCGCGTCATGCTCATGACCTTCTTCGGTGAGCGCCGCTGGAGGCCCGACGTGCACCCGCACGAGTCGCCGGCAGTCATGACGACCCCGCTGGTCGTCCTGGCCGCCGGGTCGCTCGTCGGCGGCGTCCTGATCCTCGGCGACTGGATCGTCGAGTGGCTCGAGCCGGTGGTCGGGCCCGAGGAGCACCACGAGCTGTTCGTGCCGGCGATCGTGCTGACCGGGCTCATCGTCCTGACCGTGCTCGCCGGTGTTGCGGTGGCCTGGTCGCGGTACGGACCATCGCAGACCATCGCCGACACCGCGCCGACCCGAGTCAGCGCCGCCACCCGGGCCGCGCGGGCCGACCTGTACGGTGACGCGCTCAACGAGGCCGTGTTCATGCGGCCGGGTCAGAAGCTCACGGCCGCACTGGTCTATGTCGACGACGTGCTCATCGACGGGACCGTGAACGCGCTTGCCGCCCTGGTCGGCGGCACGTCCGGCACGGCCCGGCGTCTGCAGACGGGCTTCGTCCGGTCCTACGCCCTCACCATGCTCGGCGGGGCCCTGCTCGCGATCGCTGCCACGTTGGCGGTGACGCTGTCATGAGCTTCCCCTGGCTGAGCGTGATCGCCGCACTGCCGCTGATCGGGGCCGTCGCCCTGGCGCTGGCCCCACGGAGCCGCCGGATCGCAGCCCCGCTGGCACTGGCCGTCTCGGTGCTGGCCCTGGCCCTCGGCCTGGTCGCGGCGCTCACGCAGTTCGACCCGGGTGGCGGCTTCCAGCTGACCGAGCAGCACGTCTGGATCGCATCGCTCGGCGCCTACTACGCGATGGGCGTCGACGGCATCGGCCTGACGCTGGTGCTGCTCACCCTCGTGCTCACACCGATCGTGATCCTGGCGTCCTGGCACGACGGGGACGAGGGCCGGTGGAGCACCAACGCCTTCTTCGCGTGGATCCTGGCTCTGGAGGGACTGGCCGTCGGGGTCTTTGCGGCTACCGACGTGTTCTTGTTCTACGTGCTGTTCGAGGCCACCCTCGTGCCGATCTACTTCCTGATCGGCGGGTTCGGCGGGGCCCGGCGCAACTACGCCGCCGTGAAGTTCCTGCTGTTCAGCCTCCTCGGCGGGCTGCTGATGCTGGCCTCGGTGGTCGGCCTGTACGTGGTCGCCGCCGACAACGGGGGCCCGACCTACCTGCTGTCCGAGCTCTCGCAGCTGCCGATGGACGAGACCACCGGCCGCTGGCTGTTCCTGGGCTTCTTCATCGCGTTCGCGGTCAAGGCCCCGATGTTCCCGGTGCACACGTGGCTGCCCGACGCCGCGCAGGCGGCGACGCCCGGCACCTCGGTGCTTCTGGTGAGCATCCTGGACAAGATCGGCACGTTCGGCATGATCCGCTTCTGCCTCGGGCTCTTTCCCGAGGCGTCGCAGTGGGCGTCGCCGGTGATCATCGTGCTGGCGGTCGTGTCCGTGCTGTACGGCGCGCTGCTGGCGATCGGCCAGGACGACATGCGCCGGCTGATCGCGTACACGTCGGTGTCGCACTTCGGGTTCATCGTGCTGGGCATCTTCGTGTTCACCAGCCAGGGCGGCTCGGGCTCGACGCTGTACATGTTCAACCACGGTATGTCGACGGCCGCGCTGTTCCTCGTCACCGGCATGCTGATCCACCGGCACGGCTCGGCCCGCATCAGTGACTACGGCGGTGTGCAGAGGTCGGCCCCGGTGCTGGCCGGCTTCTTCCTCGTGGCCGGCCTGTCCAGCCTTTCGCTCCCGGGCCTGTCTCCGTTCGTGAGCGAGTTCCTCGTGCTGGCCGGCACCTTCCGCCGCTCCGAGGTCGCGGCCGTCGCCGCCGTGCTGGGCATCGTGCTGGCCGCCCTGTACATCCTGCTCATGTACAAGCGCACGATGAACGGCCCGGTGCGAGACTCGCTCCCGGCGACGCGCGACCTCGGGACGCGTGAGCGGCTCGCCCTCGCGCCGCTGATCGCTGTCATCGTGGTCCTCGGCTTCTTCCCGCAGGTGCTGCTGGACGTCATCGATCCCGCGGTCGGCGCCACGCTCGATGTCGTAGGGGTCGAGCAGCCGGCTCCCGACGTCATGGTCTCCGAGGGGAGCCTCCCGTGATCCTGCTCGCCGAGTTCGAGTCGCCGAAGGTCGAGTACGCCACGATCTCGCCGCTGCTGATCGTGGTCGGTGCCGCCATCCTCGGCGTCCTCGTGGAGGCGTTCGTGCCGCGCGCGTGGCGGTACCCGGTGCAGGTGGGGGTCGCGGCCCTCGGTCTGCTGATCGCGCTCGCCGACACGGTGCGGGTGGGTCTCGCGCTCGACACGCTCGACGCAGGCCTGCTGGCCCGCGGCTCGCTCGCGGTCGAGAACTCCATGGTCGTCGACGGCCCCACTGTCTTCCTGTGGGGAACGCTGCTGGTGATGTCGCTCATCAGCGTGCTGCTGTTCGCCGAGCGTCGGCTCGAGGGTGGGCTGACCTCCTTCGCCGGGCAGGCGGCTGCCCTGCCCGGCACCGACGCCGAGCGGGAGGCGTCGACGAGAGGCATCGAGCACACCGAGGTCTTCCCGCTGCTGCTGTTCGCGGTGACGGGGATGCTGCTCTTCCCCGCGTCCAACGACCTGTTGCTGATGTTCGTCGCCCTCGAGGTGCTGTCCCTGCCGCTGTACCTGCTGTGCGGGCTGGCGCGTCGCCGCCGGCTGCTCTCGCAGGAGGCGGCGATGAAGTATTTCCTGCTGGGGGCGTTCTCGTCGGCGTTCTTCCTCTACGGGGTCGCGCTGATCTACGGCTTCGCGGGCTCGTTCGAGCTCGCCGACATCGATGCAGCGGTGTCGGCGTCGAGCGGTGCCAACGCCTACCTGCTCGGTGGCATCGGTCTCATGGCGGTCGGTCTCCTCTTCAAGGTCGGCGCGGCGCCGTTCCACGCCTGGACGCCCGACGTCTACCAGGGCGCCCCGACAGCAGTGACCGCGTTCATGGCGGCCTGCACCAAGATCGCCGCGTTCGGCGCCCTCATGCGGGTGTTCTACGTCGCCTTCGGCGGCGCGTCGTGGGACTGGCGGCCCCTGATGTGGGTCGTGGCCATCCTGACCATGGTGGTGGGATCGGTCATCGCGATCACGCAGACCGACGTGAAGCGCATGCTGGCCTACTCGTCGATCGCCCACGCAGGCTTCGTGCTTGTCGGCTTCGCCGGGGTGTACGCGGGCACCGGCGATGTGGTCGGCGTCACCAGCGTCTCCAGCGTGCTGTTCTACCTTGCCGCCTACGGCTTCTCGACGATCGGGGCGTTCGCGATCATCACCCTGGTGCGCGACGCGGGCGGCGAGACCACGGCCCTGTCGCGCTGGGCCGGCCTGGGTCGGGAGGCGCCCGTGCTGGCCGGCACGTTCGCGTTCTTCCTGCTGGCCTTCGCCGGAATCCCGCTCACCAGCGGCTTCATCGGCAAGTGGGCGGTGTTCGCCGCGGCATGGGCGGGCGGGGCGTGGCCGCTGGTCGTGGTGGCCGTGGTCATGAGCGCGGTGGCGGCGTTCTTCTACGTGCGCGTGATCGTCGCGATGTTCTTCTCCGACCCGGTCGACATCAAGCCCGCGGTCGCTGTCCCCAGCATCCTGACCACCGGCGTGATCACGGTGACCGCGCTGGCGACCGTTGCCCTCGGCGTGGTCCCGGGGCCCGTTCTCGACCTGGCCCAGCAGGCCGGCGCGTTTGTCCGCTGATGGTCCCCGGAGCGTCGGCAACCGCGCTGGCCATGCGCGTGGGCGACCCCGACCTGCAGGAGCGTGTCCGGGAGCGGCTCACCCTCGTCGAGGAGCAGCTGGCGGACGCGGTCGCCAGCGACGCCCCCTTCGTCACCGAGGCTGCCCGGCACCTCCTCGACGCCGGCGGCAAGCGCTTCCGTCCGCTGCTGACCGTGTTGGCCGCCGAGTTCGGTGACCCCGCGGCCGACGGTGTCGTACCTGCCGCGCTGGTGGTCGAGCTGACCCATCTGGCCACGCTCTACCACGACGACGTGATGGACGAGGCGTTGCTCCGGCGGGGCGCCCCCAGCGCCAATGCCCGCTTCGACAACTCGGTCGCGATCCTCGTCGGTGACTGGCTGTTCGCCCAGGCCTCCGACATCGTGGCCGGGCTGGGACCGGAGGCAGTGCGCATCCAGGCGCGGACGTTCTCGAGGCTGGTGCAGGGGCAGATCAGCGAGACGATGGGTCCGGGCGACGACGACCCGCTCGAGCACTACCTGTCGGTGGTGGCCGACAAGACCGGGTCACTGATCGCGGCGGCGGCACGGCTGGGCTCCCTGGTGGCGGGGGTCGGTCCCGGGCACCAGGACGTGCTGACGGAGTACGGCGAACACATCGGGGCAGCCTTCCAGCTGTCCGACGACGTCCTCGACGTGGCCAGCGACTTCACCGAGTCGGGCAAGACGCCCGGCACCGACCTGCGTGAGGGCGTCCCCACGCTGCCCGTCCTGCTGGCGCGACGCTCGACCGAGCCGGGTGACGCGCGACTGCACGTCCTGCTGGCGACCGACCTCACCGACGACGGCCTGCACGCAGAGGCCCTGGCGCTGCTACGCGCACACCCGGCGCTCGGCCAGGCCCGCCGGCACGTGCTCGAGCGAGCGGAGCGCGCGCGGGCACTGCTTCCCGGCCTGCCCAGAGGTTCCCCGCGTGACGCCCTCGACGCCCTGTGCGACGTCGTCGTCACGCGCACCTCCTGAGCCGACCCCCTGGCCGCGCAGCCGACCCCTGGCCCCGCGCTGACCGACCCGTAGCGTTGCGTCAGGCGCCGATGCGCCCGCCGTCGACACGGTACGAGCAGACCACCCCCGGTCTCGGGAACCGGTCGGTGTGCGGCCACGTGCTGGCCGGATGCTCGAAGCTGCCACCGTCGTCGACCTCCCCGGGGTGCTGGACGGCGGCGAAGACCGTGCGCCCGTCGCGCGAGATGAGAGGACCGCAGGTCTCCGCGCCCACGGGCACGGTGAGGAACTGCCTGACCCGTCCACGGTGCCGCCCGGTCAGCGGCACCGCGAACATGCCGTCGTTCGAGCCGAGGGCGTTGCCGTCGGTGGCGACCCACAGGTTGCCGGCAGGGTCGAAGGCGAGGTTGTCGGGGCAGGAGATGGGACTGACCTTGTCCTTGGGGTACCCCGCGAAGTAGGTCCGCGGGGCCTCGGGATCGCCGCACACCAGCATAAGCGCCCACCGGAAGCTCGTCGCCCGCGGGTCGTTGCCCACCTCGGTGAGCTCCAGCACGTACCCGTGCCGGTTGCCCTTCTCCCGGTACAGCGGCTCGCCCAGCTCGTCGCGAACCAGGCTGGAGCCGATCGGGTTGGGCTCGTCGACCGGGAACTCGACGCCCCGCTCGTCGTTGTTGGTCAGAGCCGCGTAGACCTTGCCGGTCCGCGGGTGCACGTCCACATCCTCCGGGCGGTCCATCGCGGTGGCGCCCACCGCGTCGCCGGCCAGCCTGGTGTCGATGAGCACGTCCTGGACAGTCATGCCGTCGACGAACGACTCGGTGTCGGAGGCCAGCGGGATCCACCTCCCGGTGCCGTCGTACTCGTCGTCGCCGGTGCCGTCGCCGGTGAAGCGGGCGACGTACAGGGTGCCCTCCTGCAGCAGCCGCATGTTGTGCCGGCGGGCGGCCGGCGAGTCCGAGTCGCGCCAGCGGCGACGCGACACGAACTTGTAGATGTACTCGCCCTTCTCGTCATCGCCCATGTACGCCGCGACATGGCCGCTGGGCCCGACCCGGATGTTGGCGCCCTCGTGCTTGAAGCGGCCGAGCATGGTGTGCTTGCGCGGGGTGGACCCGGGGCGGAAGGGGTCGACCTCGACGATCCAGCCGAACCGGAACGGCTCGTTGGGCTCCTCGGACAGCTCGAAGCGTGGGTCGACCTTGCCCCAGCCTCGGGTGTCCTCGCCGTTGAGCGAGTACCGCTCGTAGCTCTCCGCGTGTCTGGCGGCGGTGGGTCCGCTGATGTCGAAGTACTGGTTGAAGTTCTCCTCGCCGCTCAGCACCGTTCCCCACGGGGTGGTGCCTCCCGCGCAGTTGTTCAAGGTGCCCCGCGCGTGGCGGCCGGTCGGGTCGTTCGACGTGCGCAGTCGCCGGGCGCCTGCGGCCGGCCCCACCATCCGCATCGGGGAGTCGCCGGTGATCCGACGGTTCAAGGTGGTCCGCTCGGCCGGGACCTGCTCCCAGGATCCCGGCCGGCTGCCCCGGCGGATCTCGACGACAGACATGCCGTGCGCCTGGATGCTGATGCGACGCATGTCGTTGTCCGAGTAGTGCCCGGAGGGGAACATGAGCTCCTCGTTCGTGTACTCGTTGTTCACCACGAGTACGGCCCGTCCACGCTTCCCGGTCGGGAGCATCGCGACGTAGTCGCAGTTGTAGCCGAACTGCTGGGCCTGTGACTGCGGGGTCTGGTTGTAGACATCGAAGCGCGGCGCGCCGGGCAGGACGCGGTCACCCCACTTGACGACGACGTCGTAGTCGTACCCGACCGGGACGGTGACGTTGTCACGCCTGTTGGGTGCCACCGGGCGGAACGTCAGCGAACCAGCGGCCTCGGCCCCGGACAGACCCGTGGCTGCGGCAGCCGTCGAGGGGGTGGTCAGAACACCGGCTGCGGCACCGGCCGCGGCGGCACCGCGCAGGACCGTACGTCGCGCCACCACGCCGCCCAACAACTCGGCGATGTGCGGGTTGCCGGAGCGGTTCGGTGCGGGATGCGCGCAGGCGTTGCCGCACCGGAAGGTGCAGGTCATGCGGCTGCGCCCGCCGCGTGCTCCGGGCGCCTCGATCATGGGCAGCCGCTGAGGTGACATGTGCAACTCCTGTGCGGTCGGACGGTGACGACGGGATGCGACCCTAGCGTCGGCAGGTGTCCGGAGTAGCGAGGTTCGACGCGTGTCTGTGCCGTGTCGGGTGGGGTGCCCTGACGCCCCGAAGCCCCGCCGAAGCCGCCCCACGGAAGCTCAGCAGAGGTTCTCCACGGGCGGCGGGACGGGCCGGCGTCGCGCCGCCCGTGCGACCCGGCGCCCGTTCACGATCGACTCCGTGCTGATGATCACCAACGCCAGCCACACCAGCGCGAAACCCGCCCACCTGCCCGTCGACATCTGCTCGTGGAACACCAGGACGCCGAGCAGGAACTGCATGACGGGTGCCACGTACTGCAGCAGCCCGAGCGTGCTGAGCGGCACCCGGGTGGCCGCTGCCCCGAACAGCAGCAGTGGCAGCGCCGTCACCAGGCCGGTTCCCGCCAGCAGCAGCGCGTGCGGCGGGTCGAGGAACAGCGTCCCGTCGCCGCTGCCCTGCAGCCAGACCAGGTACCCGAGCGCCAACGGCGCCAGCAGCAGGGTCTCCACCGCCAGGCCCTCCACGGCCCCCACGGCCGCGAGGTTCTTCATCAGCCCGTAGGTACCGAAGGAGAAGGCGAGCACCAGCGCCACCCAGGGTGGCCGCCCGTAGTCCACGGTCAGCACGAGGACCGCGACGAGCGCGACGGCCAGGCCGGCCCACTGCGCCCGCCGCAGCCGCTCGCCCAGCAGCACGACGCCGAGTCCGATCAGCACCAGCGGGTTGATGAAGTACCCCAGCGACGTGTCCACCACGTGGTCGTGGGTGGTGGCCCAGATGAAGACTCCCCAGTTGATCCCGACCACCACCGCCGCCACGGCCAGCAACCGCATCCGGCGACGGTCGCCGAGCAGCAACCGCAGCCTGCCCCAGCCGCTGCGCAGTGCCAGCAGACCGAGCACGACGAGCAGCGACCAGACGACGCGGTGTGCCAGTACCTCGATCGAGCTGGCCGGCTCGAGCAGCTGGAAGTACAACGGGACGACGCCCCACAGGGCGTATGCGGCGAAGCCGCTCAGCAGCCCTCGCCGCTCTTCGCTCACCCCGACACGGTACGGGGTCGTCCCGCCCCCGATCATCCGCGCAGTACGACGGGGGTGCCGGCCCGCCTCCTCCGGTCATCCGCGCAGTACGACGGGCTGCCGGCCCGCCTCCTCCGGTCATCCGCGCAGTACGACGGGGGTGCCGGCCCGCCTCCCCCGGTCATCCGCGCAGTACGACGGGGGTGCTGGCCCGCCTCCCCCGATCATCCGCGCAGTACGACGGGGGTGCTGGCCCGCCTCCCCCGATCATCCGCGCACTAGGACGACGGCCGACGCGGCTGAGCGGCCCCGCCGGTCATACTGTGACGGGAAGTGTCAGGGATGACGCGTACGAGCGGGTCTCTGCCTGCCCGAGCACCGAGGCGGAGGATGGCGTTGACCGAGACCCGTTGGTGGAGCGATCTCGGCAGGCGAAGCGTCCGGCCGGCTCTGGTCTGTCGAGACGATGACGTGCTGTGCTCGGGGACCTGCCCGGTGTCCCGCGACCCTGGCTCCGGCTGGCGCGAGCGCGGAGACTTGGCCGACCGCCATCGGCGGTTCCTGACTTCGCTGTCCGGGCGGGATCGGCTGGACGGCGTGTCGCCTCGGGTGGTTGCTGTGCGGACGCGTGACTGATCCCGCGACTCGTCGTGTCGCCAGCACCAGCACCGTTGGGCCGCGTGATGAGTCACTGGGCACGCGGCTGATCCTGTCGCGCCACGGCCAGACCCCGTGGCACGCTGAGAACCGCTACTGCGGATCGAGCGACGTCGGGCTGACCACGGTGGGCCGTCAGCAGGCCCGGGCCCTCGCCAGGTGGGCGACCAATGCGGCGCCCACCGGGCTGATCTGTTCTCCGATGCGGCGCTGCCTCGAGACCGCGGCCCCGACCGCCGCTGCCCTGGGCATCGAGCCCGTGATCGTCGACGACCTGCGCGAGGTCCACTTCGGCATAGCCGAAGGTCGCACCCTCGACGAGGTCGACGCAGACCACCCAGGAGTCGTCGAGGCGTTCCGCGCTGATCCCGTCCGGCACTCCTTCACCGGTTCCGAACCCCCTGCCGACGCCGCCCGTCGGGTGGCGGGAGTGCTGCGCGGGCTCACCTCGTCCCATCCGGACGAGACGGTGCTCGTCGTGGCTCACAACACCGCCTTCCGGCTGGCGTTGTGCCTGCTGCTGGGAATCGAGCTGTCGCACTATCGCCGCATCTTCCCCCGGATACACAACGGCGCCCTGACACATGTGCGCATGCTCCCCGACGACCAGGACCCGCCAGCGCTCCTCGGCCTCAACATCCCGCTCGACCGTACGCCGGCGGACTCGCCATGACGCCGGCTCGCTGGGCCCCCCGCCTCCACCACTCATCCGCGCGTTACGACGGCGCGTCGGACGTCACAGTGCGCGGATGATCGTAAGTTCCCGAGGATCTGCCGTGGTAGCGCGCGGATGATCGGCAAGGTTTGAGGGCCCCTGCCGTCGTAGTGCGCGGATGATCGGACAGGGGGTCGCGCGCGCAGCGGGTGCGCAGCTGACCGGTGCGAGCCTCAGCCGAGGCTGCCGGCGGTGAACCGGCCGCCGAGCAGGGTGGCCAGGACAGGAACAAGCGGGAGGTCTCGTACCGGCACGTGCGCCGGATCTGCGCCCAGCAGAACCAGGTCCGCTCGGTCCCCGACAGTGATGCCGCGGCGCCCGCCGCTCGCGGCCGCGAGGGCGTCGCCCAGACCGATGGCCTGCTCCGGGTGCCAGGGCGGTCGGTCGTCGTCGCTGCGCAGCACGGCGTCGGCCACGGCCTGAAGTGGCGCAGGCTCCGAGACGGGGGCGTCCGAGCCCAGGACCAGGCGTGCACCTGCGTTCAGCAGGGACGCGTACGGAAAGGCATGGGCGGTACGGCCAGCCCACAGTGTGTCGGCGACGTCCCGGTCGGCTACCGCGTGCTGGGGCTGCACCGAGGCCACCAGGCCCGGCCGGGCGAAGCGGCGCGCGTCACCGGGACTGACCAGCTGTGCATGCTCGATGCGGCCCGCGCAGCCGACCCGCTCGAACGCGCCCAGCACCATCGAGTTGGCCGCATCGCCGATGGCGTGCACCGCGGGTGCGAGCCCGCCCTTCGCGGCGCGGGTCATCAGCTCGACGAGCTCTTCCTCCGTGACGAGCAGGAGGCCGTGCGGGTCGGAGTGGAGCCGGTCTGCCTGGGGCGGGTCCGACGGGTTCCCGTCGGGGTACGGGTCGTGGCAGAACGC